>JBARJD010000120.1:0-12002 GCA_049800095.1 Thermoplasmata archaeon | reverse complement strand
GGACTCCGGCGCCGTCGGGACGGTCGCGGCTCCTGCTCCCCGAGTTCCTCATCCGCCGGGTCGGGCGTGCCGTCCTCGACGTCGTCGCCCGGGTCCGTCGGTTCTTCCCGTCGAGGCATGCAGGTCCGGCGGGCCAGCGCGGCTTCTTAGCTCTTGGTCTCTACCCGAACGGAGGGCCGATCGGCAAGCCGGATCGCGACCAGGACCAGGATCGCCGCGACGACGAAGAGGGGGAGTAGGAACAGGTCGTCCCCCGGCCACGCCAAGTGGAGCGCCTCGCCCGCCCAGAAGACAGAGAACGTGAAGAGCAACGAGGTCGCGAACGCCCTTAACGTGGGGACCTTGATGCGCCGGATTTGTCCCTTCAGAGCCCACGCGAGCGCGACGAGGAATGCCCCGGCCGTGACCGCGCCTACGAGGGCAGTAAGCCCGTAACCCGGCGCGGCCAGCGCGAGCAGGACGATGACCGCCTCGGTGGTCTCGACCAACCCGACGGAGAAACCGCCGCCGAACTGCACGACCGGATGCGGTGCATAGGCCGCCGCGGCGCCCCCGGAGCTGGCGGCGCGGGCCCGACGATACGACCGCAGCGTGCCGCGGAACAGGAAGACGCCGAACGCGGCGAGGACGACCGCGGAAGGGCCGAGCAGGTAGTCCGAGGGGAGGCGCTCGAGCGCTGTCCCAGCCAGAAGGGCGATAGCGGATACGAGCGCGACGCCCGAAATGGCGCCATAGATGGCATGCCGGAGCCCCGGACCGCCCGCGCTCAGCGCGAACACTAGGGCGACCACCTCGGTCATTTCGAGGAGAGTGATCAGGAACGCGGGGACAAACACCGGGGCGTAGATCAGGATCACGGACCGTCCGACGTGGAGAACGTCTTTAATGCCTTCCCGGCTCGACAGGTCGTCCACGCCGGTGAACTCTCCGATGGCGCGCACTTACGACATCTCGACCGACGTGCATCCCGGGATGCCGGAGTTTCCGGGCGATCCGCCGGTCACCGTGCGACCGACGCATCAACTCTCGAAGGGGGACCCGTACAACCTCTCCCAGCTCTCCTTGGGCTCGCACACCGGGACCCATGTCGACCCGCCCCGCCACTTCCTACCGAACGGTGCGACGGCGGACCAGATCGATTTGGATGCGATCAACGGACCATGCCGGGTTGTCCACGTCCCCGACAGCCACCGGGAAGTGAGCACCGGCGACCTCAAGGGCCTGCTCCATGGCGTCTCTCGCGTGCTGTTCCGAACGCACAACTCTGTGCGCTGGGCCCGCGGGGAGGGCTTCTTTCCGGAGTATGTCGCTCTGGCCCCCGAGACCGCGGAGTATCTCGCGGCCGCGAAGCTCCGGCTAGTGGGGATCGACTCCCAGTCGATCGAGAAGGATGCAACGAACCAGTATCCAGTCCATCACACGCTGCTCGAGAGTGGCTGCTTGATTCTCGAGGGGCTACGACTGGCCGAAGTGCCCGCGGGCGAGTACGAGCTTCGGTGCCTGCCCCTCAAGTTGCGCGACGGTGACGGCGCGCCGTGTCGAGCGGTCCTCATCGCTCCCTGAGGGCACTGATCCACCCCGGATCCCTCCTCCTCGATGGCTGGCGCGGGCGGTGGGTTGGTTGCACCAGGGACCCACCGGGCATCCGGTGCGCCTCGGTACTCGAGCGGTGGATCTTGAATGGCTACGGACTTGGGTTCTCGGCCCTGTTCGTCACCGTCGGGAGCCCCGGCCACGGCCGCGCCCGGGGCGTCTTCCGACAGCCGACTCGGTGGCTCGGGAGGGCCGGCGCTTCGCCGCGGGGCCTTCGAGTTAGCGTACGGCTACGGTATTCCAACCGAGTCGGCCAGAGCGGGCGTTAGCTCCGTTCGTCCGGCGGGAGCAGGTTGGGGATCCCATCCTCGATAGGATATTCCGTACCACACTTTGTGCAGGTGAGCACGCCCTCGAGCACTTCGCCCCCCTCGGTCTTCCGGCTCGTGAGCTTGAGCTCGGCTCGGTCCAGCGGGCAGCACAGGATCTCCATCAGGTCGGGCTTCACTTCGCTTCCCCCTCGATGATCCCGTGTCCGATGAGCCGCCAGGCGTTAAACTTGCGCGAGATCGCGACCCGGCTCCCCGGGAATACGGTCACGGGCCGGGCGAGGTGGATCTCCACCTCATCGCCCCGAGCGCTGGTCACCTTGCCGGGCGCGACCGTGGTCCCCACGTTGAGCGACACGAGCTCGTTCGAGTGGATCTTCTCCACCTTGACCTCCCGCTGGACTCCGACGACTCGGTCCAGCAGGGTCACCTTGACCCGGACCTTCTGCGTGACAGGGGGCAGCGTCTCGGCCGTTCCCACGAGACGGCCCATGAGCGCGTCGGCCTTGGTGAACGAGGGGTCGAGCGTGGTGCCGACCGCCGCCAGTCCGCCCGGATGGAGCTCCTCGAGGTCGTTGCCGCCCGAGACGAGGGAGGTGATATTGGTCCGGATCTCCGACGAGTGACCGTCGGCGGGACCGACCAGACCGGGACGGAGCTCGATTTCGTCTCCGACCTTGAGGTGCCCTTGCAGCAGGGAGCCCCCGAGGACGCCGCCCTGGAGGTCGTTGGGCCTCGTTCCGGGTTTGTTGATGTCGAACGAACGGGCGATGTACATCAGGGGGGGCTTTGTGGCGTCCCGGTGGGGAGTGGGGATCACCCGCTGGATGGTGTCGATGAGCGCGTCGATGTTCACCTTGTGGTTCGCCGAGATCGGGACGATCGGCGCGCCCTCGATCGGACTTCCCTTCAGGAACGTGGTGATCTGCTGGAAGTTCTCGATCGCCTGCTCCGGCGTCAGGAGGTCGATCTTGTTCTGCACCACGACCACTTTCCGGACGCCAATGATGTCGAGCGCGTAGAGGTGCTCTCGCGTCTGGGGCTGGGGGACCGGCTCGTTCGCGGCGATGAGAAGGAGCGCCCCGTCCATGAGCGCCGCGCCCGAGAGCATCGTCGCCATGAGCGCCTCGTGACCCGGCGCGTCGACGAACGAGACCGCGCGGACGAATTTTGCCTCCTTTCCGTCGATCGGACAGACCGGTGTGACCGACCATCCGGCCGGAACCTCGTGGTCGGGGCACTTGTAGAACGCGGCGTCCGCGTAGCCGAGCTTGATCGAGATTCCCCGCTTGAGCTCCTCCGAGTGGCGGTCGGTCCACTCGCCGGTGAGCGTCTGAGTGAGGGTGGTTTTTCCGTGATCAACGTGGCCGACGAGACCGATGTTGACCTCGGGTTGCTTGGGGACCTTCATTCTATGAAGCGGTCAGGAGCTCCGCGATAGGCTTGGGGCCCTTAGCTTCGACGACCAGATTGACCTGAACCGTGTCCTCGCTGACCGTGTTCCCTCGGAACGTGCGTCGCTTGCGCATCCCACGCCGGGTGGGGTGGAACCCCATTCCCTCTCCGACAAGGACCCGCATCTGCCGAGGCCCGGGGAGGTCCCCGCGGAGCGGGAAGCCGCTCTTGTCGCTCCCGCCGGTAATCTTCAAAGTGTAGCCCGGGAGGCCGAGCGCGTCTCCGCCCACCGTCTCCCCGATCCGGCGGCCCAGGAGCGAGGAGACCTGCGTCTCCGCGATCGTCCGCGCGTACGACTTCTCCTTCTCGGAGATGACGACTTTCAGCTCGACCATGGTCCTCAGAACGGAGCGGGGCGGCCAGTAGGGGGCCGTTTAAAAGGGTGTCTGGGAGCGCAGGGCTTCTATCGAGAGAACCGGCTTCCCTCCGCCGGTGGGGCCTGTCCGTTTAAGAGCGGGGGCCTCGCTCGCTTCTTCGACCCTACATGCCCCTGCCCGCGCCCACGGCGCTCTTCGGTCTCCGCGTCGTGGTCCTCCTTGGTGGGCTGGGATTCGCCGCCTACCAGGATTGGAAGGTTCGGGAGGTGGGAGACGGGGTTTGGCAGGCGATGGGCCTCATCGGCGCCGCGGTTGGATTCGTGGCGTTTTGGGGTAACCCTCTGCACCTGGTATTGTGGGCTCTCGTGAGCGTCTGGGCCCTCGAGCACTTGCTCCCCTGGGACGTGCCCTTCGAGCGATACTCGGAACGCTTGCCGGGGTGGATTGAACTAGGGGTCTACACGGGCGTGCTCCTAACGCTGGTAGTCTGCGCCCTTGACTTTGGAGTGGGGGGTTCCGGGGTGCCGCTTGCGATCATCGCGGTCGCCGGGGCCATCTTGTTGGCGCGAGGACTGTTCGAGGTGGGGGTGCTCTACGGCGGCGCCGATGCGAAGGCGCTGATCATCGCGGGGCTGCTGCTCCCGCTCGACCCCACGCCCCTCTGGTCGCCGCCCGTCGCCGCCGCCCTGCTCGGGTACTACCCGTTCGCGCTTACGGTCCTCATCGACGCGGCACTGTTCGCGGTCGTCGTACCGATTGCGATCGCCATCCGAAATGTCTCCAAACATGAGTTTGCGTTCCCCCGCGGGTTTACCGGGTACACGATTCCGGTCGCCGAGCTGCCGGAGCGATACGTCTGGATCAAAGATCCGACGTTTGGAGGAGCCGAATCCGACGACGAACCAGAACCGCAAACCACGGAAGAGGACCGGGCCCTGCGGCAGCGTCAGGCGGACGAGCTCGAGAAACAGGGGGTTCGGCGGGTGTGGGTCACGCCCCAACTTCCCTTCATCCTCTGGATTCTCGCCGGTACGGTGGCGGCCCTCGTGGCCGGGAATCTCATCTTCGACCTTCTTACCATGCTCTGAAGGAGGCCGAACCGTCCGGAAACCTTTTGTCTCGGAGACCGACTGCATCGTTTGTTCTCGATGTCGCCGACTGCTTCCGCCGGACCGATTCGCGTCCTGATTGCGAAACCCGGGCTCGACGGCCACGACCGGGGCGCAAAGGTTGTGGCGAGAGCGCTCCGAGATGCCGGAATGGAAGTGATCTACGCCGGCCTCCGGCAGACGCCGGAAGAGATCGTCGAGTCCGCCGTGGAAGAGGACGTGAACCTCATCGGGCTCTCGATCTTGTCGGGAGCCCACATGGCACTGTTCCCCCGTATTCTGGCCATCCTGAAGCAGAAGCGGGCCACGCGGATCCGCGTCTTCGCGGGAGGCATCATCCCGGACGAGGATGCGAAGCGACTCAAGAAGATGGGGATCCGCGCGATTTTCGGACCCGGTGCGTCGCTGGACGAGATCGTCGCCACCGCGCGAAAACTCGCGGGCCCGACCCACTCATGAGCCGGCGGCCCGCTCCGCCCCTTCCCGTCACGGCCCGTCGGGTACTCCGGGGTGACCGACAGGCGCTCGCTCGGTTGATCAGCCAGGTAGAGAACCGGGACCCCGCCGCCTTGCCATCGGTTCGAGCCCTGTACGCCCATTCTGGCCGGGCGACCGTCGTCGGGATCACGGGACCCTTGGGGGTGGGAAAATCGTCCCTCTTGAACCTCCTGCTCGCGCACCTTCGAGCCCAAGGGAAGAGTGTCGGGATTGTCGCGGTGGACCCTTCGAGCCCGTTCTCCGGCGGATCGATCCTCGGGGACCGAATCCGACTGGACCGGCCGGCGGGCGACGGGGGCGTGTTCATCCGCTCCATGGCAGCCCGTGGTCACGCCGGCGGAGTGGCGCTCGCGACGAGAGAAACAGTCCGCCTGCTCGATGCGTTCGGGCTGGAGGTCATCCTCGTCGAAACCGTCGGCAGCGGCCAAGCCGATGTGGAGATCCACGATGTCGCCTCTACGAGCGTGGTCGTCGTCGTCCCCCATCTCGGCGATGAGGTCCAGTCGCTCAAGGCGGGGCTCTTCGAGATCGCGGACGTCTTCTGTGTGAACAAATCGGACCTGCCGGGGGCGGACTCCGCGGCGAGATACCTTACCGAGATGACCCAACTCGTCTCCGGGAAAGCGACCTGGCGCCCGGCTGTGGTTCGAACGTCGACCGCGGTTCCGAGTGGAATCTCGGAACTCTGGGAGGCGATCCGAAGCCATGAAGCATTCTTGGACGCCGACGGTTCTCGCCGGGCCCGAGACCGCCAGCGGCTGACCGACGAGATCCTCGGGCTCGTGCGCGAACGGGTCGATACGCAGCTCGCGACAGCGCTCGATCGGGAGCCGGACCTGCAAGCGCTGCTCGACCGCGTCGTCGCCCGCGAGATCGATCCCCATTCCGCGGCGGACCGGCTCTTGCGCGAGGTCCGTCGCGGGCGGTGAGGGGGGACGTTGTCGCTCGACGAGACGGTGTACGCCGTCAGTCTCATCGCAGTGGGCATCGTGGCCTACTTCCTCTATGCTTCGTTCGCGTTTGGGGCGGGCTACCAGCCCACCCCCGCGAAGGTCGTTCGGCGGATGCTCGACCTGGCGGAGATCCACCCCGGCGACGCGCTCTACGACCTCGGGGCGGGGACGGGCGCGATCGTCTTCGCCGCGGCCCGGAAGTACGGCGCCCAGGTCGTCGGCGTCGAGGTCGAGCCGCTACGAGTGTTGATCCTGCGGCTCCGGCTCTGGTGGGGCGGGCCCCGCGATCGGGTGACGTTCGAGTGGGGCAATATGTTCGAGGTCGACCTTCGCCCCGCGCACGTCGTCGCGGTCTTTCTCTGGCCGGGAGCGATGGAGCGGCTCCGTCCCCGATTGGAGAGTCAACTCCAGGACGGGGCCCGAGTCGTCAGTCACTGGCACAAGGTACCCGGGTGGACTCCCGAGGTCGCCGATTCGGAGTTGAGAGTCTACTTGTATCGTTGGCCGGCGGCCCGGGCAACGCCTTCCACTACCCGTGATAATGAAGCCAGAACCCAGCCCCCACCGACAGGACGAGGACGATGATGAGGAGGCCGACGAGCCATCCCTTGTAGAGGTCCCAGCGGCTGTCGCCGGTCCCCGCGCTCCGGGCCGAGCCCACCGCGGTGGCAGTCATGGTGGGTTTTTCCCGAGGGCATGGAAGGTAAGGGTGAGCGCCACGCCAACGATGGGAAGAGAGTTAATCCCGCCGCTCGGCGACTTGGAGCCTGGTATGCCGCCCCCGAGATGCCCCGTCAGCCCGAGGTAGCCGAGTACGGCTCCCACGGCCACCGCACCCACGATCGCCACGATGAAGAAGAGCCAGGGCAGCGGGGGCGGCGCGGCGTCCGGGGGGGCACCCATGGTCGGCCCCTTCATCGAAACCGTTCCTTTTCTGCTGGACGTACGAATTTTGGCCGTTTACTTCCGCTGTGGTGAAAGCGCCGAACGTCGGCGGGGGCTCCGGCACAAGGTTCAAACCCTGAGACCCCTCCCGAGTTTCGATGGCTGCCAAGGCGTACCAGCGATATTTCGCCGAGTTCCTGGGGACTTTCGGGCTACTCCTGTTCGGAGTAGGAACCGCCGAGATGACGTTGAATCTAAGTTTTGTCACTGACGCGCGCTACCTTGCCATCTCGTTCGCGTTCGGGATTGTCATCATGGTTGGCGCGTTCGCCTTTGGCGAGCTTTCCGGAGCCCATTTCAATCCAGCGGTCACGATCTCGATGGCCGTGTCCGGGAAGATGCCGAAGGGGGACGTCATTCCGTACCTGGTTGCCCAACTCCTCGGGGCGCTGCTCGGGGTAGAAATCGTCCTCGCGATTGCCCAGGGGACCACGGGTCGACTCCTGTCGCTGGTGCAGCAAAATGCTCTGACATCGCAGGGGTACGCGGGGAATGGAGTGCCGTTGGCGCTCGGGCTCAACACCTCGTTGGGCGCCGTGTTCCTTCTGGAGTTGGTCATGACGTTCTTTTTCGTGCTCGTCATCCACCGGGTGACCCGGGACGGCAGTCCCTCCAAGATGTTCGCCCCGATCGCGATCGGGTTCGCCCTGTTCCTCACCCAGCTGGTGGCGATTCCGATCGACAACGCCTCGATCAACCCCTACCGCAGCCTCGCGCCGGCGCTGATCTCCCAGGTCTGGCCGACTTCGCACTGGGCCCTCGTGGAAGTGTGGTTGTTCATCGTCGCGCCGATCGTCGGCGGGCTGCTCGCCGCGGGGGTCGACATGATCCTGTCGCCCTCGGCCAAGGCCTAAGGCAAAACGACCCCGCCCTGGGGGGGACGCCGGCCGCCCGATTAGGATTTCGCGGGCGTCGCCGGCCCGCTATGGACGCCCTTGGCGTGCGGCTTCTTTTCTTCTGGTGACTCCTCGGGCCCAGTGTCGGCGGCCGCTTCGACGGCCTTTTCCGCTTTTTCTTCGGCGGCTTTCGTCTCTTTGGGAGTGGGGGTCACGTATTCCTCGAGGAAGCGAATCGACTTCGGATGCACGTGAGAACGGAGCCGTTCGATGAGGCGCGACTTGGCGGCGGCGTGCCAGGCGAGGTCGAACTTCGCCCGATCCGGTATCGTCACGGTGAGCACTTTCTCGTGCATCTCGACCGTGAAGTCCTTTCCCCGTCCGTAGGTCAGGTCGATCAGCGCCTGCGCCTTGGCCACGGGTTCGGCGATCGGTTCGACGACCTTGAATTTGGCTCGAATCTTCCGCCCGGCGAAGGGCGGGTTGAAGTCGACCCGAACACGGGCAGCAGTATAGCTGACGACCCGGCCGCGCCGGCCGCGGATCGTGAGGGGCGTTCCGATGTTGAGCTCGGCGTCGTCGCGCCGCATCTCGGGCAGGCGCTCGATCTCGTGCATCGAGAACAGCTCGATCAACTTGGGGTCCCGCTCGCCAAACGCCTCCGCCGGGGCGAGGTCCTTCTCGACCTCATGTCCGACCGGGGCGCTCGCGATGGCCGTCTCGAGGGCGGCGGGGAAATCATCCCCGCCTACGATGTGGGGCCGGGGTCCGAACTCGTAGCCCGCGGGGAGGGTGAAATTTTCCTTCTGGGCCACTTCGGCCCGGGATGTATCGATGAGCTCGTTCTTTCCGCCCGACTCGGTCCACAACTCGTAATCGAGGAGAACCATCTCCCCGGTCTTGGAATGACTGGCTACGGCCACGGCGTGCTCCGGCATCGGGGGCGCGCAGTCGGGATGGGGCTTAAAGTTTACCGCCGAGTCGCGTCCGAGGACACAGAAGAGGGCGCCGTGGGCGCCGCCGCCCCCTCGAGCGCGCCGAGGAGCGTGGCCCAGCGGCGCCAGATCTCGACCGCCCGGTACCGGTATCCGGGGTACTTCGCATCCTCCCGGCGACCCTCGATGGTGAGGACCAATGCGAGAACGAGGAGGCCTCCGAACCCGATGAGGCAGAACGCCCCGCCCACCAGTCTGAGCTCGGGAAACGGAAGGAAGACCAGGCCCATGACGGCAAGGAGGGGCAGTGCAGCGTACGGGAGTACCCGGTCGACCGATGCCTCATAGGTCGACCCCGTGCGTCGCCAGATGAGGTACCCTCCATGGGCGTAGCGTCGTTGCTTCCGAAAGAGGCTCCACCAACCGAGGTCCGAGAAGTCGTGCTCCACCGGTGCCGCCGCGACGTACACCCCGTGCCACCCGGCGCGCAACGCGCGGAGGGCCATCTCCTGGTCCTCACTTCCGTAACCGGAAACCGTGAGGTCGAGTAAGCCCAACTCCCGGAAAATCCGGGCTCGCCATGCAGAGTTCCCCATGGGAAGCGCGTGGGGGCTCTGGCTCGCCACGCGGTCATAGAATCGCCGAAGGTAAGCGTCATAGTAGCGGGCGGCGACGTTCCGCGTCGTGCCGGGCACTGCGGGAGTCGGGCCACCGACAAATCCCACGGTTCCGTCGGCGAAGGGCGCCGTGAGCCGCTCGAGCCAGTCCGGTGGAGCGATCTCATCGGTATCCAGGAACGCGATGAGTTCCGATCGGGCGACCCCCAGCGCCCCGTTGCGAGACTGGGCGATTGTTCCGGTAGCGACGATCCGCCGGATCCTCGGGTCCCGGGTGGCGAATCGCGCGCAGATCTCGGCAATGGCCGGGGAGCGGCCGCCGTCCGCGACCAGGACTTCCTCGGGCCGCCGGGTCTGGACGAGCAGGCTCTCTAACGTCCGTTCCAGCCGGGGGTCGTCGAGGACGGTGACGATCACGGAGATGCCCCCGGAGCCCGGCGGGTTCACGAGGGTATCGTCCATGGACACTCAGAGACCCAGTTCCGCGCGGCCGGTGACGATGGCCTTATCGACCACCGTGGAAGACTCGAACCGGGGCGTCCATCCCAGGGCGCGGATGCGATCGACGGAGAGGAGCTGCCGAGGAATGTCGCCGACCCACCCTTGCGTCCCGCCGGTGTACTCGATGCGCCCCTTCCCCCCGAACGACCGGACCACGCGTTCGGCGATCTCCCGTACCGAGATTTGCTGCTCGGTCCCCAGGTTGAAGACGTTTACCGGTTCATGGGACCGGACCTCCGCCAGTCGCATCGCGTCGATGCAGTCATCGACCCACAGGTAGCTCTTGGACTGTCGGCCGTCTCCGAGGACCTCGAGCCGGTTCGGGTCCCGTTGAAGCTTCCGCAGGAAGTCGTAGATGACCCCATGGGTCATCCCCGGACCGACGATGTTGGCGAACCGGAAGATCCAGCCCCGCAGTCCGTACGAGTGACAGTAGGCACTGATCAATCCCTCCGACGCCAACTTCGATGCTCCGTACTGCGACTGAGGGAGCAGCGGCCCGTAGGACTCCGGTGTAGGGAAGACCGTGGGTAACCCGTAGACGACGCTCGACGAGGAGAACAGGATCCGCGGCACATGGGCCTGTCGGGCGGCCTCCAGTACATGCGCCGTGGCGACGGTTCCGTGCTCGAGATCGAGTCGGGGATCCTCGGTGCCTTTCTGGATGTTCGGGTTCGCGGCGAAGTGCCACAGCGAGTCCGCTCCCCGAAGGATATCCGTGAGCCCGTCCATCTCGCGCAGGTCATGCAAGTAGAACTGGACTTTTCCGGCCGCTTCGAGGTCTTTCAACCGTTCCCTCCGCCCCGAGCTCAGATTGTCGATCACCCGGACGGGGTGGCCCTCGTCCGCGACCTTTCGTGTCAGGACAGCGCCGATCGCCCCGGCGCCTCCTGTAACGACCACGGGCGCAGGTTCAGTTGGCGTCGTCATCGAGCGGCCCTTCGCTGAGGAGAGAATCCTATATATCAGAACAGCCGCCTAACTCGCTCGTATCGCGTTTTCTATCGGGGAATTGGTCGATGCGAACCTACGTCCGGATGATCTTTCAGTCGGAGGGCTCGAGCCCGCGCGACGTGCTGCGCGTCATGCGGGACTTGAAGTTCGAAGAGTCGATGGGTATCCACGATTTCGTGTTCAAGTGGACCAAGTCCCCCAGCATCGACGACGTTCTCGACCTGGTCACCACTATGCATGCGCGCCTCAAGGGGTTGGGCGTGAACTATGAGGTCACGACCATCGCCTGACGTGTCGCAGGAAGAGCGAACCCGATGGGGGAGGAACTGGATAGTCTCGAACAATCCCTCCTCCGCCACCTGCTGACGTACCGTGGTCATCAGGTCCGCTTCGAGGCCGACGCGCACACGACGGAGTTCGGGATCTACCGGTCCTTTACCGACCTCGAGGCCGGGGTGCTCAAGACCACGCTGCGCCAGCTTGAGAATGGGCGGTGGATCTACCGCCGCGTTCAGTACGTCATCGGCTTCAGCGAGCCGAAGCTGGTCTATTCCCTGACGCCCAACGGCTACCGGAAGGCGCTAGACCTCTTCGGCAGCTCCCCGGGTTCCGGCCTGCCCGCACCGCCCGGGCCCGCCTCGGCCGCGCCGACCGGGCCGACGCCGGAGTCCACTTCGTCGCCACCTGCGCCTCCCCGGAAGAGCCCTCCTCATCGGCGTGAGCGTCCCGACTCTCGCCCCAAGAAGGAATGATCGAACGGGAGGAACCCCAGGACCTCGAGGGGCCCCGACTCCGGTTACGTCCCGTACAACCCGAGGACGCGAAGCGCAGCTTTGCCTGGTACAACGACCCCGAGATCGTGGCCCCATTCGACCGGTTCAGCGTGGACACCTTCGAAGAGTTTGAACGTGCGATCCAGGCGGCCGCGGATGACCCTACCTCGCTCGCGCCCCGCTACGTAGTGGTTCTGCGGGAGGGAGATGTGCCGATCGGGTTCGTCGGCCACTACGTCCCGCATCC
>JBARJD010000119.1:0-8111 GCA_049800095.1 Thermoplasmata archaeon | reverse complement strand
GCTCGGGGATGGCGACGGTGAGCGGAGCCGGGGGAATCGCGGCGACGTTCACGAAGAGTCCTCCGCCGACGTATACGGTCACGTTCACCACGAGCCCATCGATGTGTGGGACAATCACGTTCAACGGTACGGAGTACACGGATGGCCAGTCGGTTCAGGTGACGGCCGGTGCTTATCCGGTCTCTGCGAGGGCCTGCACGGGCTACAAGCTCGAGAGCCTGGTCGGCGCCGGGTCCGTGATGGTGAGTTCGGGGACAGCGACGGTGAGCGGGGCGGGAGGGATCACGGCGACGTTCGCGAAAACTTCCAGTTCCGCGGCCTCCGGATTTCTGGGCTTTTCCGGGAACATAGGTTACTATCTACTTGGGGGGATTGTGGCGGCTGCCGCGGTAGCGATTGTGAGTGTGGTGCTGACCTACCGAACGAAGGGCAAACCCTACGCGGGAGCTTCGACGTCGAGCCCTCGAAGCACCCCGCCCCCTTCCGGGCGATCATAGGCAATCTGCTCAGTCCTCTCGCCCAAGGTCACCTGATCGCGTCTGCGCCCGTAAGGGGATCGTAGCGGCCGCCGTTGCCCCGACCCGGGGTGCTGTCCGAGGCTCATCCTTTCGCGACGGTCTGGTCGTCGCAGCGATGCTTTTTGAACCCTAAATTGGACAAGTCCCGACCCGTCCATTCACTCCGGAAGGACCCCCATCACGCGAGGTGCATTTTTTTCAGCAACACTTGGAACCGCGGATCGTGCCGGACGTCTTTGAGCCGGGGGTCCGTTCGGAGCCCCTGGATCGGAACGAGGGGCCCCGCCTTCTCCATCCACCGGTATCACTCGTCGACATCGCCGAGCTCTGCGTAGACATCGAGGATCATCCCCAAGCCACCGGAAAACATCGGAGCAGTTTCTTCGGCCCGGAGGATCGCCCGCGCGCCCTCGAAGTCTCCCGAAAGGGCGTATCCGTGGGCCGCGAAGAGCCGACTAATACGTGGATTGCTGGTCCGTTCGACGCACCGGTGAATCTGGGCAAGGCCGTTTTCGCGATCGGACTGGGCGAGGTAATAGTTGCTAAGGATTGCGGGCTGCGTCCATCCATCGGGGTCTAACTCGCCAATTTTCTGGATCCTCTCGTTCGCCTCGTCGAAGCGTCCGAGATAAATGAACAGTGAGGCCAAGCGGGCGAGACAATCGAGCCAAAGGGGGTCCGCCGCCTCGCAGAGGAGGAACTCCCGGAGGGCATCCCCGGTGCGGTCCTCGTCCAGCAAGAGTGAGGCGTACAATGAATGGGCGAGTGAATAGCTCGGGTTCAAGGACAACGCCCGTTGAAACTCCCTCTCCGCCCCTGGATAATCTCGTTCCACAGCGTGCCAGAGATTGAGCGCCAATGACGCGTGCGCCTCTGCGAGGGTCGGGTCCAACTCGAGCGCCCGCGTTGCCAAGCGTCGCGCGGTTTCGTTCCACCCGTCGCGGGAAATCTGGGGGTAGAACCAACCGGCCATGCGGATAGCATCCGCGAGGCCAGAGTAGGCCGCCGCGTTTTTCGGGTCTAGTGAGATCGCGAGTTCGAACTCCCGCGTCGCCGCTACGGTCGAGTCTTGGGAGGAGCCGTGGAGAAGGGTCCTTCCTTTGAGATACGCGAGATACGACTCCGGTCGGACGGGCGGTTTGGAGTCAGGCGACGTCCCTCCCACCGCACGCAACTCGATCCGCAGGGCCTCGGATACCTCTTTGGCGAGCTCCGTTTGAACCGCGATCACATCTTCGAGGTCCCGGTCATACGTCTTGGCCCAGAGGTGGCCCTCGGAGGCGACGTCGATCAACTGGGCAGTCACGCGCAGGCGGTTTCCGACCTTTCGCACGCTCCCTTCCAGAATGGGGTAAACCCGCAGCTCGGACCCAATCTGGGAGACCCCCTTCGAGGTGGATTTGTACGGTGTAACGGAGGTCCGTGCGATGACCCGGAGATCTCCCAGTTGCGATAGAACGGTAATCAGCTCCTCCGTCAGGCCTTCGGCAAAATAGTCATCCTTTGCGTCCGGGCTGATGCTCGAGAAAGGGAGCACGGCCAGACCGTTCTTAGCAGAATTTTTCGACAGGACCTCCACATGCATCCACGGAAGCAGAACACGGTAGATGTCTATCGGAGGCTGCAGGCCCTTGAGAGTCGTCGGAGGGAGTTTTTCGAGCTGGGCGATGATCTTGTTCCACACCTGCTCCTGGACCGCTCCGGATATGCAGATTCCTCCGGGATCGGCGGTGGGCTCGATACGTGCAGCAATGTTCACCGCGTCTCCGAGGATATCCGTTCCCCGTTGTACGACGTCGCCCAGGTGAACTCCGATCCGAATTCGGATGGCGGGTACATCCCCCTCAGAATTCCGCTCGTATATCCTGCGCTGAATGTCAATCGCGCAGTGAGTTGCCTTCAACGCGCTGTCAAACTCGACGAGGAAGCCATCCCCCATCGACTTAATCTCACGTCCTTGGTGCGCGGCGAGGATCGGGCGGATTAGCTGTTGTTGGACGCGGAGCAAATCGAGGGTACTTGCCTCATCGGCGTGGGTCGAGGCCGTGTATCCAGCGGTGTCGGTGAACATGATGGCGGCGAGCCGGCGGTTCGAAGCCACGACGGGAAAATGGCTTCGGTTAGATTAAGTCCCGCTGCGTGGGCGTCCCCAGCCATCGCAGCCGTAGACTCGATCGCCCCGGGCCCTGTGAACACCGGCAAGTCCATCAGCCCCGGCCGTGTGCCCTCTTCAGTTTAGAATTCCCGGAGGGAATGGACGCCGGTCCTATCGAGATTTCGGAGGGAGGAGGTGTCGATCGGATTGACCGCGTTCGCAAGGTCAGGCGGGAGTCCGAATTTGTCGCCCAACCCTCCCTCAAGCGGAGATGGAATCCTGAGCATCGACCAGTCCGGCCTACAATTCCCGGACCGGTGCCTCACTCAATCGATGGCGGGCCGGTTCTCGATCCAAGCAAGTTTATCCCCTTCCCCGGATTTGCTTGCACCTTCCGAAGCGGAAAACGGGGTTCCAACCGGGTGAGGCGCATGGTCCGAGTACTTGTTCCACTGGTGTCGGCCTTCGTCGCAGCCGGCTTTGTCGCGCAGGACCCGGACTGGGAAGTGCGCGGCAAACGCTGGTGGTCGCACATCGAGTTTCTTGCCGACGACCGCATGGAAGGGCGGGACACGGGCAGCTCCGGATATGAGAAAGCCGCTGACTACATGGTCGAGCAGTTCCGGGCGGCGGGACTACAGCCCGCAGGTGTCGATGGTTATCGGCAACCTCTCGAGCTGGACGTCGTACGGATTGACGAGAGTCGCTGTTCTCTCGAGCTGCTCCACGACGGCAAAACCGAAGCGGTGAGACTGGGCGACGACGCAGTGATCTGGGCCACCTCCCAGACGGCGGAATACACAGAAGCCTCGGCCGCGTTCGTTGGGTACGGGCTCAAGGTCCCCGAGCTGAGCTACGACGATTTGGCAGATCAGGACCTGAAACGCAAGATTGTGGTTTTGGTTTCCGGCGGCCCAGCGGAAATGCCGGGTCCAATCAAGGCGCACTACCAATCGCTCGAAGAACGCCGTAGGGCGCTTCGCAAAGCCGGCGTCGTCGGCACCGTCCTCCTGCAGAATCCCAAGGCCATCGAGGTCCCGTGGTCGCGGACCGCGGCCTCCCGCTTCCTGCCGAGGATGGAACTGTGCGACCCAGGGGACGAGCTCCCAGCGGCGCTCCCGCTCAGCATTACCTTCAATCCCGAGCGCGCGGAAATGCTCTTCGCAGGCAGTGGCCACACGTATCTGGAAGTCCTCGCCGCCCTGAGTGGAGATAAGCCGTTGCCCCACTTTCCGCTCGCGCTCGACGTCCGGGCGCGCACGGGGATGATCCGCTCGCGGGTGAAGTCAGAGAACGTCGCCGGCGTCCTCCCGGGGAGGGACCCGGACCTCCAGAAGGAATTCGTGGTCGTCAGCGCGCATCTGGATCATATCGGGATCGGCGAGCCGGTCAACGGGGACCGCGTCTACAGCGGTGCGATGGACGACGCCTCCGGCGACGCGTCATTGATTGAGATCGCCCGCACGCTCAAGGAGACCGGTGCCCGGCCGAAACGGTCGATCCTTTTCCTCTCCGTGACCGGCGAAGAAAAAGGCCTGCTCGGCTCTCAATATTTCGCCGCGCATCCCACCGTTTCAGGGCCCATCGTCGCCGACCTCAACATGGACATGTTCCTTCCACTCTATTCGCTCCATTACCTCGAGGTCTGGGGCCTGGCGGAGTCTACGCTGGGTGATGACATTCGCGCTGTGGCCGAGCCATTAGGCGTGGAGATACAGGCGGATCATGAGCCGGAACATAATTTTTTCATCCGCAGCGACCAGTACAGCTTCATCAAGAAAGGGGTTCCGTCCCTCGCGTTCAAATTCGGCTATGCTCCCGGCACACCGGAGGAAAGGATCTTCAAGACTTGGCTGTCCGAGCGATACCACGCTCCCTTGGATGACCTGGACCAGCCGGTCGACCTGGCCGCCGCCGCGCAATTCAATTCGCTCCTAGAAAAACTAACACTCCGGGTCGCTGACTCGGCTCGCCGTCCGGAATGGAAGGCCGACAGCTTCTTCCGACGCTTCGTCCGGTAGCGCCACATCGTTGGTCATATACCCGGACTTTCTCTCGACCCGGCGATGTCCCCGCAACGAGTCGCCGATGTCCTCGTCGACACGCTGGTGAACGCCGGGGTCCGCCGGGTGTACGGTGTCGCCGGAGATTCCTTGAACGGGATCACGGATTCCATCCGTCCGCGCAAGGACATCGAGTGGGTGCACGTGCGGCACGAGGAGGCGGCGGCCTTCGCGGCGGGCGCCGAGGCGCAACTGACCGGTCAACTCACCGCCTGCGCCGGGAGTTGCGGGCCCGGAAACCTCCATCTTATCAATGGTCTGTTTGACGCCCACCGCAGCCGCGCACCGGTCCTCGCGATCGCAGCCCAGATCCCGAGCCCCGAGATCGGCGGCGGGTACTTCCAGGAGACGCATCCCGATCAGCTATTCCGGGAGTGCAGTCACTTCGCGGAGCTGATCTCGCAACCCGAGCAGATGCCGCGAATCCTCGAGATCGCGATGCGCACCGCCGTCGCCCGAGAAGGTGTCGCGGTCGTGGCGATCCCGGGAGATGTTGCGCTCCGGCCAGCGACGCAGGGAGCCACCGACTTCAGGCTCCCCGACCGCCCCCGGATTCGCCCAACGGATAACCAACTGTTGCGGATCGTCGAGCTCCTCTCTGCGACCGGGAAGGTGACGATCTTCGCCGGCGCGGGTTGCGCCGGAGTGCACGATCAGGTTGTTGCGCTTGCCCAGCGCCTGAAGGCTCCAATCGTGCACACATTACGGGGGAAGCAGTACGTGGAGTACGCGAACCCGTGCGACGTCGGCATGACCGGTCTGCTCGGCTTCGCCTCCGGATACCACGCCCTCGAGGCCGCCGACGTGGTCTTGCTGCTCGGGACAGACTTCCCGTATCGTCAGTTCTATCCCGCGGGCGCCAAGCTCATCCAAGTCGACATCCGCGGGGAGCAGATCGGCCGCCGTTCCCCCGTGGCTCTCGGCGTGGTGGGGGACGTCGGCGCCACGGTCGAGGCGCTTCTCCCCTTAGTTCCGGAGCAGAGTGATGGCCGCCATCTGACGTCCGCGATCGCGGACTACGGAAAGTCGAGGGAGGGACTGGACGCCCTCGCCACGGAGGGTACCGCCGGGTCGTTGGTCCATCCGCAGTTCGTCACGAAGGTGCTCAACGAACTCGCGACGGACGACGCGATCTTCGCTTGCGATGTCGGGACCCCCACCGTCTGGGCGGCCCGGTACATCTCCATGAACGGAAAGCGCCGGCTCGTCGGGTCGTTCACCCACGCCACGATGGCCAACGCCCTTCCGCAGGCGGTCGGTGCGCAACTCGCGTTCCCGGGTCGACAGGTCATCTCAATGTCCGGCGACGGAGGGCTGGCGATGCTGCTCGGCGAGCTGCTGACCCTTCACCAGCTCGACTTGCCGGTCAAAGTTGTCGTCTTCAAGAACGACTCTCTCGGTTTTGTCACGCTTGAAATGGAGGCGGCGGGGTTGCTCGATTTTGCGACGGACCTCAAGAACCCAGACTTCGCCGCACTGGCCCGGTCGGCCGGCCTCCTCGGTCTTTCGGTGACGTCCCCCGAACAGGTCCGCCCGGCGCTCACCCAGGCGCTCCAGCATCCGGGGCCGGCCCTCGTGGAGGTCGCGGTATCCAAGCAGGAAGTCGTCCTCCCCCCGACCATCGACCTCGACCTGGTCCGGAAGTTCGGACTGTGGGTCGTTAAGGCGGTGTTCAATGGCCGTGGCGACGAGGTGATCGACCTCGCCAAGACCGCGTTCTGGCGGTAAGCGTCGCCTCGCCTCCGCCGCCGCTTTCCGAGGACGGAATGGAAAGAGAGTGCGTCTCCTTCCTCCGTTCAACTACCGGCGGGGCGGGTCTCCGGCCCCGGCAACCTTTCCTGCCCTAACCAGAGTACGGCGTCCCCGACGAGCGCCAGACTTCTCCCCTGTGAAAGTGTCGAGGACCCGGATCTCTGCGAGAAGGACCCCTCCGGAACATACGAATTTGATCAGCACGATGATGGACCCGATCCGAGAGAGAACGAACAGAGTGCGGTTCGCCCGCCCGAGAGCCAACGTGCCGAAGACCAACCTGAACGGGAATTCTCCCCGCAGGGTTGGTCGGTGATCCCACCGGTCTCCGCCACGGCCCACACGGCGCCACGCATGGCTCCTAATATCCGCGCGGCGCCGGCAGCGTTCGTTTCCCGGATTCGACCTCGAAGGAACACGGCCACCGTCAGAATGATCCAGCAGTCCCGGGCCAAGTGAGCCTAGCGTCCTAACGCGGCGCCCCCGGCGGCGGGTACGCCGACGGAGATCGCCTTTGCCCAGTCGGCCCCCGTCGTACTCCAGGCGACGGGCGTGCCGGCAGAGTTGGTCTCGGCACCTCTTGCCCCCGGACCCAAACCGTGACACTCCATCGCGGGAATGGCCGCAAAGTGGAGGGTCAGTCCGGCGAGTCCCAGTTCTCCACCAGCCAGTACCTCGATCGATCGAAGTCCCGCTCTAGCCGACGAGGAATTTGGGAGACCCATGCTGATGACAAACTGGGTCGAAACGGTGAAAGAGAGCGCGCCCGCGGACCGGATTCGATTACACAAGGTAGGCCGATATCAGTCCAACTGCGATGAACGGGATGCCAACCCATCCGAGCGAGCCGACGAGGGTTCCAGACCGATGCCGATCCCATTCAACACCTGGCCCCACGTGCTGCGCCAGGGCCGTCGCGGCAACGTGCCGTCGAACTGGAGGTGCAGGATTTTGAAACAACCGATCGCCGTGATGACCCCGATGGCGACCTATAGGTTCGTCGCGGCGATGGTCACCGGGAAGGCCATCTCGATCGCGCCTCGGGCCGAGGTGGACCAGTCGATCGCGGAACGGTTGACGCGCGCGAAGGCCTTCACCGCTGCTGGGTGCGGAGGCGACGAATCGTCGCAGGAGACTCGATTGCGCGGGCCGCTGCCGAGATTGGGGTCGGCCGCAACCTTCAACCCTTGACCTCGTACACGCAACCATCGGGGGCGCGGAAGTGGGCCCAGCCTCCAGTCGAGCTCACCTTGGACTGAAGGATGTGGACCTTTCGGGACCGAAGTGCCTTCACCGCGTGCTCAAGATTCTCGACCCCGAAGCCGGGCACGGGTCCGGTGATGAAGTGTGGATGATCGAGGGGGCTGCCCGGCCGGAAGACCTCAACCGATGCGCCGTCCTTGAGGCGATACTCGATCAGTTCGGGCAGGTCCTCGACGACTTCGAGTCCCATCACCCCGCCGAAGAATTGGAGCGTTTCCTGGTAGCGAGAGGCCCGAGTTCCCACCCACGAGAGGCGCGTGATGCCAAGAGGGAGGGCCGCGGCGGTAGTTAGCGCCTGTTTTCCCGGATGCTCGACCACTTCGTATACGCAACCGTCCGGGGCGCGGAAATGCTGCCAACGCGCCCCGCCGACCTCTCCTCCAACCGGGCCCAGGAGCTCGATGCCGTGCCGCAATAGGT
>JBARJD010000118.1:0-11946 GCA_049800095.1 Thermoplasmata archaeon | reverse complement strand
GTCGTAGCTCTGCTGATTGGGCCGGACCCGCTTCGGAGGCGGAAGCGGCGGTGGAGTGCCCTCGGGCGAGTCGGCGGCGGCCCGCCAGTGGCGCACCATAAAAATGTGCTTGCACGGCGCCTCGCGCTCCTCACAGTCGGCGCATGTGCACTCATCAGCCTGGCCATCGGTCCCAACTCCGGTGACCTTGTAGATTCCTTTTCCCGACTCTGACGCTACGAAGAACTCGCCCGGCGTGGAAGATTCGGCAACCCGGTGCCCTTCGCGAAGCAGCTCAAGCGCCCGCCGCTCTCGCCCTGTCACCTTCCCGTCAGCCTCAGGCATTTGTAGTCCTACCAATATACCTACACTCCGAGCGTATTTAGCGTTTGTACCTTCAGGTATCCCTATGTTTATGCCTACACGGCTTATATCCCGGGACCGCTTTCGCCGGTGGTAGGTTGTGCCGCGTTCGTTCGAGACCAAGGCGGTTCGCGCCCTGGAGAGATCGTCATCGCTCCGGGCGACTGTTCCCGAGGCGGTTGCCGCGCTGCTTGGCCTGGAGGCAGGGGACACGGTAGTCTGGACCGTGGAGCCGGGCACCGGCAGAGTGACCGTCTCACGCAAGAGCACGAAAAACTCGCCCAAGCGCGACTGACGCGTCGCACGAGTCTGGCAGATCTCGGGTCGGCGTCCGGGGCCCTCCATTTGCGCCGTTGGAACTAACAGATACGTTAGTTCTGTTTTCCCTTCCAGTCGAAATTTAGACCATCGTTGTCCATTTTCCTAAATGGGATAACTAAGATATAGCGGAACGATTTTCCCTTCTTGCGTAAGTTGGGGTCTGTGCCCCGAACAGGAAAACGTCGAATGAAGCTCACGGGGACTGTATCGGACGACCTGGCACAATGGGTAAAGGAAAGGATCGAGAGCGGGGAGTTCTACAATACCTCGCACGTCCTCCAAAAAGCGCTGCTTCAATTCAGGGAGGTCAGCGAGGGTAAGGCCTCAGGGGCTCACGGAACGCCCCCGTCCAACGGGAACGGAAAAAAGGCAAAGGCGGCCTGAATGGGCTACACCTGTTTCGCGGCCTCCCCCTCCAGAGGAAATAGAGGGGTGGGGGTCTGGCGGTCATGACCGTCTCGGGTACTATGCCCGTCCCCACCCTCGGATCCGGGGAGTTGGGAGACACCCGGCGCGGACGCCGGTACACGGTCATTTCCCTCTTTTCGGGATGCGGGGGGATGGACCTGGGCTTTAAAGGGGGCTTCCAGGCCTTGGGGAAGCACTACGGAGCCCTGCCGTTCGACATCATCTGGGCCAACGACAACGACGCCCACGCGTGCAAAACGTATGAACAGAACGTCGGGGGGTCAATCCGGTACGCCGACCTGCGCGACGTGATCTCAGAGATTCCGGACCGCGCCGATGTCGTCATCGGCGGGTTCCCATGCCAGGACATTTCGATCAACGGGCTTCGCGCAGGCGCCGACGGGCGGAGGAGCGGGCTTTACCGGGCCATGGTGGAGGTGGTGGGCCGGTGCCGGCCTAAGGTCTTTGTCGCGGAGAACGTGAAGGGTCTCCTGTTGGGCAACAGGGAGTCCTTACATCAGATTCTATCCGCCTTCGCAGAGCTTGGGTATGCCGTGTCCCACCGGGTCTATCTGGCGGCGGATTACGGCGTGCCCCAAATGCGCGAGCGAGTATTCATCGTTGGCACTGCGCCCGGCGTCGAACCGTTCTCACACCCACCCCCAGTCACTCCGAAGGGCGCGTGGGTAACGTCGAAGGAGGCCATCGGCGACCTTGAGACTACGCGGGAAAACGCGGCGTTCAACCACGTATGGAGCCGCGCCAAGCGGAGTCCCGAACAAGGGATGCGGAAGGTCAAGGCGGATCGCCCGTCCTACACGATTCGCGCCGAGCACCACGGCAACACCCAGTTCCACTATTCGCTGCGCCGTCGCCTCTCCGTGCGCGAAGCGGCCCGGTTTCAGACGTTCCCAGACAGTTTCGTCTTCGTTTCTGGGATGCGCCAAACGGAGCGCCAAGTGGGAAACGCCGTCCCCCCGGTCCTCGCGTGGCACATTGCGAACGCCACGCTGGCCTGCCTTACGCGAACAGAACCTCGGAAGGCGTCCAGTCCCGGGCGAACCCGTCAGCTCTCCTTAGCCACTCTCTGATCCTCTCTTCCGGAGGCACGGAGGCTCCCCAGTACTCCACAAAGAGGGCGTCCTCAAGAGTTTGGGCGGCGGTTCGCATCTCCTCTTGGATGTCCACGAGCGCTCGCATGATGTACACCCCGCCACGCCTCGCGTCGCTTCTGAGGGCGACACTACCCGCCGAGAAGAGGTCCCGCGCCTGGGAACAAAGAACTCCGTGGTAGGTCAGGAGATACATTGTAGCGTCGTCGTACTTGCCTTTCGAGCGGGACGGCTTAACCACCTGCGGGCACAGCAACGCGGCCTCCGCTCTCAACCGGCGTTTCTCATCCTGTTCCAGGCCCGTGTAGAGACGGACCCCTAACGGCAAGACGTGCGCTTCGTCGGGGCGGTCCCCCATCCACCACAGGTGCTCGCCTGGTTTGAGCCGCCCCCTCGCGTAGTCCCGGACGTGCTGCATCCGCTCTTCTATCGAGAGTTGAATGAATTTGTCGTACGGCAACCGCATCTGGACGAAGAGGGAATCCCTGCTCCGCGGCCGGCCCGGCATGGACATTTCCAACTCGAACCGCGGGACGTGCGATGTCCTCACGTGAATGACACAGTCCTCGTACCTGCCCCATCCCACCTCGGGCTCGCCGCCCAACTTTCCAAACACGACGTAGATTTGGCGAACCGATGGGCTCCTTGTGCTCTCGAATACGCTGTTGGCGACGCTCCGCCATGTGTCATTGACAGTGAACTTCACCTCGATTCCGTACGCGCCGAGAACGATGTCAGGAAAGGCGTACGGATGCGGGTCGAAGTCCACCTTGACGCCGTACGGAGCGACGATGGGCTGTAGCGCCTCCCTAACCGCCTTCTCGAATGCCGCGGAGGTCGTGTAGCGCACCCCCCGCCTGAGGGCGCCGTTAAGCGCTTCGCAGAGAGGGACCAGAACCTCGCGCTCGAACGCGGCAGCGTCCGGCCACTCAGGCGTCATCCGAGAGCAGCCGACGGACGCGCTCGGCCACGCGGTCCGGGGAACCGAGCGCGTGTTCCCAGACGCGACAAACTTTCCACCCCTTACCCCGTAGTCGCGCCCCTATTTCGCGGTCCCGTTGCCTGTTGCGAGCGATCTTCGGGACCCAGTACGCCCTCCGAGTTTTCGGCATACGGCAATGCCGGGGGCAGCCGTGCCAGAAACATCCATCGACAAAGACCGCTAAGCGCTCCTTTGGGAACCCGAAATCCGGTCGCCCGGGTAGCGCCTGCTGACGGCGCCACCCGGTTATCCCATGCGCCCTCAGGATGGCGACCATCCTTAGCTCGGTCGCCGAGTTTCCCGTCGAGCGAACTGCGGCCATAACCCGCGACCGCGTCTCTTTGGAGATCGTGTCGTTCATGCGGTCGATTCCGTGCCGATATAGGGCTCGACGGATCGCAGAGATTTGCGCTCGCCCACTGCCTGCGTACGAGATAACAACACGTTCAGCATGACCTTCGCATCGGAGGCCACAAGTTGAATCGCGGATTGGCCTTGCAGGTAGACCCCGAAGTTTCCTCGGCGGCCGACGAACCCGATGCGCGGAGCAATGAACCGGAACGGAACGGGGAAGCCTAAGTCGACCACCTTGCGAAACGGAACTCGGTACGGATAGAAGTCCAAGGCGGTGCCTCCTGGTACTGCCGACCTCCCGCGATCCTCGACCCGGATGACGGCGACGATTGAGCTTCCTTGGGAAGGTCGGGATTGACCTTCCCGGGTCAGGTAGACGAATCCAATGTCTCCCTGTCTGATTGCTTGCGCCCGGGGCATCGAGCGCAGGTGAAACGCCCATTCCCCCTCAGATACAAAGTGGTTCCAGAGCGCCCTTCGCGTGATCAGCAGCCAGGCACGGACTTGGCCGTCTACATCAGGGCGAGAATCCCCGCGCACCGGGGAGAGACTACAACCTACATCTGAAAAGTTAGGCGGAGCAAGCTCCGTTACAAGTTTAGGCTTGTCTGTGGGGCTTCCCCGCCTGTTCGGTCGGTTGACGGTTATGCGCCCGGCGACGACCTATAAGCCCCATGTGCAGTTCGATCCGGAGTAGGTACGGAGATCAGCATGGGCGCGGTGAACCTGCGTTGCACACTCTGCGACCACATCTTCGAAGTACCGGCGGTCCACGCGATGCGTAGTCTGACCGGGAGTATCTACACGCACCTGACCCGGAAGCACCGGCTCGAAGGGCGAGCGCGAAACATCGAATCGGACAGAATCAAGCTTCCGGTTAGAAGGGTCCCTTAAGTCGGCTCACGGAATCGAAATTGGTTGACCCGGAACCCCAACCCAAACCGGGATTCCGAGCCCGTGTTATCCGGTGTCTTTGAGGTACCGGCTACTTGTCGTTTTGATTCCAAGAGACCGCTAATTGTATACTGTTCAGGAGCATGCTCCTTAATCGTATACAGTAATGGTCCGCGTTGGGATTCGTTCGGACAAGTGCATCGTCTGCCGGGCAGAGGTGCGTGTGGCGCGTGGCCGCCCGCGCCGGACGGACCCGGGAAGCCGTGTTATCGTCCTCTACAAGAGAGTAAGGCACGGGTTTGCGGCTACTGCAGCAGCCCACGACGGCTGCTTGATTCTCTCATCAGACTGAAGTTTTTGAAGCTCAGCCAAAGTCTCTGAAATCGGTTTAATAGTGGCAGGCCGTCTGAGGCTGCGGTAGGTACAATCTTGGCGAAAACCATCGGTCTACGTGAAGTTTCCATCAAAGACCTTGTCGACGACCCGATGAATGTTCGCCACAAGAACGCCCCGCTTGGTGAACTCGAGGAGAGTATCGCTCACTACGGTGTAATTGAGCCACTGATTGTGCGGCCCAAAGGCCCAAAGTTTGCAGTCGTCATTGGTTCACGCCGACTCAGTGCAGCGAGGTCCGTCGGTCTAAAAACACTCCCGGCGATTGTCAAGGAGTTATCGGACGAGGAAGCATTCGTCGAGAGTGCTGTCGAGAACATCCAGCGAGAGACCCTCGATCCTGCGGATGAACTTGCTGTCGTGGAGAAGGCATACCGTATCTACTCCGACGTCACCGGCGTTGCCAAACTCTTCGATCGCTCTAACAAGTGGGTTGAAGACCACCTCAAAGTTCACGGTCTCGTAGAACAAATCAGAGCATCCAGAGAACGGGGGGGTCATGGTGGATCAAAGTCGGTTCCGATCCCGCGTGACATCACCAAGATGGCGAGCATTGCGCGTGCCGCGGAGACTGTCTACGAGAAGGAACCTCGGAAGCGGGAGGCCCTGTTTGAGGCGCTGAAAGACAAACCTCGTGAGCAAGTCGACCGAACGGTCCGACGGTTACGGGCGGTCGCTGAAATGGAACCCGAACGTGTGGCTCGTTCACCGGTCAAAGACGTGATCAAGGAGGTGATGGAGCCCAACCGAGTCGAGCTCACCATTGAGTTCTCCACTAACATCAGCCGCGGTCTTCTCCGGGCCTCTAAGAGTCGTGACGTATCAGAGGAGGACATTGTAGAGATTGCAGTTGGAGACTGGCTGAAGCGAAACGGATTCGTGTGAGAAGATGGCGGACGGAGAAGTCCGGGAGGTCAGGTATCTTCGTACTCCAGCCCTTACGCGTGTAGTTGGCCCCCTCGATGGGGACGCAATAGCATCGCTGAGTGCGAATAGGAGTGGTCAGTTCGAACTGAAGGGCGACACCCCGGTACCTTACCTAAGACTCTCCGACAAAGGCGTGAGAACCCTATCAGTGGAATACAATCGGATGCTTCATGGACAGTTGAACAAGGAGGAACTTCTTGCCGAGGTGAAGAGGGCATTCGGAGAGGCGGTCGTACAAGAGATGGATTTGTTCATGCCCGGGGCCTTTTCCAAGATGCTATCGGAGCGGGTTGAAGCGCCAGCCGAAGCTCTTGCGGACATATCGAAGATAAGGTTCGTGATGCACCTCGTCCACTATCCTTGCCGCCGAGATGGCGAGAGGAACGCCTTCTGGGCCGATGTGCGGGCGTTCATGACAGAAGACGAGAAGACGTGGATGGAGGCCGCAAGCCTGGATTTATCGTTTTTCGTCCCTTTCGAGGTTTTCAGAGATTGGTCGCGAAAACAGGGGAGGGTAGGGAGTGAGTGGCGGGAGGCCATCAACCAGTGGAAGAACACTATTGGCAGCCGGTCCGATCTCGTGCGCGAGGGATTCGTGTTGCTATTCCCTGATTCAAACATGCGTAACCGTCGGGATTATGAATGGGCGCCGGAGAAGCGGTGGATTCTAAGGAACGTCGGGCACTGGTGAGGAGCGACCTTGGACGAGCCCTCTGGGCTTGACGTCCTGAAGTCACTGCTTCAATCAATCAGAGGCTACAAGCCGGTAGCAGAGCTCGCGAGTGAGCCGGCGCTCGCCGCTGACGTTCCTTGTCAAGTGGCCGGATGCTACGCTCCGGCAGTCTTCCGCTGCTCGTACGGATGGCGATACTGCGCGCATCACGCCAAGTTACATGGAATGAGGGGGGCAGGGCATGCCTTCGAGCTCCTGGCCTCACGGTCGCTGGCCGAGATTCGAGCGGCGGAATCGATTGTGCGAGATCGAGTTGATGCTGGGGAGGGAAAAGACGAGTACCTTTAGAGGCCCAATTATCGGCCCATGCTACTGCAGAGGCCCAGTTTCTTCGGCTCGAGGACCCAGAATCATCTGTACCCACTCGTCAAGATCGCCGTTTCGCATGCGCCTTGCGCCCGCGAACGCCTTATCGAAGAAGCGCTGGAATTGTTCTACGATCAATGGCCGACTCTCGTAGATTGTAGCGATTGACCGACCCTCCTGTGGCGACTTCCATAGGTATGCCATTTCACTCTTTCCAATTATGCAGCTCACAAAGTCATCGCTTGGGGCGGAACGAAGGTCGAGGGTACCGGCGTCGATGCCCTGTTGCACTGATCGAATCATCGAGACGGCCATTTCCTGTTCGTCCGCCGTCCGGCGAGAATACTTCTCAAGCTCCGCCATCGTTTGAGCCGCCGAGAACATGTACTGTGCCTCGAACGTGCCGCCCTTGAGTCTTTCCATTAGAGCATTCCTGTAATCCCGCCGAGCTTCAGTTCCAAGTTCTACGGGCAACAATAGAACAGGCGTCTTTGTCGCAAACCGAACCTTATCAGAGCTCTTCACGATAGATTCGGCGACTTCGTAGAAGCGAGCCTCATCCTCGGTGGGGTACAGGTTTCCTTGCTCGGAAAGCTTGTTGATCAAGCTCTTGCCCATCGGGGTCAGGACCCGGTCAATCCATTCGAGCTGTTCGAGTTGGGCGGCAGATCCGACCCTTTCGCGGAGCGATACCAGAGCGGCGTGTATCTTGTTGGTCTCCTCCGCGGTGCCGAGTTTCTTCCGGTCGAAGGTCGTGTAACTATCCACTGATTGGAGGATTCCAAGATCCTTGACCCCCTCTTCGACGAATGCGAGGATGGGCTTTCCGTAGGCCCATGCCATCCCAGCCTCGTTTGCAACCCAGGTGGAGGACCTCCATCCACCCTTTTTCAGTTGGTCACGTCCAAATATGACGAGAATGGCACAGTCAGAAGCCAGCATGGACTCGCGTACTTTCGTGGGCGGGTTGTCTGGCGACCCGGCTTTATCAATGAAAGGTCGGAACCCACCAGCTTCGATGGCCTCGCGGAAACACTTGACTGCTTCGCGGTCTCCCTTCTCGAAGCTCGTGGCTACGAACGCTTGGGGTTCGGCCATCGGCCGTGTCGCGACACACGGTGTAGGTTTTCATTCTTTCGGTTTATTCCCGGCTCAGTTCAATTCGATCTGGCCGGACCCGAATCGAATTCTTCATACTCGCGCTGATATTTTCACACAGACGGGATGTTTCACAAAGACACGACCCGATACACGCCGATCTTGAGGGCCGAAAGGTCCCGAGGAGTTACAGAACCCGAGCCTTCCATCGAAGGATTGATGAGCGACCGACGCCTCGTAACCTCATATGGCAAAGAAAGGCGGGCACCACCCTACCCCGAACGACGATAGGTCCAGGTCGATGAATCGGCAGGACCCGGTTGGCCAGATGGCGGCGGATAACCGATCCGTTCAGTTGAATGTCCCGGTGCCTTCCCAAGCTCCGGTCGCTCAGAAGACAAAGGCTCTGCCCGCCGAATCGACCGATTCCAAGACGTAGGGTCCCGTCGGCCCCATGACTTTGGCTCGGGGGCCCACCAGTGCGTGAGGGCCGAGTCGCCTAATTGTCTTTGGCCGAACCGTCCAGTAGAGCGACCATCCTACTCGGACATTAGCTCAACCCCGGCATCACTCAGGGACTCAATGATTTTGGATAATATCTGGCCAGGATTGTCGAACGGTTTGGACTTTTGGGCTTTGATCCCGAACTGCGGGTGGGCGTTGAGAGTCACGAACCCGCTGTCCCACGCGGTCTTTCCCACCAATCCCTTTCTGTTGAACACTATGGTGACGTTGATCTGTTTGGCACTTGGGTCTACCTTTGGTCGGACCATGTCCCACTCCGGAGCGCCTACAAGTGCTCGTAGTTGACTTGGTACTCGGCCAGAGCCAACCGGAGGGCGACTTCACGCCTCTTTGCATCCGTCGCAAGTTCGTTCTGTTGGATTGATTGGAGCTGTTGGAGAACGGCAGGCTCCTTCGATAATTCGTTGGTCGCAGACGCCACAGCGCCGTTCAACTCCATCGTCCGCCGGGCCCAAGCTATCAGAAAATCCTTGGTTAGATTCCGGGCTTGCATGCGTGGATGAAGGGACAGTCCGTACTTAATCGTCGTTGAGTTATTCGGCCTCCAGGTCATTGCTTACGGACACCGAACGCTTGCAAAGAGGCTTAAGCACAGACCACAGCTTCGATAGTTAGAGTGACCATGCCGTTCGCATGCGACTTTGGTTGCCTGCGGCCCTATAAGGATAGTACCGGCGAAGGTGTCCGCCCGCCCATCCACAACTCGATACTGGAATGTCCAAAGTTCGGAGAACAACTGATATCCGCGCTTAACGGGATCGCGGAAGGCCTACAGGAATCGAAATCCCGACGCCGGTAAGAATCTATCAGAGCCGCGACGTGTTCCGCCAATGAACCGGCGGCCGGAACCGATAAAACGACAGCTAAATCGATTTAACGACACACGGGGAATAGAACTACACCTGCCTCTGAAAACCAATGTTTAAGTAGCAAATCTCGGGATTCTCCGCCGAGCGTATGACGCTCGTCCGACAAACGCAACGGAGAATCAAACCATGAAATCGATCATTCAGGAAGCGATTGCCAAGCACCAGGAAAGCCAGCAACTGGCCGACCAGAAGCCGGCAGACGGGGCCCCCGCGTACGCGAGCGGGGACGACGCGGAGCTGGCGAAGCTGGCCGAGACGCTCAGGGTCAACATCCGAATCATCGGATGTGGTGGGGGCGGGTCCAACACGATCAACCGTTGCGTCGAGGAGGGCATTCAAGGCGCGGAGATGTGCGCCATCAACACCGATGCGAAGCATCTCCTGACGATCCACTCCCCCCGCAAGATCCTCATCGGTCGCCGGGCCACAAAAGGCCTCGGCGCTGGCGCTCGTCCCGAGGTCGGGGAAGAGGCCGCCCGCGAGAACGAAGAGGAGATCCGCAATTTCCTCACGGGCGCGCACATCGCGTTCGTGACCGCCGGCATGGGCGGAGGCACGGGGACGGGCTCGGCGCACCTCGTTGCACGCATCGCCAAGGAGGCCGGTGCGCTCACGATGGGTGTGGTCACGATCCCCTTCGCCGCGGAAGGCGCGGTGCGCCTCGAAGCCGCCAAGGACGGGCTCGAGCGCCTCCGGCGGGTCTGCGACACGACCATCGTCATCCAGAACGACAAGCTCCTCGAGCTGGTTCCGCGGATGCCGCTCGATGCGGCGTTCAAGCTGGCCGATGCGGTTCTGATGACCGCGATCAAGGGTATCACCGAGATCGTGACAAAACCCGGACTCGTGAACCTCGACTACGCCGACATCATGACCGTCATGAAGGACGGCGGAGTGGCCCTCATCGGGCTCGGTGAGAGCGAGAGTGCGACGGACCGAGTGACCGAAGCGGTCACCCAAGCGTTGACCTCGCCGCTGCTCGGCGACGTCGACATGAAGGACGCGACCGGCGCGCTCGTGCGCGTCGTTGGCGGACCGACCATGACGGTGTCCGAGGCCGACAAGGCGGCGGCGTTGGTGGGCGCGAAGATCTCGAAGCGGGCCCGGATCATCTGGGGTTGCTCCGTGGAAAGCTCCGCGGAGATGGAGAACACCATCAAAGTGCTCCTGATTATCACCGGAGTAAAGGCCACGAACCTCTTGGGCTCCCGCGGGGGCTACGCTGCCGGTGAGTCCGAAGAGGTCATCGACTTCGTCCGGTAACTCGCTCTTCCGCCCCCGCTACCTCGGCATCGAGGTGGTGGGGGATCCCTCTTTTTCCCCTCGGATCCTCGAACGGTGGCTCTCGGACCGCTTGGCCGACGGCAGTCCTCCCCCAAAATTGAGGATCATCCGAGTGGTAGGGCGGCGCGCCTTGGTGGACGTGCCGCACACCTGGGCCATTCGGGCCCGGACTGAATGGACGGGGCGATGGACCACGGCCGACGGAACCGATCTCGAGGTGCGGACCTACCGGACATGGGGCACGCTCGTGGGCGGGAAGCGATGGCTGCGACGGAGGGAGAAGTCCGATCAGGTCGGGGCCCTTAAATACCGGGGCCCGCCGTAATTTACCGGGCCGTTCGGTCCACCTATGCGTCGTCGCGGTTGGAGACTACTCCGTCAGCACGGGCTCCGCAGTCGCTCGGGTCAGGTGAGCGCCGTCGCGACGGTCCTCGCCCTCATGCTCTTCGTCTCATTCCTCTCCACCTTCGTCCTCGGTGAGCTCGGCACCCAAATGTCCCAGCAGGAGTTCCAGCACGAGCTCCTCGTCGAGGACCAGATGGAACGGCTCCAGACCGCCATCCTTGAAGCGGCGGCGATCACGGGACCACCGGCCGTGGTGACCCAATCCTCTCCCCCGGTGTGGAATTCCGGAAACCTCTGCAGCACGATCACGGCCACCGCGTGTACTGGTACGGCCAGCAATCAATGCAGCCCGCCGTTGACCTGGAACCTGTCGACCAGCAGCACGAGTTTCACGTTCGACCTCACGGGGAGCAGCGACTGCACCTTGCTCAACGTCACGGGCAACGGGGACACGATCACATTGGAGGCCACCGGCGCAACTCCGGGCTATCTCGTCGTGACGCTCTTCGGATTCAACGACACGATCCTTCTCAACAACCAGTTCACGGGATCCGGGGTGCACGCCAAGTTCTACCTGTACGGCGGGTACGACACCTATGAGAACGTGGGCGGGCCGACCGGTAACAATCTTGTCCTCAGTACCTACTTCGTCGGTGAATCGGCCTCGGCTACGGTCTGCCCCTCCGGCAACCTATCGGCCACGGATACCTGGAGCATCTCGGGCGCCACGGCGGGCGCGAGCCTCCAGAACCTGACGTGGTACAACGCCGTCGGGTACTCCACGCCGTACACGACCACGGCCGGGTGGCCGGGGGCGGGAAACTCGGGGACGGGCGACCATCTCGGCCGGCAGAACGTCAGTGCCCCAATCACGTGCGCCTTTGCTCAGACGAGGATTGCGATCCCGGGGGCCGGCTCCATCTACCTGTCGAGCCCGGTGACCCTCAACTCGGGCGGCGTTCCACCCTTTGGCACGCCGTCCTCGGGCTCCCTCCAGGTCGAACCCGCACCGGTTTCCACCAGTGTCCGGTTCGCCGTCGCCAACCTCTCGAA
>JBARJD010000117.1:0-26330 GCA_049800095.1 Thermoplasmata archaeon | reverse complement strand
CCACGGTCCTGGGCGGAGCGGGCGGTTTCGGAGGAGGCGGCTGGAGACGGCCCTTGAGGAACGCCAGAATCCGTCCCCATGCGGCCTCGGCCAGAAGGAGGTCGTACGCGCCCAGGTCCCTCGCGAGGAAATTTCGTCGGGCCGCGGGGAAGTCCGCGTACTCTACGGGCGAGCCGAGCTGCGTCGCCCGGGACTCGAACGAACCCCGAGCGCGGCGCGAGGCGCTGTCGCGTCCCGCGTCCACGAAGAGTACCGGCGCGGTCACGAGCTCGACGTAGCCCGCGGGTCGCATCGGCATCGGATACGCCAGGACCAGCGCCGTGAGTTTCTGCTCCTCCCCCGCCACGCCGAGCGCCAGGGAGGCCCCAAATCCCGCCCCGAAAACGGCGGTTTTCTCCACGTCCGCCATCGGTCGCGTTCGGAGGTACTTGAGCGCGTCCTGGAAGTAGAGCACTAGCTTCCGTATCCGAGAGGACTGAAGCGGAACTCCTCCAGCCAAGTACGCTCCGGCGCGGGTCGCGAGGTGCTCCGGAAACCCGATGCCGGGCGTATTGCCGACCTCCGGGAGCAAGACCTCGTACCCCTCCTTGGCGAAACGTATCGCCGCATCGAGGAGGACGGTCGTGACGCCGTACAGGTCGGGCGTGATCAGGACCGTGGGGTGCCGGATGATCTTTGTCGGGGTGAGGAGGATTGCGGAGGAGTGTCCCGATTTGGCCACCGCGGTGTCGAACCATATCCGGTCGCTCCGGTACGGCGGGAGGGGAGCGCCGGGCTTGGTCGTCGTGGTCAGCCAGCTCTTGTTCAGGAAGTCCAGCACGCAGAGCTTGTACCGTTCCTTCTGTAGGACGATAACGGCCTGACGCTTCCCGCAGACGTCGCAGGCGCCGATGATCCCGCTGCCGAAGATCTTCGGATAGTCCGCCAGGAGAAGGTCCTGATCGTCGCTCATGCCGATGACGTGCCGCCGAGGCGAGGTTTACGAGCGGAACGTGGGTCTTAACTGTTGCTCGACCGCCGCTTTCTCCGACGAGGCGTCGGGACCGGCTGCCGAGGAGAAACCGCACGGTCGAGGTGGGATTTCCCTCTTGGGAAGAGCACCGGCACGCCGGCTTCCAAGAGCCGGGTCCGGAGCTCCCGGTCGCCCGTCAGGACCCACGCCCGGAGGCGTCGTCCCAAGTCGACAAGCGCGGCGTCGCCCTGGGCCTCCGTCGGGGCGATCTCGAACCGACGGGCAAACTCTCGGGCGGCCCGCGCGCTCGCGTTCCCCCGATTGGCCACGCGCTCGAGCTCGCCCAGCACGGACGACGGGACGAGGATCCGTGCACCATCCACTTGGCCGTAGATCTCCTCTTCGAGCCGAAAGTGCGAGGTGAACGGGAGCAACAGCGCGTTCGCGTCGACCAAAACCACCCGTCGTCCGCTCGGCGGCACCGACTTATCCGGAGCGCTGGATCGATAGGCCAAGTTTCTCTCGGTCGGACTCCCGGCCGGTGAGCTTTCCCTTCAGGAGGTACCGTTGCGCCTTCTGGTTCGCCGTTTTGGGAATCTCGTCGATGAACTCGATGTACCGCGGCACCATGAAGAAGGGGAGGTGGTCCGCGGCGAACCGGAAGAGCACCTCGGGCGCGACCGCGACTCCGGGGCGGAGCTGAACAAAGGCCTTGACGTCCTCTTCTCCAATCTCCGCCGGCACGCCGACCACGACCGCCTCGAACACGCTCGGGTGCTGGTTGAGCACGGCCTCCACGTCGTAGGGGGCAAGGTTCTCCCCGCGACGTCGAATAACGTCCTTCTTCCGGTCCAGGAAATAGTAGTACCCGTCGGCGTCGCGTTTCATCAGGTCCCCGGTGTGGAACCACAAATTCCGCCACGATTCGACGGTCTTCTCGGGCTTCCGATAATACTCGAGAAACATCGTGTATGGCCGGCGGGGGCGCACGACCAGTTCGCCGGGCGTTCCGGGCGGGACGGGTCGGTCCGTCTCGTCAACGATCTCGGCTTCTACGAATCCAAGCGGCGTGCCCACCGAGCCGACTCGAACGGCGCCCAATGGATTCATCAACGTTGTGCAGCCACACTCGGTCATGCCGTAGAGTTCGATGATACGGAGTCCGAACCGGGTCTCAAACTTTGGCCAAACCTCCTTCGTCGCCCCGGCGGTCAGGGCGACACGAACGCCGTGGCCGAGGTCCGTGGCTTTGGCCGGCTGCTTGTAGAGGACATTCACCATCGAGATCAGAAGCGACACGTGCGTCGCTTGGTTCCGCGCCGCGGTCTCCCAATAGGTCGTGGCATGGAACCGCTCCTCGAACGCCGCGGTGAGGTCGTTCAGCAACGCGGTCAACATGGTCATCTCTTGGGCATTGCAATGGTAGAGCGGTAGGCCGGTGAACAGGACGGACTCGGTGTCGAGCTCGCTCCGTAGGCCGATCTCCCGGGGCGTCGTCAGGTACTTCTCGTGGGGAATGACCGCCCCTTTCGGCGGGCCCGTCGTTCCGCTCGTATACAGGATCGCCGCTGGGTCCGACGCGCCCGGGGCTTCGCCCGATGGAGCGGAGGAGGCGGACCGAAGAGAAGACCACGGATGCGTTCCGTTGGGAAGATCGCCTCCGGATTCGGAGTCCTGAATGACCCATTCTCGCGTCATCTGGAGCGACGCCCGGATCGGTTCATACACGGGCAAAAGGGACGGCTCGATCAACAGCGACCGGGCTTGGCAATCGTCCAGCTCGTACCGGAGGAGCTCGCCCTTGAGCGCGGTGTTCAGGGGCACGAGGATCGCGCCAAGTTTGGCGAGCGCGAACCAGAGCAATGGAAACTCGGGCCGATTATGGACGAGAGCGGCGACACGGTCTCCCCGCACCACGCCCGATTCAGCGAGACCCGCCGCAAAGCAGTCCGTTTCCTGGTTCAGCTCAGCGTAGGTAAGCGTCCGACTTGGGAACCGGAGGGCAAGCCGGTCCCCGTTCTTCCGGGCCTTCGACCGGATAAGGGTGGCCAGGTCGTGATAGTCCTCGTCCGGAGTCAGCATGCTGTCCGACCGCCGAGCCGGCTGAGACGCATAAACATTCGGCCGGCCGTAGGGTTCTTAGCGACCCCGGCTCTCGTGCGGATGTGGCGTATCAATTTGTGCCGTTCCGGGCCGACCGACCGGCCGTCGCCGAACTTGCCGCGGGGGCCGTCATCGTCGAGCCCAAAGGACAGCGGTTCCTCCTTCTGCATGAGCCGGCGGAAGACCGATGGTGCTTCCCCAAGGGACACGTGGAGCCCGGCGAGACCTTGCTGGAGGCGGCTCGCCGAGAGATCGCCGAGGAGTGCGGGCTCAGCGACCTCGACATCCGAGAGGAGCTGGGCGAGGTAGCCTATCGGTTCTACCAACCCGCGCGCGACCGGAACGTGTTTAAGACGTCCGTCTACTTCCTCGCCTTCACCGTTCAGACCGACACCAGCTTGGAGGACACCTTCGACGAGGCCCGTTGGGACCTGGCGCCCGATGCGGAACGCCGATTGAAATTCGAAACGGATCGCCGAATGCTTTCGGCGGCGGCCCATCGTCTTGGACCCTCGCACTCGGCGAAGTCCCGGCCAGGATAGTCGTCCGATGCTTCCCGGGGGAGGTGCACTCCTCAGGGAACGCGGAACCGGGCGCCGTGCAGCAACGCGAGCGATTCGGGATAGCCCGCGTCGGCGTGACGCGCAACCCCGATGCCGGTGTCGTTGTGCAAGACCCGCGCGATGCGGGATTCGGCGTCCTTCGAGCCATCTACGATAAGGACGAATCCGGCGTGGATCGAGTTCCCGATCCCAACCCCTCCGCCGTGGTGGACGGATACCCACGAGGCGCCGCCAGCCACGTTGAGCAGCGCGTTCAGAATCGGCCAGTCCGCGATCGCGTCAGAGCCGTCCCGCATCTTCTCCGTCTCACGGTATGGGCTCGCCACGCTGCCGGTGTCGTGATGATCTCGTCCGATGGCGATGGGGGCCGACACCTCGCCCGAACGGACCATGGCATTCACCAGGTGTCCGAAGCGCTCGCGCTCGCCGTATCCCATGTAGCAGATCCGGGCCGGTAGCCCCTGGAACCGTACCTTCTCGCCTGCCAGCCGAATCCACCGACAGAGGTGTGTGTTTCCGGAGAACTCACGAAGGATCATTCGGTCGATGGCCTGGATGTCCGCGGAGTCTCCGCTGAGCGCGACCCACCGGAACGGTCCGCTGCCGACAGCGAACAAGGAGCGGATGTACCTCGGCACATAGCCAGGAATGTCGAACGCGTTCCCGACCCCCGCTTCCAGGGCCCGAGCGCGGAAGGCATTGCCGTACTCGAATACCCGGGCGCCTTTGTCCAGGAGGGCCAGAATGGCCTTCGCCTCGATGGCGATCGACCGGTACACTTCCCCGCGATACTTCGCCGGATCCGCGGTCCTTAGCTTCGCGGCGTCGGTCAGGTTCGTCCCGGTAGGAATGTATCCGACCGTGAGATCATGGGCGGCGGTCTGGTCCGAGACGATATCCGGAGTAATGCCCCGACGCACCAGCTCGGGGTACACGTCCGCTGCATTGGCCTCCAGCCCCACCGATAGTGGGCGTAGTTCCGCAATCGCCCCCCGCACGAGTTGAAGCGCGTCGTCCAAACTCTTCGCCGCGACGTCGAGGTATTCGAGTCGGAGTCGCCGGGCGATCTTGTCCGGGTCGACATCTACAATCAGTGCCGCCCCGCCCAGCATCGTGACGGCGAGCGGTTGCGCTCCGCCCATCTCCCCGAGGCCCGACGAAAGCATCCAACGCCCCGCGAGCGTTTCGGAGTGGAACTCCGAACGTGCGAGGGAGGCGAGGGTCTCGTACGTGCCTTGAAGGACGCCCTGCGTCCCGATGTAGATCCAGCTCCCGGCGGTCATTTGGCCATACATCGTAAGGCCCTTGGCTTCCAGTTCCCAGAAGATCTCGTCCGTGGCCCAATGGGGCACGATGAGTGCGTTAGCGATCAGGATGCGGGGTGCGCCGGGATGGGTCGGGAACACCCCCACGGGTTTCCCCGACTGAATCAGCAGAGTCTCGTCCTCCCGGAGCGTCTTCAAGGTCGCGATGATCTTGTCGAAGTCTGCCCAAGTCCGGGCGGCCTTGCCACGGCCGCCGTACACGATCAAGTGCTCTGGGTCTCGGGCCACATCGGGATCGAGGTTGTTCATCAACAACCGGAGGGCCCCTTCTTGCGCCCACCCTCGACAGGACAACTCGGTCCCGCGTGGTGCCCGAACCTCACGTGCAACTTGGAGCGCGGCCGCCATGAAACAAGGCATCGAGGATGGCTACGAAAGCTTGTCGGCGAGCTCGACTGACACGAACCTTACTAACTTCGGATCGGACCGCTCGAACGGCCGGAGGGCGGGCCTCGCGGACAGCGTGGTTCATATCGGTGGGAGGCTGAACTCCCGGGGCGGGGCCCACCGCGTTGGATGCCGCTATAGCTCAGCAGGTAGAGCAGCTGATTTGTAATCAGCAGGTCGGGGGTTCGACTCCCTCTAGCGGCTGGCCTCCGTCCTGACAAAACCCGCTCGTCTTAAATCGGGGGCTGTAGAGCCCTGCGCACGCGCTCGGCAGGACAAGGACGAGCGACGGGTGGGACGCTCACTCGTCAACTTTCGCGTCGCCAGCTCGGCGAGTTACATTTTTTTGCGTGAACGGCACTGAGACGTAGACTCGCACGCGATACAGATGTACTACTCCACTTACCGGGATCTTACGTATGCCGCGATCGTCGTTATCGCCTTGTTCGTCGGGGCCATCGCGGCAACGATTTCATTGGGGGGGGCCATTGTGCTGGCCGCCGTCTTTCTCGTGTTTGGATTCATGGCTGCAGTCGCTCACCTCTACTTGGTCCGATCTCGACTCGCCGACTACGGAGGTCGTTTTCCGATGCCCAATGCGGGCCTGGGCTTGTTGGGCGTCGATATCTTAGACGACGATTACTACGACGCGCAGGATGATGAACCGATGGATCTTCCATCCAATACACTGGAGGGACCCAGGTTCACTCCCCATTGTCCCTACTGCCATGCGGAGTTGACTAAGCCGGGGGTCAAGTTCTGCAACAATTGCGGTAAACCACTCGCTGTCTCTTGATTGAGGCACGATCTTCGGGTTTAGGACAAAGGTCCCTTCTGATTTTTGGAGTACGGGAGTCGAACCCTTTGCACGACTCCCTCTAGCGGCTGGCCCAGCATCGAGCAGATCCCAATAGAGCGAGTTCATGCATCAGAGCACGCAGGAACTCAGGATTGGCAAGTACCCGTTGGATTCCTGCGCCTTCTTTCTAAGTATTTCGGTGCCAATTGAGCAGGCGTGGTGCTCTGGCGGCGACTTTCGCGAGCGCTCATGGTCGCCGTCACCTGCGGCATTGCCGCGGGGGTATCGCTCTCGCTTGGGGGAAGTCCGAGTAACGGCACGGCGCACGCGTCCACCCAAGTGAATTGCGGAGCGGCGGTCGGGGCGGACTCTGGGAAGTGTCCCATCCTTTCTACGTCGTGGGGATCCGAACCAAGGGGATGGTCCCGTGCAGCGAACCCCGCGTGGACCACCGATGGGAAGCCGGTGCTCTTCTTCTATTCTTCACTGGCATGCCCCTACTGTGCCGCATCGTCATGGGTGCTCTGGTTCGCTCTGGCGCAGTTCGGCAACTGGACCGGACTCGCGTATGCTCAGTCCTCGCCGTTCGAGATCTTCGCGAACACATCCTCCCTCAACTTCTCGAATGCGACGTATTCGAGCAACTGGGTTGTGACCGATTTCTGGGTCGGTGCGAATACCACCTCGATTCAGGTGCCCACGCTCGCATGTCCGGAGTCCGCGTACTACTCGGCGTACGATCCTGGGGGCGATATTCCATTTTTCGTGGTCAACGGCCAGTTCTTCGAGGTTGGCACCTTGAGTTCACCTTCGGCGTTTCGTGAGAACCCGACCAACTACAGTAGTCCCGCGCTCCCGGCGGGTGCCGTCCGCTCTGAATTCGAGAACCGAAGCGGTCCGGCGTGGCAGAACTCGACCGACCAGATTGGTCTGGCGGAGGCGGCGATTGTGATCGCGAACGGGGGGCGAGGGCCGGCCGCGGTTCTCTCAAACTCGACGGTCCGACAGGATATCCACAACATGACAGCGCCCCCGCCGGCCCAGTTTCCATTGTATGGGGTGATCGCTGGCTCCGGACTTGGCGCGTTGGGATCCTTCGCTGGAGCAGGCTTCGTGATTCGTCGTCGCGCGCGGCGCAAGGAAGATGAGGCCGAGTCCCGGAATCCCTTTCGGGTCGCGAGCATTACCTTGGACATTCACGGGGAGCAAGCGCATGGGGAACCCGCGGATGCGAGGGCAATCGCGAGAGGGGGGGCGAGTGCCTCGGAGGCTCCTCCCATCCCGTCGTCAGACGCAGCGAGCGACTCTATGGCCGACCTTGTCTAGACTTTCTCAGGGCGACGGCCAGTCCAAATCGCCGGCTCCGCGTTCCCGCGTCGGTGCCTTTCGCACTGGTGGCCGCGCTTGGGTTGAGTGCGAGCCGACTGACCATAGCTCGGGGGAGTGTAGAGGCTGAGAGTCCTTAGCCCAGCTGAGGCGACAGCGGTTTGGCACCTCATCGCGAGATCACGGCCCACTCCGGGACAGGTCGACGGAATACCCGCGCTACCCAGGCGTACGTTTCAGACCGTCCGACGCAGGGTCTACGAACGCGGTTGGATAGTTGACCGCTTTATCCCGTCGCCCAGCGTGTTTGGCACTGGGCGGATCGTGTTCGCGCTCTCACAGCCCCTCTCAGACCGGGCGGCTGGCCTCGTCGACCGATGGCGAGCACGACAGGAGAACGTGCTTCTGTGGGCCTCGGATGAATCGATTTTCGGAGTCTTTCTCGAGGCCGAGAATGACACCGGCTCGCTCGTTACGGGCCTTGACATTGACCCGTCGAGTCGGGACTACTATGTGTTGCGCGTCCCCTGCCACCGGGATGCCGTTCCAGTCTACTTCGATTATGAGGCGGGTTGGGTCCGAGCCACGGGTTTGCCCGGGGTTATCGGGTATCCCCGTTCCATTCTGCGGGATTCGAATTTTTCAAACAGGGGGGGAGCCAGCCAGCCCACTCCGGCCCAATGTCAAGCGGTGGCCAATCTTGCCTCCACAGTCCCTGCTCGCCCTAGTCAGGCGAACCCCCCGTCGTTCGGTTCCCGGCTCACGCGACGAGGTGCGGAGGAGAAGTACATACGCAGGGGGTGGGCGCTGTTCCGATCGTTCCTTAACCCCATCGAGGTCGCGCGCTCGGTGACCGGATTCCCGAACTGGTGCGCGTTCGTCCGGGGGACCCTTCTTCCCAAGGTGCATGTCCAGGACTTCTTCCAGGCGCTTGTTGCAGAAGCGGTCGTGAGCCCTTTCCTTTTCGCAACGGATGAACAAACGGTGCTGTTCGCGACCCTCTCGGAAGGTCCGGGCAACCGGAGGAACTTGCAGCGAGTCCCCGTGCTTCCTGTGGTGCGGCGCTACTTGCGGGATATCGCGGTCGTGCGTTGGCCCCTAGGCTCGACTCGTGTCATCGTGGACCATGCGTACGGCCCGGATCTCCATTCCCGAGCGTCAGTGCAGCTCGGCGGGAAGTCATAGTAAACCGGCCCCCTTCTGAAAGCGCACGTCGAGCGCATCATTTGTTGCCCCGTTGGGGAGCCAGTCCGAGTCACACCCTTTGCTAGCTGCCCTGTGGCGGCTGCCCCGCTTTCGGCAATTGGTCGTCGGCGCGGTTGGCGCGACAGCCCAGAAAGAACAGAGCCTCCGTGAACCGCCCTTTGCAAGAAGCGAACGCAAATCCCTTACGGCCTCACCGATGGTGGAATCCCAAGGGTGAAGCACTCACGGCAACACCTCCCCCACAAAATTCCCCTCAGGAAACTGCGTCCGTCCCTCCCGAACCACGGCTCCATTGGACTGCCCGTGTTTCAGGCGCTTTCCGGAAATTCTCCTTCGCCGACTGGGGAAGCGCCTACCGAGTCCTCGCGCGATGGGTTGTGCTGGCCGTGCCCATTGGAATCGTGGCGGGCCTTGGTGCCGCCCTGTTCTACTATCTGATCAACCTATCCTCTCAGTTTTTCCTTGGCCAAATCGCGGGCCTCACGTTGCCCACGGAGGGTTCGCTGAATCCGGTCGACCTTCGATGGTCCAGCGCGTTCCCACGGATCCTCCTCGTTCCAGCGGTCATGGTGCTCGGAGGGCTGATCGTCGGCGCCCTCGCGTGGCGCTTCGCCCCTGAGATTGGCGGACACGGCACGGACGCGACGATTCACGCCTTCCACTACGACGCCGGAAAGGTTCGGGCTCGGGTGCCGATCTTGAAGACGCTTGCGAGCGCCATCACTCTCGGTACTGGTGGAACGGGGGGCAGGGAAGGACCGGTATCCCAGATCGGGGGAGGCTTTGGCTCCCTCTGGGCCGACTTCGTCGGATTGACCGACCGGGAGCGGCGCGTGGCGCTTGCCACCGGAATGGGGGCGGGCATCGGCGCGATATTCCGAGCCCCGTTGGGAGGGGCCGTCTACGCGGCGGAGATACTCTATACGGGCGACTTCGAGCCGGACGTCTTCGTGCCCGCCATCATCGCGTCCGTGGTGGCGTATTCGATCTACTCGACGATTTTCGGTTTCCACACGCTCTTCGCCACCCCGGCTGCGCTCGCGGGCTACGCGTTCGACCCGGCGCGGCTTCCGCTGTTTGCCATACTGGGAATCGTCTGTGGCGGGGCCGGCATCTTCTTCGCCTTCATGTATCGGCGCACGGAATCCTGGTTCCGGCGGCTGAAGGGACCCGGCCTCCTTCGGCCGGCCGTGGGGGCCGCCCTCGCCTCGGCGATCTTCCTGGTGGTCTACTTCGCGCTCCCTGAGCAGGCCCATTTCGCCGCCCTCTCGTCCCTGTCGATAGGGTACGGCTTCGTCCAAGTGGCGCTGCTAGGGATGCTCTCGCCCGGTTCCTTCACGCTCTTGGTGGTCGTAGTCCTTCTCGCAGCGATCTTCCTTCGGATGGGGATGACCTCGCTGGTGGTCGGTAGCGGAGGGAGCGCCGGTCTGTTCGGAACCAGCGTCGTCGTCGGAGCCTTTCTCGGCACGATCGTCGGGGGGGTCTTCCACACGCTCTTTCCCTCCCTAGTGCCGCTGGTCGTTGTCAGCGTGTTCTCGATCGTAGGGATGATGTCCTTCTTCGGGGGCATCTCGAAGGCGCCGCTCGCGGTGCTCATCATGGTGGTTGAGATGGCCGGCAGTTACACCGTTCTCCCGGCCGCGATGGTCTCGATATTCGTCGCATACGTGGTCACCGGCGGCGCCCACCTCTACACGGAACAGCTGCCCACCCGTCTGCAGAGTCCGGCGCACCGTGACGAGTATCGCCGATACTTCCGGTCCGAGACGCCGATTTCCGAGATTGCCGAGCTGGAATCGGAAACCGTTGCGCCGCAGATGAAAGTCTCCGAGGCCACTGAGCTCGCCGTCACGCACGGACACGCGGTCCTCTCGGTAGAGGCAAACGGATCGTGGTTGGGCGCCGTCCAACTCAGCGACCTGCTCGCGGTGCCGGCCGACCGACGCCTCGATACCCCGATCGCGGATCTTGTTCAGCCGGTTCCCCTCATGTTGTCCGGGGACCTTACGGCGGTGGAGGCCCTGGCTCAAATGAACGATCATCAGGCGAACATGGCAGCGGTCCTAACCACGGAAGCGCCCATACGCGTCCGCGGTCTAGTGACCCGACGCGGAGTGCGAACCCTCGAAGACCTTCCGTAACGTGGGCTGATCGGGTCTCTTTCCACAGCGTCGGCAAAGGGTCGGCCCCGGGTAAGCCCCTCGGCGCAACCCATCGAACTCGTTCACAACTGCGAGACGTACGCACTGATCTCTTGGAGAGAACCACCCAGCGAGCCCCACCCACCAATCCCCCCATGGGGCCGTCTACATCGACCGACTTGCCGGAGTCCTGACGGGTCCGACTTTGGAAACTCTGGCAGGGTCTTCCGAAATCCAAGGTAAGTCCCCATTATGCGGGCTCCATGAGTCCCCGTCAACGCGGTCGCGGGGGCCCCAAGTCTCGGCCATCGGACTAGGTTCCACGGGTAGCTCGAAATCATACGGTCGGCCCTACCCGGCCAAGGGGTTGGCCAGCATCCACCGGGTCCTGGATCTCGGAATGAACTTCTTTGATACCGCGGGGGTGTACGGGCCGTTCTCGAACTGGGAGCTCGCGGGTTAGGCGATTCGTGGACGCCGGGAGGAGGTCTTTCTCGCGACGAAGTACGGGCTTGTCTCGGGGCGAGGATACGAACCCATGGGAGTCGATGGGAGTCCGGCCGATACTCGCTCGGCGTGCGACGCCGGCCTGTCTCGTCTTGGGGTCCAGACGATTGACCTCTACTATCCATATCGGATCGACCCGGCCCCCCGCATCGAGGACAGCGTCCGGGCCATGGCCGGACTCGTCTCCGAGGGATAGGTACGGTGTAGCGGACTGACCGGGGTTGTTCCGAAGACGCTCCGCCGCGCTTCCATCCCCCACCCAGTCGCAGCCGTCCGAAGCGAGTATTCCTTCTGGACCCCGACCGGGAGGAGGATCTCCTGCCCGATTGCCGGGAGCTCGGCGTTGTACTAGTCCCCTTCAGACCGTTAGGGCGTGGACTCCTGTCCGGGACGGTCCGCACGTTGGACAGTCTTCCCCCGAACGACTTTCGACGCGACCTCCCGAGATTTCAGGACCCGAATCTCTATCAGAGTCTCGCCCTTGTTGACCGTTTCGCGGAATTGGCACGGGAGAAACGGGCGGCATCCGCCAACTTGCCTCAGCGTGAGAACTGGCACAAGTCGACGACCCAATCCTAGTCCCCCGCATAAAGCACCCCAGGTACCTCGTGATGAACGTGGCCACGACCGAACTGACGCTCTCGACCTCCGGCCTTGCACGCATCGATGGCTGGATGCAGAAGAGGTCGTTCGCCGGACCGCGATACTCGGATGAAACCATGGCCCTCATTGATCGCTAACCGACGCGGATCCTCTCCATGGCCTTGGGAATACCACCGGGGGGATCAGTCGGTTCGTCGCGAAATTCGTTCCCATCCGCGGCTATACTTCGACCAGCTGACCTAACGTGGGACGGACACGGCCACAAAAGTCTCGGCCGCAGCCCTCGTGGCTCGCGCTTCGATCCCCGGTGAGTGAAATCCCGTTACATCGATCTGGGTCGCCCCATGAAACGACGCTAGGCGGCCAAGCCCTCGACCCAGTGCGGCTCCAAACGGAGAGTCGCTGCGAATCGACGACGCTTCCGGCCAGAAGCCCAAGACCGACAGACGTCCGCTCGGACCGTCGAATCGCATCTCGATCTTGGCGCACAAACGGGTCCCGTAGAGCACCGGCAGCGTGTAGTACCCCCACTGCCGCTTGGACGCCGGTTTGTAAACCTCCCAGATGTACTCAAAGTCGAAGAGCCGGCTCGAGCGCCCGCGGGCCGCGACGACTTCCAGCGGAGCCAAGAAGACAACTTCCCGATCGGTCGTTGTGGATCGCGGACGCCAGGCCGATGGCACCTTCGACGAACGGAGTGCCTCCAAGTCCGATACCGATTCGGCGAGGATACACTGCGGTTCGGTCCAGCCGTCCACCTCGATTTCTTGGAAGATCCCCTCTTTCTCCCAGACTCGGATTCGTTCCGCCCACTCGCGGCGCAACGACATGCGGCCGATATGGGGCCAGGCATGACGCAGCCATTCGGACCGCGTCGCCACACCCAGGTGCCGCAACGTTTCCAGAATGAGGTGCTCCTCCGCGTCGGGAACCGGAATCTCCGGGACCGGCCGATGAAGGAGCCGCTCTGACCGGTCAAACACTTTTTCGCCCCCCCGCCGGAAGGCAACCATGAGATCCCCGCGAAGCCAGAGGTAGTAGAGGGCAAGGCCGGACTCCTTTCCAGCTCGATAGTTTCGGATCCGCTTCTCCCCGGAACCGGTAAAGTCCGCCGGCCCGAGCGGTCCCCGCCGATCGATCGCGCGGAGGACCGACCCGATGACGTCGGCCTTCGCGCGCGCGAATCGCCGCCACCGTGGCTCCTCGACCTTGCGTCGCATGGCAACGCGAAGGTACGGCAGCTCCGAAATGGGCCGGATCTGGACGTTCCCGCCGGTCTCGAACAAGGTCCGCTTCGCATAGAGTGCGTCTTCCAAGTGGTCGGCCCGGTATGCAACGATCCGACCCCACAGAGCGAGGTCGTGACTGTGGCCCACTACGTTGAGCGGGTCAACCTGCACCGATCCGATGCATCGAAATGCCCTCAGTAAGTCGCGCCGTCCTTCCCACCGCCGGCCGGGCCAAAGCCCCTGGCGACCGAGGACAAATCGGCGCAAAGCATCCTTCGAATCGCGCGGCACGAGTCGAGGCAACTCGAACGCCGCGATTAACCTTCGTCGCGCCCGACCCTATTCCGATCGACCTTCGAACTCAACCGGTATCCTGACCGGATCCTTGCCGACGTCCACGGTGCCGGCGGCAGGTGTCCGGGTGTACCCCGGGACCGTACCCACCGTGTACGGGTGCTCTCCCTTCGTTTTCCGGAATGCGATCGTGGCGGTCGTGGAGTGTTGTTCCGACCCCTCCAACTTCACGGACCACTCGGTTCCCTCGGGGAGCCCTGTTTCGGTGAACGTCACTTCCCTTCCTCGGCGTAGCAAGACGGCCATCAACAGCGCGACGATTAACAAGGCGACCAGGATCGCAAGGGCTGGGTACTCATACATTGGAGGAGAGGCCCGGGGGCCGGCGGAGGCGTCGACCGCCACGGCCGCGCTGGCGGTAGCGGTGGCCGGCGTGTAGGCTCTGTCCGTGGCGGCCACACAGTACGTCGATGAGGCCGTCAACTCCGGCGTCGTGTAGGCCTGGGTCGTGGCCAGCACTGTGCCCGAGCACGCGGCGCCCGCGTACCAGGCGTAGGTGTCCGACCCCGTACCTCCCGATGGATGAGCAGTGAGCTGCACAGTCTGGCCGCTATCGATGGAGGGGGCGACGGGGGTGATCGTGACCGTCAACCGCGAGGCGCTCACCGTCACCGTCGCGGTGGCCGTCGTGGTCGCAGGGACCGGTGCGCTGTCCGTCGCGGCCACGCAGAAATTCGCGGTCTCCGTTAGCGCCGGGCTCTCGTAGACTTGGGCCGTTCCTTCCACCGACCCAGTGCATCCGGCGCCCGAGTACCAGGCATACGTGTCGGCCCCGGTGCCTCCCGACGGGTGGGCGGTCAGTTGCGCCGTCTGACCGCTATCGATCGCCGGAGCGCTGGGAGTGATACTGACCGTGAACGCGGTCCCGCCCACCGTGACCGTCGCGGTCGCCGTTGCCGTCGCGGGAGTGTACGCGCTGTCCGTCACTGCCACGCAGTACGTCGTGCTAACCGTCAGCCCAGGCGTGGTGTAGACCTGGGTCGTGGCCAGCATGGTGCCCGAGCACGCTCCCCCCGAATACCAGGCGTACGTATCCGGGCCCGTCCCTCCCGACGGGTTGGCGGTGAGCTGAACGGTTTGGCCGCTGGAAATCGAAGGTGCACTCGGGGTAATCGTAACCGAGAGAGGGGAGGAACTCACCGTCACGGACACGGTGGCTGTCGCCGTGACGGGTGCGTACGCGCTGTCCGTGGCGGCGACGCAATACGGTGACGAGGCCGTCAATGCCGGCGTCGTGTAGACTCGGCTGGTCGCCAACACAGTGCCCGAGCAGGCGGTGCCGGAGAACCAGGCGTAGGTGTCCGCCCCTGTCCCGCCCGAAGGGTTCGCCGTGAGTCCCACCCCTTGTCCACTGTCGATGGAGGGGGCGCTGGGCGAGATTGTGACCATGAGGGGCGATGCGCTCACCGTCACAGTCGCGGTGGCGGTCGCAGTATCCGGTGAGTATGCGCTGTCCGTGACGGCCACACAGTATGTCGTGGTGGCCGTCAATGCCGAGGTTGAGTAAACCTGGGTCGTGCCGACCGCGGGCCCAGTGCACGAGCTGCCCTCGTACCAAGCATATGTGTCCGCCCCTGTGCCGCCAGTCGGGTTGGCGGTCAGCTGCACCGATTGTTGGTTGTCGATGGAGGGTGCGCTGGGCGAGATCGTGACCGCGAGCGGCGAAGAACTCACCGTCACTGTGGCGGTGGCCGTCGCCGTGACCGGAGAATAGGCGCTGTCGGTGGCGGCGACGCAGTACGCCGTGCTCGCTGTAAGCACCGGGGTCGTGTACGCCTGGGTCGATCCGACGACGGTCCCAGTGCACGAGCCGCCCGAATACCAAGCGTAGGTGTCGGCCCCCGTGCCGCCCGCAGGGTTCGCGGTCAACTGCACGGTCTGTCCACTATCGATCGATGGCGCGCTGGGGGAGATGGTGACCGTCAGCGGCGAAGAACTCACCTTCACTGTCACAGTTGATGTCGTCGTAGCGGGTGTAGACGAGCTGTCCGTCACAGCGACACAGTAAGTTGTCGTGGACGTCAATGCCGCGGTTGTGTAAGACTGCGTAGTGGCCAGAACGGTTCCCGAGCAGGTGCTGCCCACGTACCACGTGTAGGTGTCGGCCCCCGTCCCGCCGGATGGGTTGGCGGTCAGCTGGACCGCTTGCCCGCTGTCGATCGAGGGAGCGCTCGGGGTGATCGTGACCGAAAGGGCCGGGTTGACCGTGATGGTCGCGACATTGGAGTACACCACCTGAGGAGTCGGCGTACTACTGTCCGTCGCCCATACACAGTAGAAGTATGTGCCCGCCGACAACGCGGGAGTCGTGTAGGACACGCCTGTTGCGCCAGAAATCAGCGTTCCAGAACTACATGTCGTCGTTGAGGTAGACGCGTACCACTGATAAGTGATCGGCTCCGTCCCGCCGGTCGCAGGGGTCGTCGTAAGCTCAACGGCCTGACCCGCGTCAATGGCCACGCTGGACGGGCTGACCGTTCCGGACACGAGGGGCGGGGGCGGAGATGTGGCGGGCTTCAGAGCGACCGCGATCGCCGACCACGATGCGCTCGTGAAGGTCGCCGAGAGCGAGATGGACCCCGTGGCCGTGTCGATTTCGTCTAGCATCGCTCCGGAGTCCAATTCTGCCCCCGTGGTCGCCGCGTCGGTCACGAGCGTGTCTCCGCCCGTCGCGGAAATGGTCGTGGAGGCCCTCACCTCGACTCCGAGGATGACGAGGTCGTTGGCGACGGTGGTCGTCACCGCAGCGGTAGCTGTCGTGCCCGCCGCGGTCGAACAGACCCCGGTACCCGCGGTTTCGAACGGCGAGGTCGCCGTGCCCTCAACGTCGAGCGCATGGATTGTATAGTACTCCGCGGCCGCGTAATTGGCCGTGAACGTGACGGAGCTTTCGGCCCCCACGTCGGCTAGCCCGTAGATCGCCGTCACCCCATGGCCGCTACCGGTGATGCACGGGGTGACTCCGAGAAGGCTGAGGTCATTGTCGCCTCCCGAGGTCACTTCTTCGACCAACGACGGATGGCCCGCGGAAGTGGTGTACTCCGTGACGATGACCACCAAGGTGTCCCCGGCATCCACATTCGCAACGGCACCGGTGGTACAGGTGGCGACGTCGTCACACGCCTCAGCCGTGCTGCCTCCCTCCGCGATGAAAGGCGAAGGACCGATACCCGGCGGTGCGGGAACTGAGTTCGCATTCGAATGACCATCCCCGATCGCGGATAGGATTGGGCCGGACCCTAGGACCATCACCGCGCACACGCAAAGTGCGGGTAGCAGTTTCACGAGACGGCTATCGAGTTTCATTTCCGGTGGCGTTCGACAAGACGCCGACTCCGCGGTAATATAGGGGGCCGAAAAAACTATAAATGGTTCGATAAGCGCTTTGTCGGGCTCACCCCCCGAGCGGGTGCTTTCCCCCGAAGGCGCAGGCCGTCTATCGAAGGCACGAGGCTGTGGAAAGGGCCCGCTCTGGTTGCCCCTGCGGCGTGTCGGGCCAGCCAGCGCGGTCTCCCAGCCGAGCGAACGGTCGAATCGGATCCGTCAGAAGGCGGAGTCGGGACCCCCAGAGGCGATGAGCACGAGGGTCGAGTAAGAGTCCCAACTCGGCGCGCGGACGCTGACGTTGACATAGCCAACGGTATCGTAGCCAAAGACGACGGGGACATTGGAGGCCACCACGGTGTATCCCAAGGAAGAAGAGGCGACCGAACTGAGCACGAAAGTCGCTCCCGTCGTGTTGCCCGGCCCGTATGGCTCACAAGAGATGAGCCAGCTCAGACGGAAAATTGACCCCGTCCTCACTTCGAAGACCGGCGGGGGCCCTCCGCTCGTCTGCCAGAAGGGACACCAGTTCGTGGGAGGCGTATAGATTTGGAAATAGGCACTGTTCACTAGCACCATGCCCGCTCCAGGAGTCAGGACGAGCACACCGACCTCGATCGCGGCCACGATAATGGCGGTCCCAACGGCCCACCCCGCACGGGTCAGCCGGCGACGGCGGAGCCACGGCGTCGAGGGAGCCGTCATCGCGAGACCATCTGCCGCCGCCGGATAAGATAATCGACCGCGGACAGATCTGGGTTGATAGGCTCGGACCCCGAACGCGTCGTGTGCGCCGCGGCCCGCGTGCGGTCGACCTCGCGCCGAGAGCCAGGTCTCGCTCTGGCCCGGGCGAAACAGCGTGAACGAGCCGAGTGATCTCTCCGCTTCGAGCCAGACCCCGATCCCTCGAATCGCACCTACCGCCGCGACGGCGTCCGCTACGGCCCACGGATGAACCGGCGCACCCTCGCCGGGACGAATTCCTCAATGCCTTGCAACCGCGCGCCGTCGCGACGCACAAGCAGGGGGAGAAGTCCATCCGCCCCGACCCAGCGGTCCACCAGGTCTTGGCGTCCGGCGGTCCGATTGGCATCCACGACGGCCACGCTTCTCCCGAGGTCGTCGGCAATCTCGTAGACCAGATTGACGCACTGTATCTGTTGCGGCGGAAGGTGCCAAGGACGGCCATCGTTTGGAGGGACTTGGGTATCGGCGGCCGGGCGTGATGAACCGCCGTCGGGTCCGAGCCACCACCCGCCTACGACCGTACCTGCCATGCGTCGAACGATGGACGTCTCAGTGTCCCGGGTTGAGCCGATGCCGGAATCCGGCTCTCCGGCAACGAATAGGAGGAAGTCGGTTCGAGCGGCGGCGGCCACAGTCCACGAAACTTGGTCCGGGGCTTAACTTCCCCGGCAGGCCATTCGGTCCTCGCCGGCGACCGGGGGGTCTCGCACGAAAGGCGCGCCCCGCCGGCCGTCAGGTTGTCGAGGTCGGCCGTGCGGCCGTGGCGTGCGCCCCTCGGCCCACCTTGTGACTGTGGACGACCTGGTCTACGACCTCCAGATCCCGGAGGGCATCCTCGAGCGAGTACACTGTAAGGGAGCCTTCCTCGGAAAGCCGAAGCAAATGCCCGATGTTCCGCGACGAGGTACGCGGGGCCGCCTCGGAGTCCAAGAGCCGCAAAGGGTCATTCTCGGCCGGTTCCCCCCCGGCGCCCCGGCGCGTAGCCGACAACGACGCCAGATCCTCGGTCGTACTGCCCCCGCCGAGGGTCACTTCCGGAACCGGTCGACCGTTCCAGTGGTCCGTCGCCTTGTTTCCGGACTGACCGCCCGTAGGGCGATTCGGACGGGCCACCCTACTTTCCGATTCCCCGACAGCGGGACCTTGTACGCCCTCTTCGGGCCCCACGACGAACGAGGCCACTCCCCCAGCGATGCCTGTGAAGCCCAGGGCCAGAAACAGAAACGTGGGAGACAGATGATCGATGGATCGGGTCGACCCCTGAAGCGCCAGCACCACCGCGAGAACGACACAGCCGGTCCCGGCCGTCAGGAGTGGCCAGGATTCCTCGAGCTTCTCGCCCCAAGACGGGTCCTTCCCAGGTGGCCCGGAGCGTCCACCACCATCTTCGACCGCGGGGGGCGATGAGGAACCGCTCATGGACACACCGTCGTAGACGAGCAAGAATCTACGACCGTGGAGGCGCCTAGGATGATGGGGGCCGCTGCAGTCCCCAGATTCAGATAGAGTCGCAGCGAGATCACCGCACCACCGACTTCGGTGGTCGTGCCGGTCGCGACATAGGAACGTCCAACGACCCAACCGGTCGAGGTATGGACGCCAATCTCAACGAGGAACCCCCTCGAGAGGCCCGGGGGGGCGACGGGTTGGGTCACCGTCAGCGTCACCCGCTCGAGGTAGTCCGCGACGGTCAGACCGGCCGGACTCGCCACGATATATCGATCCCTACACGCGGCCGCAAGGCATGGTGGGAGAACCGTGGGGGTTCCCGCCAGTCCGATCGCCCCCGCCAGTTGCGTTCCCGCGGCGGGCAGGGCCGCTTGCGCGGCCGTCGCCACTAAGTCGGCGGTCGCGGTCACAGTCGCCGGGGGCGCGGCGGGGGCTCCGAAGTGGGTCGCGGAGTAACGGTCAGGGGTGCGAGCAGTGATGGACGTGGCCCCGAAGGCCACTCCTTGAATGAGTACAAGAATCGCAAAGAGGAGTGCCGGCAGAAGGAGCCGAGCCAAGGGTCCGAGGAGGGTCCGCGGACTCGAACGATTCCCGCTCAGGAGGCCGTCGCCGCAGCGGCGGGCATTCGTCCGAGGTCCCGAGGTCCAAGAGAGAGGTTCCATTGACCGACTTGAATGGTTTTTTTGGGGGGCGGCGTACGCCGCCCCCCGAGGGTAGGCGAGGTGGCGGGGCCTAAGGGCAGCTCGTCCCGATCGAGCACTGGTTGAAGACGACCGATACTGCGTCGATTACGGGCGCGGTCGTGGTCCCGAGGTCGACGAACAGGTAGACTACGATCGTCTGCGACGACGCGGGGGTGGTGGGCAACTCGATGTAGGCGAAGGCCACCACGGTGGTGGTCGACGTCGTAACCGTGACCGCCATGTCGAAGCCGACCGCCGAGTTCGCGGTCGACTGGAAGGCGTTCAGCGTGAGCTGTTCCCCGTAATCGCCCGTCGTGGCGGCCGGGGTTGCGGCCTTGAAACTCTGGGCGGCGCACGGAGCGGCCGCGCAGGTGGCGAGCTGGGTGGTGCTACCGGAAAGTCCGGCGGTGGCTCCCTGGGTTCCGGCGGAGGTGGCGGCCGACATGGCCGTCGAGACGACGACGAGCTGTTCCGACGTGACGGCGGCGATGCTGGAGAAGCCTCCCGGTGTGCCCCCCGAGGTGACGTTGGAGGATTGGGGGGTCGTCAAGGTCGTCACGGTCGTGGCGGCGAGCGCGTACCCTCCAATCATGGCGAGCATGGCAGCAATCGTCACAAGGTATACGGTTCGCTGGCGCCGCTGCATCCCGGTTCTATCTCCGTGTCCCCGAGGGGACAAGTGAAGTGTGTATAGATACGTATTTAGTTATTTTTGCCCCGGCGCGTGCCGGTGTTATACGACTCCGCGGCCGGCCGGCGGTCGAAGAGCGTCGATCCTATCGCCGGCGCCTTCCCCCTTCGGACTCGCCCTGGGGTCGTCCCGGGCCCCCTCGACTCTCGATCTCAACGACGACGGGGCGTCCTTCGGGCCGGTGAGGAAGGGTTGGAACGCCGAACCCAGGTGCCGGCAATGACCCACGGTGGTTCTGGGCCGATCGGTTCCATCGAGTCGGCCACTACCTTCTCCAACGCACGCTCATCGACCTCGATGCCCAACCCCGGCTTCGACGGAACCCGGAAGTGTCCATCTTCGAGCTCGTAGCCCTGCACCAGGTTCTGCTTCCATTTCGGCCAGCTCGATTCGAAGCTTTCCTGGATGAAGAAGGTCGGGAGCGTGGAAACGAGCTGGAGCGTGGCGGCCGTCTGGACGGGACCGAACGCGTTGTGGTAGGCCACCGGAGCCCCAAGTGCGGACGCGACGGCGCCAATTTCGACGCCCGAAGTGAAGCCACCCGAGTTCGTGATGTCCGGCTGGATGATGTCGACGAGGCCGCGTCGAAGGAAGCTCTCGAAGTCCGGCGGGGTCAGGAGCCGCTCCCCCAGCGCGACGGGGGTGCGGACCTTCCGACGGAACTCTCGGAGGCCGTCACACAGGTCGGGGTGTACGGGTTCTTCCATGAAGCGCGGATGGTATCGGTCGAGTTCGATCCCCGCCCGGACGGCTGCTTCGGGGAGGAACCGTCCGTGGAATTCAATCAGAAGATCGACGGCGTCTCCAACGGCGTCTCGGACGGCGCGAACTCGGGCGGACGCGGCTAAGAGGCCCTCCGTCGACAGCGTCGTGTACTGGTCGCCGAACGGGTCAAACTTGAGCGCGGAGAATCCTTGTCGAACCATCCCGTCGGCTTTCTTCGCAAACTCGGCGGGTTCGATGCAATCCGAATACCAGCCGTTGGCGTAGGCGCGGAGAGATCGTTGCAGGGCGCCCCCCAACAGTGCGTGGATCGGGGCCCCGAGTTCCTTTCCGACCAGGTCGTGGCATGCAATGTCCACCGCGCTCAGCGCCGACGTCGCCTCCATCGAGCGGGTTCGATAGAACGAGTACCTCCCGAATTCCGAGAAGCATCGTCGACGGTCGTCGAGCGGTTGTCCTTCGTAGAATCGGGCGACCTCCTTCACGCTCTCTTTCACGGGGAGCGTCATCAGAGTGGTCGGCGCCTCCCCCCATCCAACCTGACCGGTGCTCGTGGTGACCCGGACGAGGATCATCGTCGAGCTCCATGGCGAGGACGGCTCCCCTTGGGGGGACCCCGTTACGATCGGCTCTACTGAACGAATCTTGGTGACCATTTCCGATTCGCATCCCGCGGTCCAAGACCGCCCCTGTGGCTCCGAGCTCGGCAGAGTCCATGAGTCTTGCTCCGGGTGGTGAGCATCCGATTGGACGACTGCAGGGTTAAGTGACCTGCCGATTCCACCGGCTGGCCGATGACCGACGGACTCTACCTCATGGACGCCTACCTCCGCGAGTTCGACGCCCATGTCCTGGCGACCCGGCCCGGGGAAGTTGTGCTCGACCGCACGGCCTTCTACCCTGAAGGAGGGGGCCAACCTGCGGACGCGGGTCATCTGACCGCCGGCGCCGGCACATCGTGGAAGGTTACGAACGCAGCCAAGTCAGCGAAGGAGATTCTCCACCGTGGCGAGGGAGATTTGCCATCCGTCGGGGACGCCGTTCACGGTGTGATCGACTGGGATCGACGGTACGCCCACATGCGGTACCACACATGTCTGCACATTCTGAGTGGCGTGGTGTTTCATCGATTTGGGTCCGATATCACCGGCGGGCAGATCTACCTCGACCGGGCCCGAATGGATCTCTCGATCCCAGACTTTGACCGGCGCGTCGCCGAGCAGGTCGTGGCGGAGGTCAACGGGGTCGTCGAACGGGATTTTCCGATCGCAGTCCGGTTCGTTCCGCGCGAGGAGCTCGCTCGAAATCCGGGCCTGGTCCGGGTCGATGTTCATCTCGTTCCCGACGTGGACGAGCTGAGGGTCATCGATATCCAAGGGTTCGACGCGCAGGCGGACGGGGGCACCCACGTGCACTCGACCGCCGAGGTGGGTCCGGTCACGCTGCAAAAGATCGAGAACAAGGGGGCCCGGAACAAGCGACTCTATCTCAGTCTCGGTTCCCCGGTTCGCCGACCCGAGTGACCTCGGACCGATCCCACCGGACCCCGAGCCGTTCCGACAGCGAGTTGAGCAGCTTCTCGGAACGGTCTGGGCTCCACGGGGAGGCTTCGGTCGACGTCCCCTCACCCCAGGATCGCGGGGCCGAACGGTGGAACGCGTGCGCGAACTCTTCCCGCCACGCTTCGGGCAGTGGTTCCTCCAGGGTCCGGTGCCATGACCTTCCCGACACCCGGACGGCAACGCGAGCGAGTCCGCGGGATACGTTCTCGGCGGAGTACCCGCCCCCCCCCGTCAGCACGAGCCGGCCCCCACACACTTCGTGGGCAAGAGAGTGGACGAGGTCGACAGCCCGTTCGTAGGCCGCCGGAGTGTACTGCAAGCTCCCGAGCCGGTCGCCCACGTGGGCATCCATTCCGCACTGGAGCACGATCACCTCCGGCCGGTATCGGCGGACCATGGTGGGAACGATCTGCTCGAACAGCGGGATGAACGCTTCGTCGCCGGTCTCCGGTGGCAGCGGCACGTTCACCTTGAGGCCGGCGCCGTCGCCCCGCCCAGTCTCGGAGGGGAACCCCGTGCCCGGGAAGATCGTGCGGCCGTCCTGGTGAAAGTCGATGTCCAGGAGACCGCCATCGTCGTAGAACCCGTACATGACCCCGTCGCCGTGATGCACATCGATGTCGACATAGGCAACCCGACGGACCGAAGGGGATTCTGTCTGGAGAGCTCGTATCGCGACCGCGAGATCGTTGAAGATGCAGAACCCGCTGGCCCGTCCCGGGTGGGCGTGATGCAGTCCTCCGGCGGGATTGAACGCGTGGCTCGTCGGTGCATCCCGGACCGTGCGGGCCGCGGCCAACGTTCCCCCGGACAGGGTCGAGGCCGCCTCGAAGCATCCGGGAAACGATGGAGTGTCCCCGGCGTCCAAAGGGTGCGAGGAGGGGCCGCGTCCGAGACGGTCCACGAGCTCGACGTACTCCGGCGTGTGGAATCGCAGGAGCTCCTCTCGCGTAGCCGAGGTCACGTTCGAGACCCACGTCGGCGCGGGGGACGCAATCTCCCCGAAGAGCCCGAGCGCGTCCAATAGGCGGACTGCCATCCAACGGCTCCGTTCGGTGAACGGGTGCTCGGACCCGAAATCGTAGCGGAGGAACGCGGGATCCCAGAGAACGTTCAAGGAGCAGTCCTGCACGACGAAATCCCACCCCCGATGGGTGACGGCGTGCCGGACATTATATCGTGGGTTGCACCCTCTCCAACCCGGAGACGCTCCGTACGCCCGACTTCTCCCCCCAGGAGCGCGCGACGCTCCGTACCGCTTGCGACACGATCGTCCCGTCGCTCCCCTTCTCTAGGGACTCGCTAGCGTTCTACTCGCGAAAGGCCACCGACGTCGGGGTCGACGATCGGATCTTGGAGGTGGTCCAGGCGGAGTTCGGACCACGACAGGCGGCCCAGATCCACCGGCTTCTTCGTGCCTTCGAGAGCCCGGGCCTCAACCTTCTCCTCGATGGACGTCCGGCCCGGTTCACCCGTTTGAGCCCCGAGGGACGTGCCGAGTATCTCGGACGGTGGCGGGACAGCCGCCTGCCGCTCAAGCGCAGCGGCTTTCAAACGTTGAAACGTCTAGTCTGTTTCCTGTACTATTCGGCACCCGGACCGAGTGGACCCAACCCGAACTGGGCCGACATCGGGTATCCCGGGACCTTGCCGGAACCACCGAGCACCCAACCTCCCCAGCCCCAGATCGTTCCGATCGTACCCGATTCGAACCTCGAGCTGACGGCCGATGCCTGTGTGATCGGTTCGGGGGCAGGCGGCGGTGTTGCGGCCGATGAGATCCAGCGGGCCGGTTACTCCGTCGTCGTGCTGGACGTGGGAGAGCTGCTCGGCTCCGACACGGTCGAGGCGAGCGAGTTTTCCATGACCGGAAGGGCGTACGACCGGGCCGGAACCCTCGCCACCGACGACGTTTCGTTCCAACTTCTCGCGGGTCGCGGGGCCGGGGGAGGCACGTTCGTGAACTGGATGACCTGCCTGCGGCCCCCGGCCGCCGTCCTCCGCGACTGGGAGACCCTGTTCGGTATCGCCGGACTGACAGGACCGGAGTTCGCCCAGGATGTAGATCATGTCTGGCGAACGCTCGAGGTCAATGATCGCGAGAGCCAGCGGAACCCCAACAACGACGCGCTGTGGCGCGGTGCGATGGCTTTGGGATACCGGGAGGGGCGCGACTATCAGACGATCTTCCGGAACGCCGTCGGGTGCCGGCAACGGTGTGACTTTTGCGGCTACGGCTGTTCGTACGCTTGTAAACGCTCGAGCGTGCTGAACTACCTCCCGAGTGCCTTCGGTGCCGGCGCCCGGTTCCTGTTCCGGACTCGGGCCGAAACCATCGAACTGACGGGCGGACGCGTCGAAGCGGTTCGGGGTTCGTATGTAGGACCCGACGGCGCCCGCCGGGATGTACGGGTCAAGTGTCGTGTCGCCGTCGCGGCCGCCGGTGCCATCCACACCCCGAGCCTGTTGCAGCGCTCGGGGTTGCGTGCGAGGCCCATCGGCCGCGGCCTACGCCTTCACCCCACAACCGCGGTGGCCGGCGAGTTTGCGGACGAGGTACGGTGTTGGGCCGGTCCCCCGCAAACTGTGGCGGTGACGAAGTTTCTGGATTGGGAAGGGAGCCGACACGGGTTCTGGATGGAAGCGGCCCCGGCACATCCGGGACTGTTCGCGTTGGCGACTCCCTGGAGGGACGGACGGACCCATAAGGACTGGATGCTCCGTCGCTATCGTCGGTCGACGGCCACGATCGTCCTCTTGAGAGAACGGAGTCGGGGACGCGTCGCGATAGATTCTCACGGTGATCCACGGATCGAGTATGCGCTGACCGTCAAGGACCGTCGGGAGCTCCAACGGGGAATTCAAGAGACCGGGCGCGTGCTCGCGGCGGCCGGCGCGCGGAGCTTGGTGACCCTGCACAATCGCCCGGTCGAGGTCCGGGCCGCGGGAGATCGGCTCACCGACACCGAAGTCGATCAGTTCCTGACCGAGGTCAGTGAGCGGAGCTTGGCACCCAACCGATGTGCGATGTTCAGCGCCCACCTGATGGGATCCTGTCCGATGGGAACCGATTCCCGGACGAGCGCGGTTCGGCCCACCGGCGAGCTCTGGACGGCCGAGAATCTGTTCGTGGCCGAAGCGTCAGTGTTCCCCACCGCTCCCGGAGTGAACCCCATGATCACGGTCATGTCGATGGCGCGTCGCACGTCGCGCGCCGTCGTCGAACGGCTCCGGGGTCCGGCGGATTGAGGGCCAACCGGAACTACGTCTTCACACCGCGCCAAACGGCCTTAGGCCGGGGGTCGAGGCACCAGGTCTGGCACTTCGAGCAATAGGGTACCGTGGCGGGCGGACGTTGCACATGGTCCGAATCTGAATGCGGACACTTTGGGCACGGAATAGGAGTTCTCACCTCTTCGCTTTGCCGCGAGTATTGCCAGGACCGCGCTTCCTCAACGGCCGAACGTGTCGATAGCGAGGACGGTACTTCCGCTTTCTGCCCCGACGACGTTCGAGACCTTCGGCCAGAGTCTCCACAGCGTCCACGGTCGTGGTCCTAACGTCGGCGCCGGATCATCGCTCCGGCGCGGACTCCCGCGGTCCCGGGTTCAGACGTACTGTTGATCCGTGTAGCAGTAGTACCGGTTGTACTGGGG
>JBARJD010000116.1:0-1876 GCA_049800095.1 Thermoplasmata archaeon | reverse complement strand
CTGTGGCCGTGGATCGATCAGCTCGACCAGGTGATGGTGATGGGGGTGCAGCCCGGGTTCTCGGGTCAGACATTCATTCCCGAGGCACTTCCAAAGATTCGAGCAGTTCGGGAACGGCTCGATGCGGCGCATTCTTCGGCGGACCTCTCGATCGACGGGGGCATCACGACCGAGACCGCCTTCGAGACGGCCCGGGCCGGGGCTACCTTCTTCGTGTGCGGCAATTCGGTATTCGGCCACGGAACGATCGCGGGAAACCTCGCGGCGCTCCGCTCCGCGGTCGAACGGGGAGGCGGCGGTGCAGTTCGCTGACCTCGTCGCCGACTACGAGCGACTCGAGGCGACCAGCAAGCGCCTCGAAATGCGAGCGATCCTCGTCGAGCTCCTCCGGAAAGTCCCCCCGAAAGAACTCCCCTCCCTCGTCTACCTGATGCAGGGAGAACTCCGGCCGGAGTTCGAGGGGGTAGAACTTGGTGTCGCGGACTCCTTGGCCGCCCGCGCGGTGGTGCTCGCCACGGGCGCCACCGAGAAAGCGGTCGCGGACAGCCTGCGACGCACCGGCGACCTCGGGACGACCGGCGAGGAGCTGCTGCCGAAGAGGACGGCCCGACTCGAAGCGGAGCCGCTCCGGGTCGACGAGGTATACTCCGAGCTCAGCCGCATCGCGACCTCGACCGGCGAGGGCTCCCAGGAGCTCAAGATCCGAATCTTGGTCGAGCTCCTCTCCCGGGCTGACCCGGGAGAGGCGAAGTACATTCTCCGATTCGTCCTCGGAAAGCTTCGCCTGGGTGTGCGAGAAATGACGATCGTCGACGCCCTGAGCGTGGCGTTCGCGGACGGGAGCAAGGAGGCGCGCGTCGCGGTCGAAGGGGCGTACAATCTATCAAGCGACCTGGGGCTCGTCGCTGAGCAGGTCGCTCGTCACGGCCTGTCGGGGCTTCGGGACATCGGGATCGAGGTAGGTCGACCCATCCGCCCGATGCTCGCCGAGCGGTCTCCCGACCTGGCCGACGTGCTGAAACGGATGGGGGGACGCGCCGCCCTGGAGTACAAGTACGATGGCCTTCGAGTCCAGGCCCACATCCCGGCCAGCGGGCCGGTGAAGCTCTTCTCCCGCCGGCTGGAGCAGATCTCGGCGCAGTTTCCCGAGCTGGTCGAGGCGCTGCCTCCCTCGATCCGCCGTCGGCCCGCGATCGTGGAAGGGGAATGCGTCCCGTTCGACCCGGACACGGACGAACTGAAACCGTTCCAGGAGGTCTCGCGCCGTCGGGGCCGGAAGTACGATCTGGCCCGGTTGCAGGCCGAAGTCCCGGTCCGTCTCTTCCTCTTCGATGTTCTCCTGGAGGGAACCACGACGACCGTGGGGGAACCGTTCCCGGCGCGCCGATCTCGTCTGGAAGGACTCGTGAAGGATACCGAACACGTTCGACTGGCGACACAGCGGGTGGTCGACTCGCTTCCGGAAGCGGAACGCTTCTTCGACGAGGCGATCGCTGCCGGGTGCGAAGGCGTCATGGCGAAGTCGCTCGCCGAGGGCAGCACGTATCGAGCCGGGGCCCGGGGCTTCTGGTGGATCAAGTACAAGCGCGAGTACACGCACGCGCTCGCGGACTCCGTCGACGGCGTGGTGGTCGGAGCCTTCTTCGGTCACGGGCGACGGGGCGGGCGCTACGGCGCACTGCTGCTCGCGGTCTACAACCCCGAGAAGGATCGCTACGAGACCTTCTGCAAGGTGGGGAGCGGCTTCGACGACGCCACCCTCGAGACGCTGCCCACGAAGCTGAAACCCTACGAGGCGAAGGAACGACCGCAGTCCGTCGAGACCGAGTTGGTTCCGGATGTCTGGTTCCGGCCCGCCGTGGTCCTCGAAGTCCGC
>JBARJD010000115.1:0-3418 GCA_049800095.1 Thermoplasmata archaeon | reverse complement strand
TGCGCCGCGCGGGCGAGGTGCCCCCCTGCCACGGGGGAGCCTCCTGTGTCTTCGGCCCCCGGAGTGTCGGTCGTCAGGCAGACCCGACGGTCGAACTCCTCGAACTCTTGGATCCGCGCATCACAGTTGATCGCGACAGTCTCAACGTACCGGAGGTGTCGTCGCGCAATCTCCCGACCGATACGAGCGGCCCCGCCTCCCACGGTGACGAGAACGAACCGGACATCGTGTCCGAGTTTCAGGTTCTCGAGGTATCCGGGGTCGAAGTCGTCGTCCCGGCCCGTCAGTTGGTCGGTGTCTCTCCCGTTCGGTTCGACCTCAGGCATTTCGCCACCCCTTTCCTGCACCGCGTCGACGATCCTACCGGCCCACGACCCCCTGTCGTTCCAGGTCGCGCCCACTCGTTTCGAGGGCTTTGACCTGGGCGCGCTCCTCCGCCGCCTTGCGCACGGCACCTCGTGCGCGGGCGACCAGCTCCGAGACCTGGAGCTCCAGCGCACCGCGTCGGACCAACTGGGCCAGCACGTCGTTCAACGGCTGGTCGTTGGAGACGAGGGCGCCGTACTCCTGGAAGGTCTCCACCTCATCCTGTCGGAGGCGAACGGGAGCTTCGATGAGTCCCGTCGGCGCGGGGTTCGGGGGGGTCAGGACTGCAGACTCGGTCCGGGCCCGAATGAACTCGCGGAGCGCCGTTCGCATGAGCTCCGACCGGCTCCCGAACTCGCCGCTGCTAACGAACGTGTCCAAGAGCTGGAGCTCCTTGCGGTTGCACCGTAGGGCGATCCGCTCGTCTTCGGGGGGCCGCCGGTACGTACGCTTTGGCACGGGAGCATCCGTTCCGGTGTCTGGGGTTTTGTCGAACACGGCCAGGCGCGGCTATGCGATACTCTGTTACTTAAACTCATTCCCAACGTTGTGGCGAGAATTGTAGAGAGTCCCTCGTCGGGTGCATTGCTGAGGTGTCGAACAAAAAGTGACTGCTTAGAAACGGCGACGAAATGAGGATCGCGGCAGTATAACCGGCCCAAAATTTCGTGCGAAAAGTAGACGTCGTGTGCACACGCATCAATGCGTATGCGTTCGCCGCTCGCGCCGGCCGGACCCCCCGACCTTAGGCTCAGCGGCCGAACCTCTATATACGCGGCCCCGCCATCAATTTCAGTAGGCTCGTCCGCGCGGGCCGTCCAAGGGGCAGGAGGGCCATTCGGGTGCAGCATCCGTCGAAGTCTCGGCGCCTCCGGGCTCGGGCCCTTCGGGGTAAGCGAGGGGTGTCCGAGGTTCTCGGCACGATCCTGATTCTCGCACTGACCGTCGTCCTGTTCTCGTCGATCTTCTTCTTCGTGAGCACGTTCCCGAAGCCGGCCACACAGCCGACGTCCCAATTCCAAGGCCAACTGTACTACTCCTACGTGACCCGGGGCACCCACACGTGGACGAATGTGAGCTTTCTGACGATCACCCATCTCGGCGGACCGGTCGTCTACAATTTCAACACCATGATTTACGTGGTCTCCCAAGCCCATCCTCAGAACACTACGGCGGTGTACAACCTGGGGAGCGGTGGCATTCCGGGCGGCAACGCCGCCGCATGGGGGACAGGGCAGGTATGGAACCTGAGCCTTGGGGCCGACCACCTGACCATTCCGGACAACATCACCGTCACGGTCGTTTCCTCGAACTCCGTCATCTACCGGCAGACCCTCCCGGGCAGCAACCCCACGATTCCCCCGATCTTTGACCAGGAGGGGACCAGTCCGGCCACGCCGGTCGTGAGCGCGCCCTTCTCGATCTTCGTCCAGATCACCGACTCCTTCCTGCGCACCACGAGCAAGCAAGTTTACATCAACATCACGACCCCCGGCCTCACCTGCGTCAATCCGCTTTCCCCGTATTCCTCGAACACGACCATCAAGCTACAAATGGCCTACAACGGCAGCAACGGGCTCTGGTTCCTCGGAGGCTGCTCGACCGCCACCTCGGGGACGTACTACGTGACCGCGTGGGTCACCGACGCGAACCCCATCCAAACCCAGACGAACTCGATCATCTTCCCGGTCACCGTCAGCACGACCAGCAGCGGCGGCGGCAGCACGCTGGTCCAGGTCGCCATCTTGACGAATACGAGTGCGCCTGTCATCAACCAGGCACTGAACGTGACGGTCACGGTGACGAATAATGGAGCGGTCTCGGGTACAGCGTCCGTCTCTTACGGTCCGGCCGCCGGGTTCAGCCGGTCGAGCGCCTCCGGCACCGTGCCGGCGGGAGCGACAGTCGGATTCCAGTCTACCTACACCCCGACCGCAATAGGCAGTCTCCTTCTCAACGCGACGGCCGCAATCCCCGGGCTTGGCACGGGTTCTGACTCGCTAGCGCTGACGGTGTTTCCCCACATCGTCCTGATCGCGGAGAATGTTCCGGCCGGTACCGTCCCCACGAAGAGTAACGAGTCAGCGAACCTCGCGAGCGAGCTCGCGGCCGCGGGCTTCCCGTTCACCACCGTCTTCGTTCCGTGCACCACCACGACCTACTCGGCCGCGGTGACGGGCCAGTTCACCTCCGGCTCTGTCGCGATCGTCGACTTCGGGTCGAACTCGAGTTTCGCCGGTTCTTGCCTAGGCCCTGGCTATAACGCGACCAGCCCCGCGGTCCAGATCACCACCGCCTTCAACGCGGGGACCTCGTTCTGGGTCGTGGGACAGCGGGCCTTCGCCTACGGTTCCTCGGTGGCGAACTGCGAAACCGCCAACTTCCAAGCCTACTTGCAGATCTTCGGGATCAAGGCCTCGGCAGGGGCCTGCTCCGTCACGACCGGGGGCCCTCTTTCCACCACAGCCGCGAACGCGGTCACGTACACTGCCTCTTCCACGCTCTACGCAGCCGGTATCAACAGCCCTATCGGCCTGAACGGCAACTTGACCGGCACCGCCGGCTACACCGCGTACAAGTACTTCGCGCTCTCGACCGCCGGCGGGACGAACAAGGGAACCTCCTTCATGGTGATAGGAGGGAACAGCCTCGGTGTCTACTTCGCCGGCACGTCCCCGAAGGGGGTCGCGGTCGCGACGGGAACGGACCCGGCCCAGTTCGGTGACGCCCCGGCGGGCTCGTCGTGGAACGCGATCGGGGCCGAGGTGGCGTACAACGTGGTCAACTACCTGGCGAAGCTGACGGCCGCGACGGGACCGAGCCGAGCCGGCACGGACTTCGGAGTCGCGGGCGCGCTCATGTCGGGAACCACCGTTCACACCACTTACAACTCCTTCCTCGTCAACCTCCGCGCCAACGACATCTCGAACGGCATCCTGACCGTGGAGCTGCTGGTCAACGGCGTGCCCGCCACCTACCAGGGCAACTTCGTCACCGCCACCGTCGTCGAGTCAGGGAACGGAGCGAACTCGTGGGTCACCCTGACGTGGCA
>JBARJD010000114.1:0-7622 GCA_049800095.1 Thermoplasmata archaeon | reverse complement strand
ACGACGGACAGGGCCTCATTAACTTTTGCGTCCGAGGTCGGGCCCCGAACGACCACCCGGTAGCTCTTCGTCGGCGTGGCCTCCTTGATGCGGACGACCTCGGCGCCATCGGACCAGGCCAACTCCCGGACCTCCACGCGTCCGGTCGCGGTCCGGTTCACTTCCACCTGGAGGGAGGGTAGGTCGAGCGTTCGGCGCCGGGGCCGGAGAACCTCGAGCACGAACGGACGGCCGCTTCCGAGCATCCGGGCGTTGATGTCCTCACGGCCCATCCCATGGAACCGGGTGCCCTCCCCTCCGGAGGCCTCCAGGAAGGGGGCGGCGACGACCTCCTCGACGCTCGAGGCGTACGTCTTGCCCGTACCGCCACAGAAGTCGCAGCCGCGGCCCTGGCATCGCCGGCAAGGCCATCGGGTCTGGGGAAGCGTCCGGTCTTCCTTGAGATACCGGCCGCGGACGTAGAGTGGAAGGACCGTAAGTTCCAGCCGTCCGGTGGGTAGGTCTGCGAGGAGAACCAGGTCGGGGCGGCTGGTCACGCCCTCCGCACCCGCGATCTTCTCCACCCGCTTGCCGAGTTCCCGGTTGAAGGCGGAGCGAGCGCTCTCGCCCCAGCTCGTCCCGACCTCTCCCCACAGGGCCTCCTCGCGAGCGAGGCGTTCGGGGTCCCATCGGGACCCGCAATTGAAGCGGTAGTACTCCCACCCCTCCGTGGCGGCCACGACGCGAGTCAGCCAAACATTCCAGCGGTCGAAGGCGCCTTCGCAGAGGCTGCACGGCTGGGCCAAGCGCGGAAGTGGCCGACCCAGCGTGACGGCGAGGAGCTCGGCCCGCTCTGGATTCGTAAGTCCATGACCGTATCGACCGACGAGTCGGCCGAAGCACTCCGGGCAGAGAGCCCGGTCGAACGCCCGTTCGGCCACCTGGAGTACCTCCGGAGTCACCTCGAAGGGGGCGGGGCTTGTGCCCGGCGATGCGCGAGCCTCCATGGGGAGCCGCCTGACCGGGACCGGCCTCAAGAGCTTACCGGGACGCCCTCGGCCGGGACCCGCGAAGCTGCCACGCGCCGGATAAGTACATAGCGCCGCACCTTCTCCCTTCGCCGAGCCCGATGCCCGCGATCAACGAAGCCGAACTCACTCGCGCGATCGAACGCACGCTCGTCGCGAAGGGCAAGCTTCCCCCCGAGCGGGCGTCCGTGATGGCGCGAATGGTCCTCGGATACTTCGGACCCGAGGACGCCGTCCTCGATAACAAGCTGTCGAGCGAGGACCGAGACGACTTCTACAAGCTCGAGGAGGAAGGTCTGCTGACGAGCGAGGAGGAGGACGCGACGGTCAGTCGGGGGAAGACCTGGCGAATCCACTACTGGCTCCTCAAGAAGGGCCGGATCCGCGACGCGAGCCAGATTGGCGAGGCCGCTCCGTCGGCCGACGATGGCGCGGTGTATCGTGAGGCTGGCGACGAGGCCTGGAGCCGACACTCCGAGAAGCCGGCCTCCCCTCCGCCCTCGTAGCGAACTTCTGGACCTACCGGTTCGCCGTTCCGCCGGGGGGGCGTTTCGCCCCGGGCGGCGGGGAATACGGTCGATTTCCTTGTTGCAGCGCCGGATAGTCGTTGTACTTGATCAGCGACCGCACGTGTTCGATCGCGCCGAACGCGAAGAGAACCGCCAACAGCAGGCCAACGATCGACGCGTAGGTGGCGTACTGGGGAAACCCGAGAAGCTGCGCGACAACCGCGCCGGAAGCCAGGAAATTGAAGCTCGCATGCATTCCAACGGCCAGTAGATAGTACGCGCCCGAACCGGCTCCCGGGACCCCGAATTTGCTCCGCGCGTAGCCGTACCCGAACATGCCGGTGCTGCTCCCGTGGAGCAACACGCTCGACAGGCTGCGGAGGATCACGAGGCCGATCGCGGCGGCGAGCCCGCTCACGAGGAAGAGGGCGAGGCCGTAGAGGAAGGTCTCGAAGAACCCGAATCCGAGACCCGTGCTGGCGCCGAAAACGGGCCCATCGGCGAGCGTCCGGAGTTTGTCCCGGTTCCGGACCACGCCGGAGGCCTTGAGCGCCTCCTCGACGAACGGAGCGATCACCAGCACGAGGAACAACCCGCCGAGCGACGTGTTCCCGTTCAGAAAGACGAATTCGGGGGCCGGCACCGCCTGCGAGATCGCGGTGCCCAGCGCCACGAGGACCACTTCGACGATGGCTGCGATGATCGTCGCGACGATCGCGCCGTAGGCGAAGGACCAGAGCAGTGGGCTCCAGGCCTCCTTCGTGTAGCGTTCCGTGGAGCGGATCCACGACAGGTAAACAAGCGCGGGCAGGAACGCGGCCAGCCACAGGATGACGAGATCGCCGAGGGCGCCGAAATCGACCATCACGCCGCTCCCGGGCGTTCATCTCGTGGGGGGTACGCGTAGAATCCCTCTCCCGTCTTGCGGCCGAGCTTGCCGGCTTCCACGAATCGACGTAGCAGCGGACAGGCCCGGTACTTGGGGTCCCGGAACCCGTCCCACAGAACCTCCAGGATGGCGAGCAGCGTGTCGAGTCCTACCAGATCGGCAAGCTCGAACGGGCCCATGGGGTGATGGAAACCCAGCTTGTATGCGGTATCGATTTCTTCCCGAGTGGAGACACCCTCGTAGAGCATCCAAGTCGCCTCGTTGACAAGGACGCCCAGGGCCCGGGTCGTCACGAACCCCGGCGAATCCGAGGAGTGCACTATCGTCTTTCCGAGGGCCCGGGCGAACCCCTCCGCGGCGAGGATCACTTCCGCCCGAGTGCGATGGCCCGGAACGATCTCGACGAGTTCCATCTGGAGCACCGGGTTGAAGAAGTGGACCCCCACGAGCCGGCCCGGGTCTTGAAGGACCGATGCGATGGAAGTGATCGGCAGAGAGGAGGTGTTCGACGCGAGTAGGGCTTGGGGGTCCGCCGCCGCCTCGAGCTCCCGAAAGAGGCTACGCTTGAGGTCCAGATTCTCGGGCGCCGCTTCGACCACGACCTCCGCGGTGTTCGCCCGGCGGAGGCCGATCGCCGTATCGATGCTCTGGAGTGCCGCCTCCTTCGCCTCCGGAGTCACACTTCCCCGACGGCCCGCGTGGTCCAGGGTCCTCTTGACCCGCTCGAGGCCCCGTTCGACCAGCGCGGGGTTCACGTCCTCGAGCGTTACGGCGTACCCCGCGAGGGCGCACTGGGCGGCGATGCCAGTCCCCATCAGGCCCGCACCGACTACAAAGACCCGCTTTCGGAGGGAGGCGCGTGGGTCGCTCGGGGTCGACGGCCCCTCGAGCTCCGTCACGGGCGCGCCGACGCGGCGACCATTACAAGAGGATTACGAGCGACGGAGAGGAACTCGCAGGCCCGGCACATCGTTCCGGTCGCAGGCTCGCCGCACTCCCGACAGCGTTCCACGGCGCCGACACCGGTAGCGCCGACCAGTAAGGGTGCGAGACGTTGCTGCGTTCGCAGGAGCGCGTGTCGGGTTCCCGGCATGGCTTCCTCGAGCTGCCACACCACCTCTCGGTAGACGTTCCGGGCGGCCGCTCGGGCGTGCGGGCACTCGCCATGGTCGAAGGGGAGCCCGGTCAGGCGGGCGTACAGGAACACCTCGCGTTCGGGAATCTGTGCCAGTGGAGCGATCCGCGGGATCAGCCCGGGCTGGCCGCCCCGGTGGGGCGCCATTCGCGACAACCGGTCCAAGTCCCCGCGTGCGAGATTCATCAGGACGGTCTGCGCGAGGTCATCCAAGTTAAAACCGAGGACCAGGAGGTCGGCCGACAGGTCCCGCGCCGCCCGGTTCAAGAGTTGCCGTCGCCAGACGCCGCAGTAGGCACACGGGATCGTCACCGGCAACGTCCGGAGAGTTTGCTCGGTGGTTGTTCCGTACGCGTCGGAGAACCGGACGATGCGGTGCTCCACGCCCAACCGCTCCGTCAACTCGCGCGCCTTCGCCAACGTCCCCGGGCGGTAACCGGAGATGCCCTCATCGACACTGAGAGCCACAAGCTCGACGTTCGGCCGCGGTCCGAAGTACTCCTGAGTAAGGGTCAGTGCCACGGCGGAGTCCTTCCCCCCCGATAGCGCCACAGCGATCGTGCCTCCGCGGAAGCGCGGCACCTGCCGGTGGAGCTCGCGACCGGTCCGTTCCACCACCGATTCCCGGAAGTGGGCATCGCAAAGGTGTGCGCGCTGGTAGGGTTGGTCGACGACGGCATCCTGAGCGCACCGGTCGCACCGCACGGACCGTCTAGTTCTCCCCCGTATTTGAGCGTCGAACGTTCCGGTTTGCGCGAGTCGCGCGAGCGCTTCGACTCGACATCAACTCTTAATTAACCGAACCCGGGCCAACTGAGTTCCGATGTCTTCTGCGGTGCCCCCCCACACCCGCGCTGGGCGCACCCGGCCCGGTGCCGTGGAGCCGGCGGCGGAACCGCGTACTTTCTCGGTCATGCCCGTAGTGGACCGGTTCACACGGATGCTGCAATCGCAGGAACGGAGCCCCTGCACGGTCAAGCAATACGGGCACATCGCACGGATGTTCCTCGGTTACGTCCAAAAGCCGCTCGAAAACGTGGCTCCGCAGGACCTCAATGCCTTTCGGGAGCACCTCGTGCTCGAACGCCACTACAGCAAGAATTCGTTGTACACCACCGTGCGCGGCCTGACGTGTCTCTTCCGTAGCTTTGGCCTGGCCACGGCGGAACAGCTCGAAGCGCCGCGCCGTCCGGCGCGGCTCCCCCATTACCTGACCGAGGAAGAGACGCACCGACTGTTCGAAGTGGTCCGCGATAGCCCCCGCGACTCCGCTCTCCTCCACGTGCTCGCCTTCTGCGGGCTCCGGGTCGGGGAGCTATGCCGGTTATCCGTCGAGGACGTTGACCTGAGCTCCAACATCCTCCACGTGCGCTCCGGGAAGGGAGACCGGGACCGAGAAGTCATCATTGAGGAGAAGACCCGGGCCGCCATCGACCGGTACACCACTGAACGGGCGCTGGCCGGCCAATCTGGGGGCCGCTTGTTCCCGGTGAGCCCCGTGACCGTGGAGCGAATGGTGCGCTCCAGCGCCGAAACCGCTCAGATCAACCGGCGCGTAACCCCCCACATGCTCCGCCACACGCTGGCGACCACCCTGCTGAGCCGAGGATGCGATATTCGGTACATCCAGAAGTTACTGGGGCACGCCTCGGTGGCGACGACCCAGATCTACACGCACGTCGACACCGCCGCACTCCGCGACGCGTATCGTCGGGCGAAGCCAGAGTATTAACTCGTTACCGGCTGAACGACGCCTATCGTGTTGCCGAGGCAGAGTCGTCCGCGACCCGCCCCATCCGTTTCGGACCATCCCTTCTCGGCCCCAGGGATGCCTCCGTGACCCTCGCCACGGACGCGCGGTTGATATTCCAAGCCGGTGTGACCGCGGTAGACCCCGGTCGGGCGGTGGGGCGGCACCTCCGGGTCTCGGATCGAGGGGTCTGGGTAGACCATCGTCGATTCGCGGCCGAGGGGCGCAACTTCGTACATGTTGTTGCGGTGGGGAAAGCGGCGGCCGCGATGGCCGACGCGGCGGCTCACCGACTGGGGAGTCGACTTGCCGGCGGCGTCGTGGTGCTACGTCAGGAGGATCCGCGTCCCCGAGGGGAGTGGGTACTGCGCTTCGGAACCCATCCCCTCCCAAGCGGCGCCAGTGAGCGGGCGGCCCGGTCCGTCATCCAATACGTTGAGGATCTGCCCGCGGACTCCTTGCTACTCGTCCTACTTTCCGGCGGAGGTTCGGCAATGTTCGAAGCACCGGCCAAGGGTCTATCGATGCGGGAAATCCGGACCACCTACGCCGCGCTGCTCGCCTGCGGGGCACCCATCCAATCGATCAACGCTGTACGTCGACACCTGTCAGCGGTCAAGGGTGGACTTCTCGCCGCGGCCGCGGCACCTCGACGAGTGGTGACACTTGCGATCTCCGACGTCGTCGGCGACACGCCGTACGATATCGCCTCCGGACCGACCGTCGCCGATCCCACCACCTTCGCCGACGCACTGACCGTGGCCCGGAGATGGTCGGTCACTCGGCGGCTGCCCCCCCGGGTGATCGAACACCTCCGCGCGGGGGCATCGGGTCGACTTTCTGAGACGCCCAAACCGACCGACCCGATTTTTCGGCGTACGAGCTTTCACCTTGTCGCCACGAATCGTCTGGCGCTGAAGGCCTGCGGCGCGGAGGCCCGTCGACGCGGGTACGTCGTCCGAACGGTGTCTTCGACCGTAACGGGAGACACGCAGCGGGTCGCTCGGGACTTGACCCGCCGATTCGGGCGTGGGGTACGCCCGAACGGGCCTCGCGAGCGAGCGATGGCGTGGCTCTCGGGCGGCGAGACGACGGTGATCCTCGGCTCGCACCACGGACGCGGCGGCCGAAATCAAGAGTTCGCGCTAACAGCGGCCCAAGTGTGCGATCATTGGGCGTCGGTGGCCGTGCTATCTGCCGGCACGGACGGAATCGATGGACCGACCGACGCCGCAGGTGGGCTCGTGACGGGCGTGTCAGCGAGCCTAGCTCGACGGCGGGGCGTAGACCTATTCCAGGCCCTCCAACGGCACGCTGCCTATCCGGCGCTGTACCGAATGGGCGCGTTGCTACGCACGGGGCCCACTGGCACCAATGTGATGGACCTGCACATTTTTCTCGCGGGGCGGCTCTCGCGGAGAGTCCCTCAGGGGGGCGCGGCCTCTACTCGTCGTTAGGATTTCACCGGATTCGCTCGAGCTTTTCCAGGAACTCGACGCCCTCGCCCGTGGTCATCGGTGTACCGTCCGCTCGGGCCAGGGGAAGGCCCGCGTCGGCACAGGCCTTCTCCGGACTCGAGCCTTCGAGCAGCGCGCGAATGGCGTGACGTTCCTTCCGGCTGAGGGAAAGGCCTCCTAAAACGAAGTCCTCAAACGCTTCGTAGGCCGCCGGACAGACGGCCTGGACCGCCTTGGCGAGCTCGGCCGCATAGACCCGGATTTCTTCCTGGGAGTGGGCGTCGAGACGGAGCGAGAGGAAGTGAAGGAGGTTCCACAGGTCGATCTTCCAGTACCACTGGGTGTAGTACGCCAGCGGCAGGATCGTCCGGGCCGTCTCCCGGGCGACGCCGGCCTCCAGGGCGGCGGTATACGCCGCGTACGCCTCACGGCTCACCCGCTCCAGGTCGGATCGGAAGCGCTCGGAGACGTCCACTGGGAGCGGCTCCGCGCGCCCCTGCCGATTGCGGGTCGATTGTCGTCGGATATCCTCGCGAGGGGGGAGGTCAAACTCATCGGGAACGATGGAATACCTGGCCGAGAATTCATTCACCGAAGCCGTTCGGTGACGGATCATCTGTCGGGCGACGTAGATGGGAAGCCGGACGAGGAACTTGAATTCGACCATCTCAAACGGCGTCGTGTGGCGGTGGCGGAGCAGGTACCGTATCAGCCCGCGGTCATCCCGGATCGATTTCGTTCCAGGGCCGTACGACACGCGGGCGGCTTGGACGATCGCCGCGTCATTGCCCATGTAGTCGACGAGAACGACGTACCCGTGCGAGAGCACGGGTCGCTTCACGCCGATCAGCCGGTCGGCCTCCGGGACCGATGGG
>JBARJD010000113.1:0-6360 GCA_049800095.1 Thermoplasmata archaeon | reverse complement strand
GAATGTGCCGGACCGCCTCGACCACGTTGCCGGTGCCGGCTTCCCCCTTCGTTCGGATCATTGCCGCTCCCTCGTCGATTCGGCGGAGCGCCTCACCGAGGTTCCGTGCCCCGCAGACGAAGGGGATCGTGAACGCCTTCTTCTCGACGTGACGGAACGGGTCCGCCGGCGTGAGCACCTCGGACTCATCGATCATATCGACGTCGAGGGCCTCGAGGATTCGGGCCTCCGCGGTGTGCCCGATGCGGCACTTCGCCATCACGGGGATCGAGACCCGCTCCTGGATCTCTTTGATCTTCCGAGGGTCGGCCATGCGGGCTACGCCGCCTTCCGCGCGAATATCGGCCGGGACACGCTCCAAGGCCATGACGGCGACCGCGCCGACCTCCTCGGCCGTGGCCGCCTGCTCGGCGGTCGTGACGTCCATGATGACGCCTCCCTGCTGCATCCGGGCGAAGCCGCGCTTGACGAGTTCGCTCCCGAACCGCAGATTCTCAAGGCCCTCGGACATGTGCTGTCCACTTGAACCGGCGTCACTATAAGAGAATGGGGAGCGCATCCTCGCGCACCGCGACCCCGTGTACGCCGTCGCGGGGCAAGGCTCGGACTCCGGGTATGTCAGTATTACGATTTGTTAGGATGACATAACGGTTAAATCGCTCTCCGCGTTCCCTTGGACGATGAACCCCGACGGTCCGTCGGAGAACCCGGCGGGCGACCTCCGTCTTCGCCCTTTCGAGATCCTCAAGATGGGTCTGATCTACAGCGGACTCGCTGTCATCACATTCCTCGCGTTCGCCGGCGCCTTCCGATATCTGCCGCATCACTATACCGGAGAGCTCACCAGCGGAGCGCTCCTGTTCACCGGTCTCGCGATCACCGCCTACGTACTGGGGCTCCGGCACGGCTTCGACGCCGACCACATTGCGGCGATAGACAATACCACCCGGAAGCTCCTCAATGACGGAAAGAGACCCCTCACCGTCGGCACCTGGTTTTCGCTGGGCCACTCGACCATCGTCTGCGGGATGATCCTCGCCCTCGTCGTACTCACCGACTGGATCTCCGCGCACTTCCACCTCTTCTCCACGGTAGGGGCGGTGCTGGGCACGCTGATCTCCGGGGTGTTTCTCGTCGTCATCGGGATGGTCAACGCGATCATCGTGCTCGAGGTGTACCGGATGTTCCGAGGAGTCCGGGACGGCCAGCTCGACCAGAAGGCGCTGGATGACCAGATGAATAAACGAGGATTCCTCAACCGGATCTTCGGACGCTTCTTCCGGATCGTCCGGGAGCCCTGGCAGATCTACCCGATCGGCGTGCTGTTTGGCCTGGGGTTCGATACGGCTACCGAGGTCCTGATCATCGCCCTCGCGCTCCTCTTCGCGGCGTCCGGGGTCCCCCTCTGGGCCGTGTTGTTCCTGCCCCTCCTATTCACCTGCGGCATGGTGCTTTCCGACACCTCGGACGGGTTCGCCATGCGGTACGCATACGGGTGGGCGTTCAACCATCCGATTCGGAAGATCTTCTACAACCTCACGCTCACCGTGATCTCGGTGCTCGTGGCGTTCGTCATCGGAGGCGTCGAGCTCCTCCAGGTCATCTCTGGTGAGCTGGGGTGGGCCGGTCCGTTCTGGGGTTGGCTCGACGGACTGGATTTCGAAACGCTCGGGATTGGAATCGTCGTGCTCTTCCTGGGAAGCTGGGCGGTCGCGATGGCGATCTACTGGATCAAGGGTTACGAACAGATTGGGTTCGGTGGGAAGCCCGGGGCGACCTCCGTCGGGTCCGGGCCGGCCCCCGAGCAGTTGGGGGGACCATGACGTCCCGCATCACGCGGACTACGGTCTCCTTGGAGCCGGACCTCCTCGCTCGGCTGGACCATTGGGTCCGTCGCCGGAACTCCCGGAACCGCTCCGATGCCTTGCGTGCGATCATCCGCGCCGAGCTGGGCCGCACCACCGTCAGCGACCCGGAAGCCGACGCGGTCGCCACGGTGACGCTCCTCTATCGTCATGACACCTCCAGCCTTCTCGAACGGCTGACGGCCGCCGAACATCGCTGGGGAGACCACATCCGCTCCTCCACCCACGTGCATCTCCAAGGCGGGGCCTGTCTCGAGGTCCTCGTCCTCACTGGAAAGGGGCGAGAAGTGGTGTCCGCCGCAGAGGACCTCCGCGGCGTCCGCGGGATATCGCTCGGCGAGTACATTGTGAGCAGCCCGCGAGTGGCGGGCGGAACGACCGGCCACCACCACCCTCATGGGAAGAGCAACCCGTCCGGCGACGGGGCCTAAAGCCGGAGCGTCTGGAGGGACCGGAACCATGGTCGAGAAGTTCAAGGATCCTGTGTGCGGAATGATGGTCGAACCGAACCGCGCGGTCGCAAGCGGTCGTTACGGTGGTAAATCGATCTACTTTTGTTCGGCCGGTTGCAAGGCGACCTACGACCGCGCGCACCCGCCCTCGGGGTAAGCGCGCTACCCGTCCGGGTCGGACGCACGTCAACCGATAGGTTCAAACACCCGCCACACCAGAAAACAACGCACTGGTCGCGGCTCGGCCGTGACTTCGAGGAATTCAGTGGCGAAGTGGACGCGGGGTCTGTCTGTCGGGTTTGCGCTGGTGCTCATGGTGGTGGCCGCCGGTTTCGGGGCGCTTGGAGCTTCCGGGCTCCTGCCGGAGTCCCACCCTACGGCCTCGCCCGCCGATTCGGCTCAGATCCCTGTCGGCACCGCGGTCAACCCCCCGTTGAACGCTGTCCTCACGGTCAATCGTAGCTCCCTCGACATCCCGGGTTCCTTCTCCGTCCAGACGGCGGCGACGGGCGGCAATCCCAGCCCCTCATACGTCTACACGTACTACGGGATGCCGAGCGGGTGCACGACCGACGAGGCCGCGTCGTGGTCATGCACTCCCAACGGCGCCGGTATGTTCAATATCAATGTCAGTGTGAGCGACCAGAACGGAAACGTCACAAGCAGCAACATCGTTGAGGTCACGGTCGACTCCAGCCTCACCGTCAACCTCCAGTTGAGTTCTACCTCGATAACTCAGGGAAGCTCCCTTTCCGTGATGGCGACCGCAAGCGGAGGTTCGGGCTCCTACTCCTACGACTACTCCGGTCTGCCGTCCGGGTGCGGCGGGTACAACACCAACTCCTTCTCGTGCAACCCCAGCTCGACCGGACAGTTCAACATCTACGTGAACGTCACCGATACCAACGGGGGGCTCGCAACCAGCAACAACCAGGAACTCTCTGTCAGCTCTTCGTCGGGCAACGGAAATGGAACTGGGAATGGAAACGACGGGAGCAATAACTCGAGCAACCCGTTCTCAAGCCTCCTCTCCGGCTTTAGCGGCGTCTTATCGCTCCTGATCATCGCCGGAATCATCGGATTCGCGACCTGGATTCTCCTCATCGTCGGCGTCTGGATCATCGCTGTGGTGTTGATTCGCCGACTGCCTAAGAGGGGGACCACGACCGAGGGCCCCGCCGCCCTGCCGATGACAAAGTGTGCCGGCTGCTCGGCGAGCGTCCCCGGAGGCTCCAAGTACTGTCCGGAGTGCGGCACAAGCACCGCACCTAAGACTCCTTAGAGGGGAACGTTCGGCGGCTCCCTGGAGCGAGGTTCGGGGGGCCCGCCCCGTCCGCGAGAACCCGCTGTAGACGGTTGTAGTGACTCGTCACTACAACGGTTTATCCCTCTCGGACCTGCCCGGGTCTTGCAGCCAACGGGAGGTGAACCGGGGTCCTTGGAGTGGAGGGAGTTGCTCACGTCCATGGGCCGTTTCGGCTTCGCCGAGCGGGAGGCGAAGCTCTACCTGCTCCTGCTCCGCCGCGGCCGCGCCACCGCGCGGGACCTCACCCGAGATTCTCAGATGGACCGTGTCCTGGCGTACCGGACCTTGGACGCATTGCGCGCGCGCGGCGTCGTGCAGGTGACCGCCGAGCGCCCGCGTCGCTACGTCCCCATTCCACCGCGGGTCCTGTTCGACCGGAGTCTGTTCGAGCGTCGCAAATCTCTCGAGGAGGATGTGGCGCTCGCGCAGGAGCTATCGAAGCGGCTTCCCGAGCTGACCCAATCGGTCATGGAAGGAGCCCCTCGATTCGAAGTGATTACCGGCGCGGCGGCGATCTACCCGTATCTCCGGGAGATGCTGCGCCGGGCCGAGCGCGAGGCGGTCGTGATGATCACACCGCGCGCCCTCCGCGAATCGGCCAAATTCGGCCTTCATCAGGAGCTGCCCCGACTCCTGCGCGCCGGCGGCAGCTTCCGCCTCGTGGTGGAACGGGATCCGCGGGTTGCGGGTCTGGTACGGAGATTCCTGCGCGCCCGCAAGGGCCGCCTGAACGCGGAGGTGCGTGCGACCGATCGCCAACGGGCCCGGCTAACCGTCATCGACGGGCGCGAGGCCTTGCTCTTTTTGGTGCCCGAACCGGGAATCCGGGGAATGGACGAGATCGCGGTGTGGACGGACAACCGCGACTTCGTGGGCGCTCAGGTGGCCTACTTCCAAGCAATCTGGTCCCATGCTCAACCATTTGGGGCCGCCCAGGGAACTGCCGCGTCACGCCGTCGCTGAACCCGTCCTTCCGGGTCCGCGCCACCCAACGTGCCCGATGCTCAACTCACCTATCGAAGGGACCGATCCAAAAAGGGAAGGGAATGGAAAAGGTTGTCCCGTAGGCGAGGCGATCTACGGGTGTTTGGACATCGCGAGGACTTCCGCCTCGCTGACCTTCTTGTGGTGCGCGTGTTCGACGTGCCACTGGGTCACGGCGACTAGTTCGTTCTTGTCCTTCGTGACGACCTCAAATCCGTCCTCGCAGGCGACCTTCATTCCTCCACAGCTCATGGTGTTCGTCCTTTGCCGCCGAGCGGCAGGGGCACGAGTCACCGGGGGGAGTTCAACTATTGTGGACTACAAGAGTTACTACAACCGGCGGTTGGCCGCCGGTCGAGGGATTCGGTCGCTCCGCGCCGCGTCAATTCTTTCGTGGGGGGAACTATGGTCTCCGCGTATCGAGCGGACCCGGAAGTGAACCCCGGCCAGCGGTGGGCGACGGCTCCGCCGTAGCGTCGGATGCGCAAAACAACTCGCGGGCGGCGGCAACGTTTCGGAAGCCGGGGAATGCCCGAACCGCGGCCGAGGAGGCCAGTGCGAGCACCACGACGACGCTAATGAAAATCGAGTACCAGCCGGTGGTGATCGCACCGAGTCCGAGTACAAGCGGTAGGATGACGGTAGCGCTTGTGAGTCGCGAGTTCATGAGGACGGTAATGGGCCCGGCCCGTGCCGACCCGAAAACCTTGCGGACGGCGGGGAACAAGGACATCATCTTGACCGCCGAAGCCGCCGCGATGAGGCCCAGCAGGAGGGGCCAGTGGGCGACGACGAACGCGAGGTTGACTTTCAACCCGACCGCGACAAAGTAAACTGGGATGAACAGGGCCAATGCAATGGGCCGCACACTTGCGAGGTATCCCCTCCATGCTTCGGGCGGAAGAAGCTGCGAGAAGATCTATCCCATCAGGAACACGAACAGGATTCCGGGGACCCCTACTAGCGCCGAGAGGAGCGCGAGGATCGCCAACGATAGCAGCAGCGAACGAGCCCCGATGTTCGTAAGCTGCTTCTCGCCGGTCCCCTCGACCGCCTCCTTTCACGCGTTCGGCGGGACCGTCGGCGCCCGATGTGACCCAGGCGGGTTTCGACGAAGAGGGATATGCACCTTCACCTGGCCCCTGCCGAACGATCGGGAGTCGGTCGCTTGGCCAGAAGGAACTACCCCGGAATGACCTTTGGCGCGTCGGTCGATTGGCTCTTCTAGCGTAAAGGAGAACGCCCGTGCTGGGATTCGAACCCAGGTCTGAGGCTCCGCAGGCCTCTAGGATAATCCAGTGTAGCGGAACCGGCGGCTCCCCACCGGATCCGTAGCTACCCCACACGGGCGCCGGAAGCTCCGCCTGTCCTCCGGGCCCGCCGAAGAGGGCGGTCTATAAAAGACCGGGGACGAGCTAGATTTCCGGCGGTTCCAGATTTAATACCGAGAAGGTCTGCGTCGGCCGGCGCGGTCGTCCGCCCGCGGTCCAGCCAGGAGTTGAGGAGTGGGAGAGCCAACGTTCGACCCGCGCAAGAAGATCCGGTCCCTGCCGATCGGCACGGAGGTGGAGATCACACCCCCGGACGGGCGGACCTGGCATGGGATCATCGTTCCCGCGACGGAGTTCTCGGGCGAGAACGTCGTCGTGCTCAAACTGGCCAGCGGCTACAATGTCGGGCTGGTGATCACCGAGCGGGACGTCCTGACCGTCATCGCGAAGCCACACCGCACGAAGCCCACGATGTCCGCAGA
>JBARJD010000112.1:0-22715 GCA_049800095.1 Thermoplasmata archaeon | reverse complement strand
CCCGACGGGGCCCCGCACGATCTTGAGTCGTCCCGCGTCTTCCGGCGAGAGTTTGAGGATCGAGAGTTGGCGCAGGGCTTCGTAGGCCGCCTGCGCGTAGTTCACCGTCGTCTTCGTGTGTCCGGTGGCGAACCCCCACGCATCGGTGAGTCCCGCGAAGCGGAGTACCGGCTTCACCACGTCGCCGACCGCCAGGCCGACGCCCTGCGGTGCGGGTTTGAACGTCGCGATGACGGAGCCGGACCGGCCATGGATCGTGAACGGGAACGAGTGGGGCCGGCCGCAACCGCACTCCCAGCTGCCGTCGCCCCGGAGCACTTCCACCATGTGGAGCTTCGCCTTGTCGATGGCTCTTCGGATCGTCGGGCCGACCTCCTTCCCCTTCGCCCGGCCCAGGCCGACAAACCCGTCGCCGTTGCCGACGACCACGGTGACCGCGAACTTGTACCGCCGGCCCGAGTCGGTCATCCGCTGGACCATGTTGACGTCCAGCACCTCGTCGTGCAGGCCCGGCAGCAACGCATCGACGATTCCCGCTTCGCGCAGCGGGAGACCGCTGTGGAGCGCATCCGACATCGTCGTGATCTCGCCCGAGTGGACCTTGCGCCCGAGCTCGGTCTTCGGCACCCAGGGAGGGGCGGGGGTCGGCCCACCGGGTCCGAACCGGCCGCCGGGGCCAGGACCCGGTCCCGGTAGAGGGGCGACAGGTGCGGAGGCCGTTGCGGGGCTCATGCAGACTCCTTGGAGGGAGCCCGGGGCTGGGCCAGGTCGGATTTGTAGGCTTCGACCGGCTTCGGAAGCGGTGTGGGTAGGTGCTGTCCGTTCAACCGGTCGCTCGACGGAAGGCCCTTTTCCCCATGGGGAACCTCGAGTCCGGCATCGAGGAGGCCCTTGAGTGCGCCCATCAGCCGGCCCCCGGGGGTCGGGTGGCGGAGTCCGACATCGAGGACGACGGACGAAGTGCCGGCGGCTTTGGCTCGAACGCCGGCGAGGTAACCGGTCAAATAGGCCGCGGGGGTCGTGCGCAGATTCGACTCGGGGAAACCGACCGTCGCGAGTTCCGGGCTCTCCGCCGACGCGACGACCCGGTCGCCGAGCGGGTCGTAGGCCGTGACCGTGACCAGGATACGGCGGTTGGTCATGCGGACGACGGCGCGGGGCTCGTCGCCCCGGAGCAGCCGCAGCCGGATCCGATAATCGGTCTTCCCTTCCCGCCGCCGCCGGAACGGGACGCGGTATCGTGGACCGTTGCTCATGCCTTCTTCTCCTCGGGTACATGTCCCGCGAGCCGCAGATTGAGCATCAGATGGGCCCGGCTACGGAACATTCCACCCTTGGCCTTCTGGTAGAACGTGCGGTAGACGCTCGGGGGGATCTTCTTCTGGGCCCGAAGCTCCGCGAGCAGGCTGCGCTGCGCCCGAATGCGCCGCATCCAGCGGCCCTTCTTGGTGACGCGGGAGTGGGGCGAACCGCGGCGGGATCCGGGACCTTGGTGGCGTCCCTTCCTCCGTTCCTCGGCGTGCTTGCGCGCGCGTCCCCGGGAAGTGCCCTGGATCGGCAGGCGCTGGATCACGCCGGCCTTGATGGCGCCTCGGATATCCTTCCGGGTCACGGCGTCGGCCAGGTCCTCTTGCCGAGAGGGGTCGATCCAGACCCGGCCCTCTCCGCACTTGAGCAGCGTAGCCGCCATCCGGCGTTGGTTCGAAAGATCCGGCATGGTGCTACGTCTCCCGGTTTTCCTTCGTGATCGGGTTGAGGACATGCACGCCGCGCTTTCGGGCCGCTTCTTCGAGCACGAGGCGCTTCTGGGTGCCCACGGTGCGTGCGATGATCGCGGCGTCGTGGGCTGGGTCGATCCGGCCGATCTCGTCGACGGTGTGGACCACGATCGGACGGAAGCCCGTGGGGGTCCGGCCCCGCACGAGGCGGGGAGAACGGAATCCGATACTCACCACGGTGGGTCGGTAGCCGTAATGTCGGCGCTGCTTGGACTGGAGTCCGCGGGGCTTACGCCAGGCCCCGTCCCGTCCTATGCGCCAGTACCGGTGAGCGGCTTGCCGGACGAACAAGGGACGGTGCGCGTCCTGACCTCGCCGGTACGTCAGCAACCGGGCAATCTCGGGAGAGAGCTGGGGGCGCCTCGGCGGTGGGATTTCTTTCGGAGCCTTCGCCTTGGGTTTGGGCGCTTCCTCGGCGGTCGCTGGAGCGGAGGCCTTGCGGGCGGTGCCTCGGGTGGCGCGGGGCTTCTTCGCGACCGGGACGGGCTCCGCCGCGGGGGTGGCCGGCTCGGTCACGGGATCCTCCGCGTCGGCCGCCGGGGTCTCCTTCGGGTCCGTCATTCGTCCTCGGTGACCTTGGGTCGCGCCTTGTCGACAATGTAGATGCCGTCCTGGAAGACCCGCGGGTCGTAGTCTCGGATCTTCGTCGTGCGCTCGATGTTCGCCGCGCTCTGGCCGACGCGCTCGATGTCCGGTCCCGAGAGGATCACGAACTCGCCGTCGACCTTTGCCTCGACACCGGAGAGAAGGGGGGCGGTCCGGGGGAATTTCTCCCCCAAGAAGTTCTCGATGACGACGGAGTGGTCCTTGACGGCCACCTTCATAGGAAAGTGGGCCGCAACGACCTTCATCCGGGCTTCGAAACCATGAGTGACGCCCGCCGTCATATTGGCGACGTGCCGTTCCCAGGTGTTGATCAACGACCGCGCCTTCTTGCGCTCCGACGGGACCAGCAGTGTCAGCGTGACCGCCTGTCCCTCGGTCGACACTCGAAGGGCGCCGAGGGGGATTGGACGATGCACCTCTCCGTGTGGGCCTTTCACGAAGAGCGTGTTCTTGTCGAGGCGGGCGTGCACGCCGGCCGGAAGGTCGACGCGGATCTCGCCCGGAGGGGGCGCGCCCGAGCTTTCAGAAGACATACGCGAGCAGCCTCCCACCGATCTTCTGTTCCCGGGCCTCTACCTGGGTGATGACGCCCCGGCTGGTCGAGAGAACGAGGCGACCGAAGTCCTGCGCCGGCAGATACCGGCTCTCGAACTTTTCCAGGTCCCGGGCGCGGACAGACAGCCGCGGCTTGATGACGCCGCACGAATTGATCCGGCGCGCGAGCTTGACCTCGTAGCTGCCACCGCGTCCGTTCTGCACGAACGTGAATTCGTCGATGTACTGGTTGGCCTGCAGGATGCGAAGCACCTCCCCGACCAGCTTCGAGACCGGGGCTAGCGTAACGACCTGCTTGCCCTGCAGGTCGGCGTGACGGAGCGTCACGAGCGCATCGTTGAGAAGATCCTGCTGCACGGTCAGCCCCTCACTGATACTTCCTGAAACCGAGGTCCATCGCCACTTCTCGGAAGCACTGGCGGCAGAGGTGGAGCCCGTAGCGTCGGACGATGCCGCGCTTGCGGTCGCACCGCAGGCAGCCTTCCTTTCGTCCGAACATCTTCTTGGGCTTCATCCTACTCCAACAGGGTCACGCCGAACTGCCCGACGAGGAACTTTCGCGTCTCGTCCGAGGAGACGCGAACATGCGAGGGCAGCGTAGAGGGCTTGGTCCGTCGATCGCGGACACGCCAGCCCGCGCGGCCGATCTCCACCGAGATGTTCAAACCGAAGATCCCGATCCCGGGGTCGTATTTCATTCCGGTAAAGTCCGTGTAGTCGCGGATGCCGAACGACAGATTGCCGTCGGCATCGATCGAGTCGGGGTCGATCTGGTTGTCCCGCGCCTCGAAGGCCCGGCGGAGAAAGTCGGTGGCGGCTTCGCGGCGGAGGGTCACCTTCGCGCCGATCTCCTGCCCTTCCCGGATACCGAAGTCCCGGTTCGTGGAATGCGAACGGGTCGCCACGGGCTTCTGCTTCGCGAGCATGTTGAGGACCCTCTCGGCCTTCGCCCGGCGTTCTCCGGACTCGCCCACACCGATGTTGATGACGATCTTCACGATGCGGAGCTGACGCCACCGGTTGCCCTCCGGGGTCGGGGCCGGCGGGGAGGGAGACTGGGACGCAGGGGCGCTCATCGGTTCAAGCCCTCCGGCAGCGTGATCTGGGGCGTCGATTCCCCCACGACAAAGACGTACTGCTTGACGGTGGAGAACCCTTCCTTGAAGTGGACGCGGTTCGGTTGCGGAGAGTTCAGCACCTCGACTTTCTCGATGCGCGCGAGTTCCCCCACGTGCGAGCCCCCGGCGACGTACGCCAGGTGGCCCACGGCGAACGGGAGCCGTCCCAGCACTTTCTGGTCCGGTAGATGGATCTTGAGCGAGTCGCCGACCTTCCAGTCCACGCCTTCGGGAATCCGGAGATTACGCCCGTCGTGGAGCGTCACCTGGAGCTTGCCTCCGTGGACCGTCGTCTTGCGTTGAATCCGTCCGATCTTCACCGCGGCTTCTTCGGCGGGGATCGGGTAGAGACGGAGCTTCCCGCGTCGGTCCTTGAACAGCCGGTAGTGGGCGTTGAGCGGAGCGCCGAGCGAGAGAGTGTCCATGAGGCCGATGCCTCGGGCCAGGTCCGCCACGACCTTGCCGTCGACATGGACGACCTTGCTGCGGACGAGAATCCGCGCTTCCCGGGCGCTCTGGGTGATGTGCAACACGTCCCGGAGCACGAGCAGGAGAGGCATCGATGCGTCCTGGGCGTGCGGGCCGGGGGACGGCCGAAGGATCCACTTCGTACCTTTGCGGGGCGTTGTCCACGCCCGGGGGGACGCTCCGCGTTTGAGCCGCCGCGTCATTCGGGCGCCTCCTTGGCGGTTCGTGCCTTGCGCTTCTTCGGGACCGGGGCGGGCGCCTCGGGCTCGGCGTCCTTCTCGGAATCATCTTCGCCCGGCTCGGTGGGGGACTCCGCTGCGTCCGCGGCCGGGAGCGCGGGCGTAGCGTCCGCCGCAATGACGGGGGTTTCCTCCGCCGGAACCTCGGCCGCGGAGACGTTGAGTATCTTACGGCGCCACGGGTCGGCAAGATTGAGTCGGGTCAGGATGAGGTGGCTCGAACGGATGGGCAGCGGCTTGAGCTTCTGGTCGACCTTCTTGATCGTCACGCTATCGAGCGTGACGCGGAGGGAGCGCATGTCGACCTTCGAGACACGCTCTTCACGTCCCTTGAAGCTCCCGGAGATGATGCGGACGGTGTCGCCCTTCCGGAGCGGGAGGGCGCGCCGCTTGTATCGGCTGCGAAGGTCGCGGGAGAGCGCCACGGTCATCTGGCGGTGCCGGTCAAACGCGGAGGCGTTGAACGCGGCGCGCCGTTGCTTCCGCGGTTGGGTGGAACGAGAATTGGTCATCGACGCCCCCCTTAGACGATGATCGATGAGGCCGCGGCGATCCGTGGCCATCGTTCAGCCGCCTCCTTGGCCACCGGGCCCTTGATCTGGGACCCTTTGATCTCGCCCGTCTCCGTGGTGATGACGGCGGCGTTGTCTTCGAACTGGATGCGCGTGCCGTCGGCGCGGTGGATCGGAACCTTCGACCGGACGATCACGGCGTGGACGACCTGCCGGCGCATCTCGGGGGTTCCCTTCTTCACCGAGGCGATTACGAGGTCGGCCACGGCGGCGCGGGGGTAGCGGCGGTGCGTGCCGTGCCAGTTGCGGACGGCGATGATCTCGACGACCTTGGCGCCGGTGTTGTCGACGCAGTCGAGTCGGGCCCCTTTGGGAAGGCCCCGGGTCCGGCTGCCGGCGAGGCCCTTCATTTGGCCTCCTCCTTCGGCGGGACGTCGGACACGGGGACAACGTCGTCGCCGCTGGTCCGACGGGCGGCATCGCCCAGGTCCTCAACGATGCAGAACGTCACCGTTTTCGACAGCGGCCGGGTCTCGGCGACACGGACCAGGCGCCCCACTCGGACCTTGAGACAAGGCGGGTCGTGCACCAAGTATCGCCGGCGGCGCTTGGCGTATCGCTCGTACTTCGGGATCCGCCGGAGGATCGTTCGCTCGACGACGGCGGTGCGTTGCATCGCCGTCGACACCACGGTGGCTTCGAAGATCTGGCCGCGCACGGAGAGATGGCCGTGGAAGGGGCAGTGGGCGTCGTCGCAGTGTTCCTTCGGCGAGCGAACGTCGAGCCCAATATCGCGGGCCCGTCGAGCGCTCGGCTTAGGGGGGGGACTCATCGAAACCTCCGGCGGCCGCCCACAGCTAGCAGCTTGGTACGGTCTTCGGGGCGCACGCGAAGAACCTCGCCTATTAACGCTACCTCGTCGCCGTCCTTCACGAGCGTCCCGCGGAGGCCGGTCTTCGGCACGCGACGGAGCCGGCCGGCGCCGGGCCGGCGGATCAGGAGCGTATGGAGCGTCTCGTCGGCCACGACGCCGTCGAGCGGTAACGGCTGGATGCCGGGGGCCTCCGTGATGTGGACCGGAAGGCCGATGATCTCGCCGAGGAGCACGGGCGAGGAGGGAATCCGCGTCGTGTCTCCGTCGAGCGACATCGCTTCTCCTTCCCCACTCCCTTACCGGGACCGCGCCGCGTTGGCTCGTTCGGAGAGTACCGTGAGGGCGCGGGCGACGTTCGTCCGAAGCGCCCGCAGACGTCCCGGGCTCGGGGGCGCGCCGCCCATGGCGGCCGTCCCGCGTTCCCGGAGCAGGTCGTTCTCGATGTCGTTGATCTTCTTTTTGAGGTCCTCGTCGGAGAGGGCGCGCAGGTCCTTCATCCGCAACAGCGTCACGGAGTTCCCTCCACCGCCGGGATATCGGGCAACGGCGGCACCTCGACCGAGGGCAGCTCAACGGGGGCCGTCTTCGGGCGTTCGTCGACGCCCTTGACGTGGATCTCGTCCGGCAACCGGGCGTTCGGGCCCATGATCCAGACCTTCACGCCGATCACGCCGGGCTTGAGGCGAGCTTGAGCGAAGCCCTTCCCGATGAGAAGGATCGCGGCTTCCCCGCAGTATTTGATCGTTCCGGACTTGAAGCGTTCCGTCCGGTGGCGCTCCCCCGTGAGCTTTCCCGAGAGGATTACTTGGCAGCCCCGCGCCCCCGATTCCATGATCCGGCGCACCGTCGAGTGACCGGCGCGGCGGAAGTGCCAGCCGCGTTCGAGCGTGCCGGCGAGCTTCTCCGCCATGAGCTGCGCGTTGAGCGCCGGCTGACGTTCTTCCTGCACCTCGATCTGGGGGTTATCGAGCTTGAACCGGTTCTGAATGTCCTGCGTCAGTTGCTTGATCAACTCGCCACGGCGTCCAATGATGATGCCGGGGCGCTCGGTGATCAGCGTGACGCGGGTGCCCATCGGAGTCCGTTGGATGTCGAGGCCCCCGAACCCGGCCCGGGCGCTCTGCTGGATGAGGAAGTCCTTGAGGAGGACACGTCGTGTGGCCTCCTCGATGACTTTCCGCTCGCTCGACATTACGACGCCTCCTTCCGTTCCCCGAGCACGATCTCGACGTGCGTGGTCTGCTCGTTCCAGGCCGTCGCCCGCCCCTGGGCGCGGGGCATGCTCGCCTTCTGGATGCGGCCGCGGGACGACGCGGCGACTTTCACGAACAACCGGTCCGTGTCCAGTCCCTGGAACTCCGCGTTCGCCTCGGCGTTCGCGAGGATCCCCATCAGGGCCTCACAGACCTTCTTGGGGTAGCGCCCGGGTCCGACCCCGCGCTTATGGGCCGTCTCCTGGTTGTACCGCCGGAACGGGATGGCCCGCTTGAGCGCGATCGCCTCTTCGAGGACCTTTCGGGCCTTCTCGAGATTAAGCCCACGGATCGCGTTCAGTACCTCGTACGTCTTCTTGGGCGACATCGGCAGCTCTTGCCCCCGCGCCCGCGCAACGGAGACACCGGTCTCCGCCTGGTACGTGTAACCTCGGTTCGTCATCGCCAGTCCCTCACTTGAGCGGCATGAACTTCGAGGAACGCGTCGCGCCCACACCCGGTCCCGAGTGCTTTTCGAATCGGCGGGTCAGGGAAAACTCACCGTAGTAGTGGCCGATCATCTCCGGTCGGACTTCGATCTCCTTGTACTCCTTTCCGTTGTGAACGGCGACGCGCCGTCCCACATGCTGCGGCAGGACGAGGACATCGCGACAGTGGGTCCGCACGGCCTTGCCGTCGGCGGCCTCCGTGAGCTTCTCGAGGAACCGGCGCTGGTCCGCATTGAAACCGCGCCGGATCGTTCGGCGCTGGCGCGCCGGCAGGAGCTTGGAGAGATCCTCGAGGCTGAGTTGCTGGAGCTCGGGGAGCGTCTTGCCGCGCAGCGTGAACTCCCGCTTCCGCCGGACCTCGCCCTTCTTCGCCTTCCGTCCCTTCGGCATGCTCAGTTACCTCCGCCTCGGCGGCGCCGGGAGTGCTTGCGGCGAGGGGAGAATCGGCCCACTTTCTGGCCGGGCCACGCGCCCGAGCCGACGGTGCTGGGGCGCCCGACGTGCTGGTGTGCGCCCCCTCCGTGGGGGTGATTGACGGGATTCATCGCCACGCCCCGAACATGGAACGGAGGGCGAGCAATCGACTGGAACGCGTTGACCTTCTTGCCGGCCTTGATGAACGGACGCTCGAGGCGTCCCCCGCCGCCGACGGTTCCGACCTGGGCGCGGCAGGTCTCGAGGAATTGCTTGAACTTGCCGGACGGCAGCTGGACGGTTACTTCCCCCGCGGTGTGCGCCACGACGAGCGCGCCGGTGCCGGCGGCTCGAACCAGCCGGCCGCCGTCGAACGGTTTGACCTCGAGGTTCGATACCAGCACCCCGTCGGGGATGCTCTGGAGAGGAAGCAGGCTTCCGCGGACGACGGGCCCGGTGTTCAGGGAGACCTTATCGCCGGTAGAGATCCCGGCAGAGGCCAGCATCTGGATTTCCTCTCCGGTGGGGCCACGGACGACCACCACGGACGCGGACCGGCCCGGCGCATGCTCGAGCGATTCAACGGTGCCATCCCCGGACACGCTAGGCGGCGGATGGTAGATGGCTCCATGATGCCGGTGGCTCGGCGAGATGTAAGGCCCGGTGCCGGCGCCTCGCCGGCGGGACTTGATGCGCTTGCCCATCAGAACACCCCGGCGCGGGCGCCGATGTCCTCGGCAGAATACTCGGGCTTGAAGCGGACGGTCGCGATCTTACCCATGCGGACGATCTTGATCGTGATCTTCGCCACCTTGCACTGGTAGAGCTCCTCGACGGCCCGCTTCACCTGGGCACGGTTGGCCCTCCGGTCCACGGCGAACTCGAGTTTGTTCATCCGCTCCATTTCGTCCATCGCCTTCTCGGTGACGTACGGGTGGAGGATCACACGGTGGCCCAGGTCCGTCATTCGTGGCCTCCTTCGAGTCGCGTCGTGAGCGCGGCGATCGCCGCTTGGGAGAAGATCGTCAGTCGGCCCGGGTCTCCGCCCGGGGCCAGGTCCTCCGTGCCGAGGCGTCCCACGGGGACCACGTCGACGCCGGCGAGATTCCGGAACCCACGGGCCCGTCCCGGCGCGCTGGTAACTACGAGCAGGCTCGAGGGCTCCCGGCGCAGGCGGCCTCGGCGCTTGCCGCGACCGGCGCGAATGTGCGTTCCGTCGCGCGCGCGATCCACGTCGTCCAGCAGACCGAGGCGCTGCAAGAATTGGCTCGCGGTCTTCGATGAATCCACGGCTTCGATGGGATCTTCGACGACCACCGGGAGATGGGTGTTGTCGCCCACGCGGTGACCCCGGGCGCGAACGATCTGGAGGTCGCGAGTGGCGGCGAGGGCGGCCGCGAACGCGCCCTTTCGTTCCTTCGCGTTGATCTTCTTTCGAACGAGCGTCTCGACCCGGGGGGGATGGGCGGGACGGCCGCCGACAGTGTTCGGGGCTTGGGCTCCGCGCATGGAATCCATCAATCGAGGGCTGCGGGAAACGCCCTTGCCCTTCCCGGACCACCGGGTGGAATGTTGGAGCCCGGCCATCGGCGTCGTGCCGTGCGGTTGGATACGGTGAGACTGTGCCGCGACGACCGCCCGGCGGATCAAATCGGGGCGTACAGGTACCGAGAAAGCGAGAGGCAGCATGACGGTCTGCCCTTGGGACCCCGCGAGCATGACCACATGGACACGATGGTGGGGCGTCGAATGCTCCGTCGGCTGGGTGGTGCCGGCGGTCGATGTGGGCGCGGTCATACGCCCTGCTTCGAAGCGGTGCTGAGGAAGCGGATGTCGACCTTCTCCACGCTCGCGATGTGGCTGCGCACCGGCATTCGGAGCCGAAGGAGGCGCTTCGACGGGCCAGGGACCGTCCCGTGGACGATGATACAGCTAGAGCGCACCGAGCCATAGTGGAGGTAGCCGCCCTTTGGCGTGACGGCGTCGGTCTTCGGGTCGCGCACGATCTTGAGGAGACGGATGTTGTAGATCGTTCGCTTATGGTAGCCCATCTGACCGGCCTGGGGGATCCGGTACGTGACGAAGCTCGGGTTGTGCGGCCCGAGAGTGCCGATCATCCGGCGGTGCTTCGAGTTCTTGTGGGGTTGGAGATGGACGCCCCAGCGTTGAATATGACCTTGGAATCCCTTGCCCTTGGTGACGCCGACCAAGTCGAAGAACTCGCCCTCTTTGGCGACCTGATCGATCGTGACTTCCTTTCCAAGTTGGGTCAGCGCGAACGAACGTCGGTCCTCGAATCCTTCCCCCGATACCCGGACCTCGAAGATGTCGGGGGTCTTAGAGCCTACGCCGGTCACCAACCACGGTTCCGTGTGGACGATAAGACGGACATCATCCGCGGGCACCGTCCGGAACGCGTCGAGCTTGGGGGTCTCGGTCGGAGGATGGCGGGGGATGGCGCGATCGACCTCGTCGTGGGTCTCCTCCGCCCAGACCTCGCCCACGACCCGGCTTCCGTACGGGTCGTCCCGGTAGAGTCGGGCTCCCACGACATGGATCGGGGGAGTCTCGATGACGGTGACTGGTACGGAGACCTCTTGCCCCGCGGTAGTGGAGCGCTTTCGATAATCGACGATGAAGGCGTGGGTCATGCCGACTTTGAACCCGGCAAACCCCTCGATGGTCGGTTGCTTAGGGCCGGCCGGCCACGTGCGAATCCTGGGTACACTACGCGACGAGCGAGAACGGGGGGAGTAGCCGAGCGAGCCTCGGCGCGGTCGGTGTCGGCGGGCCATCGATTTGGAGCGTCTTTCGCCTCCGGTGGGGCGGGGGGAGAAGGGTTCTCTATATAAGCGCAACCGAGAATGGAATTGCGCGTAGCTCCGTCACACGATTTTCTCCCAAGGAATTCCTTGCGAACGCGCTCCCGGTCGGACGCGCGCGTAGAGAAAACCATTCCGACAACGAACCCAAACGGCCGGCGCCAGACCCCCCCCGAACGGTTAAGGCCGCGTGGAGCGAACCGGCGACGTGACCGATGCGCTCCCCGTCCGGCTCGAGGACGTGGAGGCCGCGGCGCGGCGTATTTCGGGGGTCATTCTGCGAACGCCGCTGATCCCGGCGCCGCCCATACCGGGGCTCCCGTCGACCGGCGTGTTCCTGAAGCTCGAGAATCTCCAACGCGTCGGCGCGTTCAAACTCCGGGGGGCCACGAACCGCATTCTCTCTCTCTCCGATGCGGAAGCCGCGCACGGCGTCGTCGCCGCGTCGGCCGGCAACCACGCTCAAGGTGTGGCGTACGCCGCCCGCCACCGGGGAATCCCCGCAACGATCGTGATGGCGCGTGGCGCGTCTCCGTCCAAGGTCAGCGCCACACGGGCGCTCGGCGCTCGGGTGGTGTTTCACGGCGGCGATTTCGAGGAAGCCGACGCGGAGGCCCTCCGACTTTCGAAGGAAGAAGGATTCGTCTATGTCCATCCCTTCAACGATCCGGAAGTTATCGCCGGTCAGGGAACCGTTGCCCTCGAGATCCTCAACGACCTTCCGACAACCCGACGGATCATCGCGGGTGTCGGCGGGGGCGGGCTGCTGGCCGGGATCACCGTCGCAGCGAAAGAGACGAACCCCGCCGTGGAGATCGTCGGCGTGCAACCGGCCGGCGCCGATACCCTTCGTGCCTCTATGGACCAGGGCCGGGTCGTGGTCGGGGGTCGCCCGAACACCTTCGCCGACGGCCTCGCGACGCGCCACATCGGGGACCGGCCCTTCCAGATCTTCGAACACTACGGGATCAAGGCCGTCAGCGTGGACGACCGCGCCATCGCGCGGGCAGTGTTCCTCCTTCTCGAGAACGCGAAGTTATTGACCGAGGGCGCCGGCGCGGTCTCGCTAGCGGCCGTTCTCGCGCACCCCGAGTTGCTCGAGAACGGGCCAACGGTCCTCGTCATCAGCGGCGGCAATCTCGACCCGTTCCTTCTTGACCGGATTCTTTGGATCGGACTGTCGGCGGAGGGCCGATTGCTTCGGATCCGTGCGCCGTTGCGTGACAAGCCGGGCCAGCTGGCGGAGCTCCTCGGCATCGCGGCGGGGCTCTCTGCGAACGTACGACATATCGTCCACGACCGCGAAGCCCCGGATCGGCCGCCCGGCGAGGTGACCGTGGAGGTCGAACTCGAGGTACGCGACGCGACCCACGCCACCGAGGTGCTGCGGGCCTATCACGACAAGGGCTGGCCGGTTACGACGGTGACGGCCGGTGAGCAATAGGTTCGTCTCGTTCCGAGGTGCGGTCGCATTGCAAGGTCCCTGACAAACGGGTATATACCGACCGGACCATCGAACCCGGGTGGAGACCGAGCGAGACGGCGTGGACCACGCGGCCACGGTGCCTCCCCGTCTCTGGACCGTCGAGGAAGCGAACGCTCGGCTCAATGAGCTTCGCGCTCTGCTGCCCCAGTTGAAAGCGTGGGCCACCCGCCTCGGGGTCGTCCACGAGGAACTCCAGCGCCTCGCCTCCTTCTGGGGCAAGGAGCTCGAGTCCAACGACAACCCGGACTTCGCTCTCCGGCATCGGCTCGACGAGGAGTGGCAGAGCCTCAGCCGGCGGCTCGAGCAGGAGGTACTCCGCCTCCATGAAGAGGGCATCGAGGTGAAGGACCTGGAGGTCGGCCTCGCCGACTTCTATGGCCGACTGGAGGGGGAGGTCGTCTTCCTCTGCTGGCGACGAGGAGAAGATGAGGTCGGCTTCTGGCATCCGCTCCAGGGCGGCTATCGCAACCGGCGCCCTCTTCCCAATTCGCGAAAGGCGGCCCCGCGTCCCCGGGGCGGCTCCGCGTAGCGGTGGGCTTCGGATCGACCGAGCCGCTAGATCGGCTCCACGGGAACCTGCGCCCGTGCCAATTCGGGCAGGGCGATGAGCAGTACCACGATCCCCACCGGGACGGCGAGGATGGCCGCGATCGTGATGGCTTGACTGATGACATCGATTCCGAGAAGCGGGAGCGCGAACGGGGCCACCATCGCCGAGGCCCCGGCGACGATGACCAACGGCAGCCGGTCCCGGCGGGCGGCGAGCAGCCCGAGGCCGGTGAGGAGGGCCGAGATCCATAGGAGGCCGGTGCCCGACCATACGTACGCGACGAAGGTCTCTAGGTCCGGGAAGGCCGTCGTATCGATGACGGTCAGGCTGGAACCGTTGGCCGGACTGAGGTCGAGTTGGATCGCGCCCGGGCTCCCCGCGATGCTCGAGTAGACCGGGGAATAGAACAAATCGACCTGGAGAGTCCCAAACCCGATCGCTCCGGCCGTGATCTCGACCCCTCCGTACGGCACCCCGGAGATCGAGAAGACGCCGGTAGCGGCCGACTCGTTCACGTGGAATCCATTTTCGCCCTGCACATCGACCCAGGCGCTGGGTTCCGGGTAGGGCGAGAGCGTGCCGCCGACGGTGAGGGTTCCGGGCCGCAGGGCGTCACTGCCGACCCAGGCGAAGATTCCCCCGAGCGTGGCCAGAAGCACGGTCGCCACGAGCAGCAGGGCGAGCAACGCCGGGCGTCGCCATGGGCTCGAGGGCCGAGGAATTGGAGTGGGGGGATATAGCCCCGGGTAGATTTCCCAACTGTAGAGGGGGGCCGGCTCGCGGGGCGCAACGAACGGAAGCACCGAACCACAGTGGGGACACCGCGTGTACGAGGTGAGGAGCGGATACGGCGTATAGGCCGTCAACCGCGCCCCGCAATGCGGGCACCGGAGGTCCACCGGCGTCGCCATCGAGAGTCTCCACGCGGTCGGGGGTCTAAAGTCTTCACCCGGGCACTCGCGAAGCCGCACCTCCGGGTCATCGGACTCGACGACGGTCCCTTTGTGCGGTCGGCGCGCCGGACCGCCCTCGTCGGCGTGATCTTCTCCGCTCCCAATTACGTGGAAGGGATTCTCCGTACCTCGGTCGCGATCGACGGGACCGATGCGACGGACCGGATCCTGTCCCTCCTCGGGGAGTCACCGTTCCTCGACGGCGTCCGGGCGGTGATCTTGGACGGTATCGCCGTGGGGGGGTTCAACCTGATCGACCTCGACCGACTCTACGCGGGACTCCAGCGGCCGATCGTCACAGTGACTCGGCGGCCACCGGATTTTCCGGCCATTCATGCGGCGCTACGAAAGTACTTTCCCCGAGACGCGTCGGCGCGATGGCGTCTGGTCCGCGCCCATCCGCTCTTTCGTCTCGCGACGCCCGAGGGCAACCCCCTCCGCGTGAGCGCGGTGGGCTGCACCCGCGCCGAGGCCGCCGCCATCGTGCGTCGGACCACGGTGCGCGGCAACCTTCCGGAACCGCTCCGACTCGCCCGCCTCGTCGCCCGGACGCTCGCCGGGTCGCTCTCGGAAGCGCGGCCGAATCGAGGTGCGGCGCGAAAGATTAAGCGCCCCATGGGGTTTGCACGGACGGGCCTGTAGCTTAGCCGGGACAAAGCACTGGCCTTCTAAGCCAGCGAACTCGGGTTCAAAGGCCGGCGGGAAGTGGCCTTCCCACCGGCGGAAACTCCCGACAGGCCCGCTCGACCCTCAGGCGGGTCCGCCGGTCCCCACCAGAGCGGTGCACTTGGCACAAAGGAGGCCCCTCGGCCCGGGAGGGATCGAGTCGCCACAGAGAGGGCACGTCGCCCGTGCGTCGGCCGCCGCGAGCAGTTCGGCGACGCTGGTGCGGAGGAGGGGGTTCGCGGGAGAGCTGGCCGACGGGGAGTTGGACCGTGGCCGGTCGGCGGATGGAACGACCGCCTCCAACTGCGGCCGATACTGGCCGCTGGGGCGGTCGAAGGCGACCAGGCCCCGCGCGCTGAGAGTCTCGAGGCTCGAGGTCGCCCGTTCTCGAACGCCCCCGAAGACCGGCGCCATGTCGATGGCCGTGACCCCGCGCGTTTCGAAGACGATCTCGAGCGCCCGGGCGTTTGGCAGCGAGACATCGCCGCGGGCAATGTATCGGTCGACGGCGTGTGCGACGCGGGCCGATCGGCGTACGTGCGCGACGCGCCGTAATCGGCCATGCCGCAGGTCGGGCAGGAGACCGTTGTCGATGAGGTCGAGCTCGTAGCGCAGGCGCTCTTCCGGAAAGTAGAGGAGCACGGCCGTCGAGAATGGAACGACCCCGGCGCGGCGGACAAACTGCGCCCACCCGGGGGGCGTGAACAGCTCGGTCCGCGGCGCCGTGGAGGCGACCCCCCGCGTCGCGTCGCGGTCTTGGACAACGGACCGGGGGACGTAGGTCTCCCGCAGCAGCAGGCGCGCCATGGCCCGCACTGGCGGCCTCTCGGGCGCGAGGGGGACCACGGAGGTGGAACCGTCCGCCCCCATGGTGATCGACCGAGCCGGTCGGAGGAACTCCCACGCCGGGTCGTCGGCCGATGCGAGAGGGAACTCGAGGGTAAGTTCCTGAAATGGGGTCTCGGAGATCACCGCATGAAGGATCGAGGCGTACTCTTTCCCATCGACGCGCGGAACGAACGTCGTGAGCTTCTCGCGACGCCGGGCCCGGTACTCCTCGAACGCCCGGTCGAGGGCACGTTCGGAGTAACTGTCGTGGAATTCGGAGGCGCCCCGGAGGGCAATGGCGTGCAGTTCATCCGGCGAGGCGCCCGTCATTCGGCCTCCGTTCCTGGAGGAGCATTTCGTAAAGGGCCATAAACCGGGTGGCGGTGCGCTCGATCGACGCTTCCCGGCGAACATATTCGATCGCGGCGTGCCGGAGCCGCTCCCGTTCGGACCCGCTCGCGAGGAGCTCCGTGATCGCCCGGGCCAAGGCCCCTTCGCGGTTCGGCGCCACGAGCTTCCCGGTGACGCCATCTTGGATCAGCTCCGCCGGGCCCCCGACATCAAAGGCGAGGCAGGCCGACCCACAGGCCATCGCCTCCAGCAGCGCCATCGAGGAGGTATCGGACGTCGACGGGAGAACGAACAGTTCCGACTGCGCGAGGAGGGAGGCCTTTTCCTCCTCGGCGACCGGTCCGATGTAGCGGACCCTTCCGGACAGTCGTGGGTCGTTCCGCAGCCGCTCTCGCACGCGGCCTTCTTCGGGACCCGCCCCGGCGATCAGGCCCGCAAAGTCCTCTCGGCCACTCAGGTCGGCCAGCGCGTCCAGGAAGCGATGGACACCCTTATCGAGCGTGAGACGGCCGAGGTAGGTCACGAGCGGGGCGGAGGGGAGACCGCACCGCTCCCGCCAGTCCGGTACTGGGATCCCCGGATGAAAGCGCTCCACCTCGATGCCGTTCGGCACCACCTCCACGGGCCGGCGAAAGGTCTTCTTGCTGTGCTCGACCACCCAGTTCCTCGCCGGGAGGCTAGGCACTGTCGTCACGTCGCAGCGGTAGTACGCGCCGAGCGCGTACCACGAGGCCGCACGGAAGAAGAGCCGGACCGGGAGGGTCCGCGGGAAACTCCCTCGCATCTCCCACACGTTGGTGTGGAACGTTCCGACGAGCGGCTTCCGCAGGTGACGGGCGGCGAGGAAAGCCGTGCTGCCCATGATGCCCGGCGTGTGGAGATGGAGGACATCGAACCGGCGCACGTGACGTCCGCGAAGCTGGGAGAACGGGAATAGGCCCCATCGATACTGTCCGTAGAGGGGCACCGGCAACGAGCGGCTGCGGACAATCGAGACCCCATCCGGCGAGGTTTCCTCATGCGGTCCACCGCCCGAAGGGCTCGGGGCGAACACCGTAACGGGGTGCCCCAGTTCGACCAGTTCCCGGGCGAGGGCACTTGTGACCGTGGCCACGCCGTCGCGCGTCGGGAGGTAGCTGTCCGTGAAGAACGCAACCTCCATCGATCCTCTGCCGCGGAGGGGGTCAGCTCACGATATTAAACGACCGTTGGAGTCGCCGAAGGTCCCGGTCCTCGAGGGTGCCTGGGTCCACCGACGCGACGAAGGCCGAACCGGTCCGTGCGACCTGCGCGGTGACGAAGTTGACGAACTTGAGCGTCGTATCCAGCGAGTATTCTGTGCTCATGAGCTCCAGCGCGTCCAGGTAGACGAGCGCGCCGCCGCGCGCCTCCGTGGCTTCCTTGATCCGGCCCCCGAGTCCACCGGGGTCGAGCTCCCCCTCCGAGGCCGCGAGGCCCGGACTGGGGAGCGCTAGCCGGAGGACCTCGACCCGGTTCCGGGCCACGCCGGCGAACTCCGGCGGGTTCGTCGTGACGCACAGGATTCGTCCGTACTCCCCGCCGGCGCGGCCGACGAAGGTCAAGGCATTCCGGGGGCGATCCTCCCGGAAGAGGTAGCTGCTGCCGCGGGCGAGCAGGGGAACCGATTCCGGTTCCGGACGGCGGCCCGCGGGAGGCCGCAGCAGAGCTCCCCACGCCGGGCGTCGTGGAGGGCCGAGAATGTTCCGCCGCTTCGCGGAGACGTCGTCTCGGATCCGGGCGAGACGGCTTTCCACGAGAACGCGGATCTCGCCGACGGTGTGCCCGCGGCCCACGTGCGAGAGGACCTCCCGGAACGCTTCGCGCAGTCCCTCCCCGTATCCCTCGGAGTAGGCGTCAGCATACTCCTCATCGGCCGGGGCGCCGTCACCGGACGGCGCGGGGGATGAGGACTCGTGGGTATGTTCCGTCACGCTCGGGCGCGCGATGGGTCGGACGAGAGAGGGGGTGAGGGGGCCGGTGCGGCCACCTGACCGGCTCTCGCTTCCGTCCTGGCCTCCTCCTTGGGCGCGAACTTGTAACCGTAGTGGATGACCCCGGCCCGGCCTTCTTCCCGGAGCTTCCGGAACGTGGCCCGTACCTTGAGCCCGATCTGGACCTCCTCCGGCACGACGTTCACGATCTGTCCGGTAAGGAGGGGGCCCTCGACGGTCTGCACAATCGCCAGAGCGTACGGGACCTGCATCTCAAAGCCCTCGGCCGCCTCGTGGACCACGGTGTAGGTGACCACTTCTCCGTCGCCGGACAGTTGGAACGGTTCCATCTTCCCGAGCGATTGACGGTGCGTCGAACAGGTCGGACAGACGGAACGGGGCGGAAAGTACACCGTCGAGCACACGGTGCATCGGGAACCGCCGAGGTTGTATCGTCTCGGGGTCTCTCGCCAGAAACGTGCGATCGCCATGATGTTCCTCCTTCAGTTCACCCGCTCCACGACCGTCACCACGCTCGTGGCCCCGGTGCCGCCGACGTTGTGCGCGAGACCGACCTGGGCGCCGCGGACTTGCCGCTCCTTCGCCTCGCCGCGCAGTTGGCGCACGAGTTCCACGACCTGGGCCACGCCGACGGCCCCGAAGGGCCGCCCTTGGGCCTTGAGACCACCGGAGGTATTGATTTGCGTGGAGCCCTTCCCGAAGAAGCGCCCGTCGCGCATCGCCACGCCGGCTTCCCCCTTCGCCACGAATCCCAGGTCCTCGAGTGCGACCAGGCCCGCGATGGAATAGGCGTCGTCAATTTCGGCGACCTGTACGTCGGACGGCTTCCGGCGCGCTTGACTGAAGGCGCGTTTCCCGGCGAACACCGTCGAGTCCATCGTCGTGAGGTCGCGTCGGTGGTGAAGCGCCATCGTGTCGCAGGCCACCTGGCTCGCCGCGATCTTGATCGGCGTGTCGGTATATTTCCGTGCGCTCTCGAGTGGGCCGAGCAGAACCGCGGCGGCGCCGTCCGACAACGGGGAGCAGTCGAGGAGGCCGAGTGGGTCGGCGACCATCCCGGAATTCATGACCTGATCGGCACTCACCTTGTTCCGGAAATGCGCGAGCGGATTGCTCGACGCCATCAGATGGTCGTGGACCGGGAGCGCGGCGATGTCCTCGCGTCGGGTGCCGTACTCGTGCATGTGTTTACGGGCGACCATGGCCCAGAGCGCCGGGAGCGTTGCGCCGAAGACCAGCTCCCACTCCGTGTCGGCGGTGGCGTCGACGATCCGGCTCGCCTCGGTGTCCGAAACGTCCGTCATTTTCTCGGCGCCGCCGACCACGACGAAGTCGTAGGCCCCGCTCGCGACGGCGAGATACCCCTCGTGCAGCGCCATCGCCCCGGAGGCGCCGCCGGCCTCGACCCGGATCGCCGGGAGGTGGTGGCCGGCCAGGCCGGCGTAGTCCAGGATGAGCGGCGCGATGTGCTCCTGCTCGAGGAAGGCGCCGCTCGCCATGTTGCCGAGGTAGAGCCCTCCGAGGTCGTGAGACGACAGCTTGCCGTCGACGAGGGCCTGGAATCCGGCCTCGATGCCGATCTCGCGGAACGACCGGTCCCACAGCTCACCGAACTTGGTCATGCCGATGCCAAGGATCGCTACGTCGCGCATGGTCAGGCCTCCCCACCCATGTCGATCTTGCCGCGGAACTTGGCGTAGACCGAGTAGGAGAGCTCGACGCCACTGTCCAGAAAATACTGGACCGGCATACCAAAGGAGCGGTCGTAACTGGCGAGCGCGTCGGTGACGGTGAGGTCGAAGGCGTCGGATCCGGCGCCGGAGCCGTAGCCGACCACGAGGATGCGTTCGCCGGGCTTCGCGTGGTCGAGCACGTTGGCGAGCCCGATGAGCGCCGCAGCGGAGTAGGTGTTCCCGATCCGCGGGGTCACCATTCCGTACTTCATCTGCTCGTCCGTGAAGCCGAGCTGGGTGCCGATCCGACGCGGGAACTTGCCGTTGGGCTGGTGGAACACGACGTGGGTGTAGTCCTTCGTCGAGGTGCCGGCGGTCTTGAACATCGACTTCGCACATTCTCCCACGTGACGGAAGTAGGCGGGCTCGCCGGTGAACCGCCCGCCGTGGCTCGGATAGCGCTGGCCCTCTCGGCGCCAGAAGTCCGGAGTGTCCGTGGTGTACGACACCGTATGGTTCACCGTGGCGATGACGTTCTCCCGGCCGATGACGAGCGCTCCGCCGCCGGCACTCGCGGAGTACTCGAGCGCGTCCCCAGGCGCCCCTTGCGACGTGTCGGTGCCGATCGCAACCCCGTACCGGACCATCTCGGACCGGACGAGGCCCAGGCAGGTCTGGATGGCTGCCGTTCCGGCCTTGCAAGCGAATTCGAAGTCAGCGGCGGTCAGGTTCGGCGTCGCGCCGACGGCATGCGCCACGATCGTGGCCGTCGGCTTGACGGCGTACGGGTGCGACTCGCTCCCGACATAGAGGGCGCCGATCTCTTGCGGGTCGATCTTCCCGCGGAGGAGGGCCACCCGGAGCGCTTCGGTGCTGATCGTGATCGTGTCCTCGTCGGGGGCCGGAACGCTCTTGCGCTCGATGTTGAGCCCCTGCCCCATCGCCACCCCGTCGACTCCCCAGACCTGTCCGATCTCGGCGGGCGTGATTCGGTACCGCGGCACGTACACTCCATAGCTCACTATTCCGGCGTCCATGTGCTGCATATTTGATATCACAACTCTTCGAGGCGGCGTAGGACATCTGTGGGGCCGATCGAGGTCGCGAGCAGAGGAATGTTCTCTACCTCACTCAGTCGGATGGCGAGCGGGTCGATCCGACCCGGGTTTGCGAAGATCACTGCGGCGGGCTTGAGCGGATGTGCCCGGACCGCTACCATCGGGGAGCGTCCGTATTTCACGTTCGAGAAGATCAACGCACGCTGGGTGGTCCAGCCGTACACCTCTACGAACCGGGAGGCGTCCATCGAGAGGATCGCGCGCGGGGCGTCCAGCAACGTGTACCCGTGGATATCCCGCAATAGGTCGACGGTGCTTACCGACTTGGCGTCGAGGAGTTCCGCAACCGATTTGAGCGGGATCGCCACGGCAAATTCTCGCATTCCAAGGATTCCCTCCGTATGGGGCCGGCTCCCCAACCGCTGGGCAATCCGGCGTCCGCTGCGTGTGTCGATCTCGAGGAGGGCGTCGACGTAGTGTCGAATGAACGTGGCACCGGGGCTCGCTCGCCGCTCGGCCTCGTAGTCGGAGATCACCGACGGAACCGTGTCGAGCGCCTTCGACAGTTCCCGTTGCGAGACTTGGAACCCTTCGCGCCATTTCCGGAGCGTTCTTCCGGGATGCGGCGATAGAACCACCTCGCCCGCGATCTTTTCGCGCAGCTCGGCCGCCACAACTCGCCGACCTTCGGGGTGGTATAAAGGCTTGGCCCTTATTGTCGTCCAAAGGGTTCGACACCCATCGAAGTCCTCCCCGAAAATGGCTGTCCGGAGGGGAGTGGACTGGGCGAGAATTTCCGGTGCCGGAGGAGGCGCCTACGGACCCTTTGAACTCGCGACCTCTACCTTGCCAAGGTAGCGATCTTCCGCTGATCTACCAGCCCACCGAGGCGGCGGAGGGCGGCCGGCCAATAAGTGCTTCGCCGGCCGGCGCGCGGCCGCCCGACCGGTCAGAAGAGTTAATGGGGACGTGCCCCGTCCGCGGCCACCGATGGCCGAAGACAGCTCGCCGGGGGAGCCGATCACGACGCTCCTCAAGGGCAGCCGAGACCTGATGCGTCCCGAGGAGCTCGTGCGGGAAGCGATACGGGATGTTGTCAAGGACGAGATTCGACATCACCTGGAAAAGACACTCAAGGAAGACCCGAAGCTCGCCCACGACTTGCGGGAGGGCGTTCGGGCCCTTCTCGAGGCGCGAGCGATGGAGTACGCCGCGCTGCTTCGTGTGGGCGCGCTCACGGCACGGCTCGGGCTCGCGGCGGTGCCTTCGGAGATACGAAGCAAGCTCACGGCCGAGGTCGTTGAACTGTTCAGTCGGGAACTAGGCCAGATCGTCGAGAAGTCGCTCTGAGTTTCTCCCATGCTCTCCGACGAAGTGCGCATCTACGAGATCAAGCGCGTTGACGTCGAAGGCGCGATCGTCCTAGACGGGTTCCCCTCCGTCGGCCTCGTGAGTTCGATCGTCGCAAACTACCTGATCGATACGCTCGAGATGGAGCAGATTGGGATCGTCGAGTCCCCCTCGTTCCCGACGGTGTCGCTGGTCAGGGACGGCAAGCCGCAACACCCGGTGCGGATCTATTCGGGCACCCCGCCGCAGGGGCGGAACGGCCGGGTCGCAGATCGGATAGTCGCCTTCATCTCCGAGTTCCAACCGCCGCCGAATGTCATCCATCCCCTGGCGACCGCGATACTCAATTGGGTGCAGGAACAGCGCTGCGGTCTGTTGGTCTCCCCGGAGGGGCTCGTGGTGGAGCCGGCGCCGGGGGCCAAGGAGCACCGGCGACCGACCAAGGTGCCGGAGGTCCGCGTCTACGGGATCGCGAGCACCCTCCGCGCGCAGCAACTGTACATCGAACCGAACGTGACGCCGTTCATGGAAGGCGTGATTACCGGGATCGCGGGGGTTCTACTGAACGAGGGCCGCCGACGCGGGTTTGACGTCCTGACCTTCCTCGCCGAAGCGAATCCCGAGTACCCCGATGCCCGGGCTGCGGCCAAGATTATCGAAACGATCAACCACATCCTCCTACGGTCGACGCTCGACCCGGAGCCGCTGATCCACGAGGCGGAGCGGATCGAGCAGCAGC
>JBARJD010000111.1:0-3697 GCA_049800095.1 Thermoplasmata archaeon | reverse complement strand
GCCCCCGCCCGCGGGGGGTCCGCCGGACTTCGAGGCGATCACGTCGTCGATCCGCAGGATCATGACCGCCGCATCCGTGGCGGACTCGATCGCCTGCCGCCCGACCCGGATCGGTTCCACGACATGAAGCACCTTCATATCGTCGACCTTGCCCGAGTGGACATTGACGCCCGAGAACTTTTTGCCGCTCTTGTGCGATTGGCGGAGCTCGATCAGGATGTCGATCGGATCCAGACCCGCGTTCTCGGCGAGCGTCCGCGGCACGGCTTCGAGTGCCTCGGCAAACGTCTCGAACGCCATCTGCTCCCGGCCGCCGACTTTTGCCGCCTCGTCGCGAAGGTGCATGGCGATCTCTTCCGCGGAGGCCCCGCCCCCGTAGACGATCTTCCCGTCCTCCACCGCAACTGCGACCACGTTCAGCGCATCATCGACCGACCGCTCTATCTCGTCGAGCACATGCTCGGTGCCGCCGCGCAGTAGGACGGAGACCGCCCTCGCATTCTTGGCGCCCGACACGAACGTCAGGGAGTCTTCCCCGATCTTCCGCTCCTCGACCAAGCCAGCTGTTCCGACGTCCTCAGCGGACAACTCGCTGACCTTCGAGACGATGTTGGCGCCAGTTGCCTTGGCCAGCTTCTCCATGTCGGACTTCTTGACCCGGCGGACGGCGTAGATGTGTTCCTTCGCCAGGAAGTGCTGGGCCAGGTCGTCGATGCCCTTCTGGCAAAAGACGACGTTGGCGCCGGACTTCTTGACCTGCTCCACCATCCGGTGCAGCATGTTCTCCTCCTCCTGGAGGAAGGCATTCAGTTGCGACGGTTCGTTGATTTCGATCTTCGCATCGATCTCGGTCTTCTTGATCTCGAGCGCGGCATCCAAGAGCGCGATCTTCGGTGTCTCGACGCGCGCGGGCATGCCCGAGTGGACTTTTTCCTTGTCCACGATGACGCCCTCGATAAGTTGAGAGTCGGTGATGGACCCGCCATTCTTCTTTACGATTTGAATGTCGTCAAGATCAACGGTGTAGCCCTTCTCGTGCTTCTCGGCGACGGCCTGAACAGCCTTCACTGCGATGTCGGCGAGAAGGTCCCGGTTGAACGAGACCGACTTCGAGGACATCGACGTGACGGCGACGCGCTTCAGCGTGTCGGGGTCGTCGATCTTGACCGGCTCCGAAATGCCGTTGAGCACTTCGAGCGCCTTCTGAGCGGCGAGCCGATATCCTTGGGAAATGATCGTGGGGTGAATGTTCTGTTCGATCAGAGCCTCGGCACGCTTGAGGAGCTCGCCCGCAAGGATGACCGCGGTGGTCGTTCCGTCGCCGGCCTCTTGGTCCTGGGTCTTAGCGACCTCGACCAGCATCTTCGCGGCCGGGTGCTCGACATCCATCTCCTTCAGGATCGTGACGCCGTCATTCGTGACGACGACATCGCCCATCGAGTCGACGAGCATCTTGTCCAATCCGCGCGGCCCGAGGGTCGAGCGGACAGCGTCGGCGATCGCCTTTGCGGCGGCGATATTGTTCGAAAGGGCGCCGCGTCCCCTCTCCCGCTTGGTCCCTTCCTTTAGCACCAGAATCGGTGTCTGTCCTGTCAACATGGTTCTCTTTTCTCCCGAGATTCCTCTCGGTCGTCAGGAGCGATGAATATGCACTTGTATTTAAAGGAGGCGCACCCCGTCCGCGGCAGCGTGGGAGAAGCTGCTGGGCGCCGATCGAACAGTCGACCGACAGCCCTTTGGGGTTTTGGCGAACATGCACTGGCGCCGGCCCGAGGGCGAGGTTAGGGTGAGTCATGGCGATGAAAACCGAACTCGTTGAGAGCCGGCGAGAGCTCCCCTCCGGAGGTCGCCTCGTCCGTCCAGCGGATCCGAAGGAGTTGATCCATATCACGGTCTACCTACGGCGCCGAACTCTTGAAAGCGCTCTTACCGCACTTCCGCCGTTCGGCCCAGGGCATCCCTCTGAAAGACAGTATGTCGCTCGTGAAGGGTTTGCCGCTGTGTACGGAGCGCTCCCGGAAGACGCCACCGCGGTCCAAACAGCCGCCGCCCGCTCTGACGTCCAGGTAATCGAGGTGAACCTCGCTCGGCGAGCGGTCCGTCTCTCGGGGACCGTCGACCAAATGAACCGTCTTTTCGGCACAGAGCTCGGGATCTATGAGGGTCCTTTGGGTCAATTCCGGGCCCGCGTGGGCACTCTTCAGGTCCCCGAGGGTCTTGAAGACCGGATTGTCGGGGTGTTTGGGCTGGATCAGCGCCCGCAGGTCCGCACGCACTTTCGCATCGCACAGGTCGCAGAGATCTCCTACACTCCTCAGGAAGTAGCGACCGCGTACGAATTCCCCGCCGGGACATCTGGAGCGGGGCAGTGCATCGGACTTCTCGAATTTGGGGGAGGGTTCCGGACTGAGGACCTCAAGAGCTTCTTCGCGTCCGCGGGGCTTCCACTGCCCACGGTCACGGCCGTTTCGGTCGACGGCGTGGGCAACGCACCGACGGGAGACGCCAACGGCCCCGATGGCGAGGTAGAGCTCGACATCGAGATGGCCGGGGCATTGGCCCCAGGTGCGCGGATTGCGGCCTACTTCGCGCCGAACAGTGACCAGGGATTTCTCGACGCGCTGACGACGGCGATTCACGACTCGGTCAACCGCCCGAACCTGCTCTCCATCAGCTGGGGGGGACCCGAGGCCAGCTGGACGGCTCAGGCGATGACGGAGTTCAACGCGGCTTGCGAAGATGCAACGGCTCTGGGCATCACGGTCATCGCGGCCGCTGGAGACGGCGGAGCGAGCGACGGAGGGCCCGCCGGCACTCTGGCCGTGGATTTCCCCGCGTCCGCGCCCTATGTTCTGGGTTGCGGGGGGACTCGATTGCTTCTCGATGTGGAAGACGCCGACGAGATCACCGAGGAGGTCGTCTGGAACGACCTCTCGGAGAACGAAGGGGCCACTGGGGGCGGAGTCAGCCAGTTTTTCCCGCTTCCTACCTTCCAACGGTCGGCGGGAGTGCCGCTCGGCGACGGCGGTTTCGCGGGGCGCGGCGTACCGGACGTCGCCGGGGACGCAGACCCCGGGACTGGTTACTCGATGTTCGTGGACGGCGCCCCCTTAGTTATCGGCGGCACGAGCGCGGTGGCCCCTCTCTGGGCCGGACTCATCGCCCGCCTCAACCAGTCCCTTGGCGCGACCGTCGGTTATCTCCAGCCGCTCGTTTACGTCGGACCGGAATCCGGCACCTTCCACGAGATCACCGAAGGCAACAACGGAGGTTTTGACGCTGGACCGGGGTGGAACGCGTGTACGGGACTCGGTTCCCCGAACGGCGCTGCGCTGCTAGCGGCTCTCGCCCGGAAGTCATGACTCGAACAAGACGGCGGAGACATTCCGCCAAACGCACGAGGGCTTTGGGAACCGAGCGCGTCTACTTGCCGTAGTTTCGCCGGCGGAGCTGAAAGGCTCGGATGGCTCGCAAGAAGTCGGTCTTGGTCAAGCCCGGCCACATGACATCCGCAAAATAGAGCTCGGAGTACGCGACCTGCCAGAGCAGGAAGTTCGAGATCCGCTCTTCTCCGCTCGTACGAAGTACCAGATCTGGATCTGGCAGGTTGGCGGTGTACAGGTTCTCGGAGACCTTCCGGTCGTCGATCTCGTCCGGCCGAAGCGTTCCCGCGGCGACTTGCGTGGCGAGTCGGCGG
>JBARJD010000110.1:0-14600 GCA_049800095.1 Thermoplasmata archaeon | reverse complement strand
AACGAGCTGCTCGAGCCGACCAGGACAGCGGCCGAAACGAGGAGGAGCAGGAATCCGATCGAGCCCACGATGCACAGCACCGAGGCCACCGCGAATCGACCGTCGATTTTACGGAGCACTGCGAAGCCGCGCCGGTAGAGGAACAACGAGACGAGGAGGAGCACGGCACCCGCGAGGACAAAGAATCCGATCGTGTCAACGAGCGTCGTGTCGTAGGTGAAGAAGCCACCCGGGTTGTGCGACGCGAGCCAAAGGAATACGATCGGGAGAACCACTCCCACGATTCCGCCGGCGAGGCCGACGCCGGCGCCGGTACCCAGACGGCCCAGGCCCTTGACCTCCAATTCCTTCGGGAGGGCTGGAGGGGAACTCGCTGGGCGGTCGGGGACAGGCGTGGGACCGCTCAGTGCGGAAGTGGCGGGACTTGTCATTACCGCGGGCAACCTTATTCGGATACTTAGGAGCGACGGAAGCGGGAGAGAGGAGGGGCTACGATGGGCGACCGGCGCACTTGCGAGCCTACTCCACGAGCTCGCGAGCGCACTCGGCAAAGACCTTCGTGTGCAGGTCTACGTCCGCAGCCAATGTAGAAGGAGACATCAGTGCCATGTTGTGGAACGGTGTGAGGAGCACCCCCCGGTTCAAGGCGTACAGGTGAACAAACCGGTCCAAGTCAGCATCCTTCGATGCGATCGCCTCGCCCCCATTTCGCGGTGGCGTGCCTCGGAATCGGTACTCTGCACGCGCGCCGAGCCGCGTGACGTGCCATGGGAGCGACAACTCACGAATGGTTCGATCCACCCCCGCCGTCCATCGCTTCGCGAGAGGGATCATCCGACGATACGACGCGGGCGTTATCAGATGTTCCAGCGTCGCTCGCATGGCCGCGGCGGCGACCGGATTCCCCGAGAGCGTCCCACCAATGCCGCTTTCGTCGCCGGTGTCTGCCCTCGCCTTCGGGAGGCTGGGTTCCGCGACTCCCGCCGCCATGCCGAAGGCGGCCGCCGGAATGCCACTGGCCACCGGCTTGCCGACGGTGATCATGTCGGGCATCAGGTGATGCGCCCGGGTATACCCTCCGGGACCTTCGCACAATGTGTGCGTTTCATCGATGATCAGGATCGTACCGGTCCGACGCGTGATCTCTCGCAGGCGATCGTGGTAGCCCGCATCCGGGAGGATGATGCCCTGGTTTGTCATGGCCGGCTCGGCCAAGACCGCCGCGATATCTTTCGGGGCCAGCGCTTGCTCCAGGGCTGGCACGTCATTGAACTCGATCAGTTTCGTAGTCAGCGACGGGTCGACCGGCGGACCAATGCTCCCGGGGTTCGGTCCGATCCGCCCATCCTCCAGCTCGACGAGCGCCTCGTCCACGCTTCCGTGGTAACAGCCGTTGTAGACGAGGATCTTCGGACGCCCGGTCACCTCTCGAGCAATCCGCACGGCGAACCGGTTGGCGTCGGTGGCCGTCATCGCGAGTTGCCAGTACGGCAGGCCGAAGCGACGCGCAAGTTCGCGACCGACCCAGACTGCGTCCTCGGTAGGTAGCATCGTGGTGATGCCCCGCCGGAGTTGGCGAGTAACCGCGCGCACGACCACGGGGGGCGAGTGGCCGAACATCGACCCGGTGTCTCCGAGACAGAAGTCGACATACCGATGGCCATCCACGTCCCAAATCCGGGCCCCCCTGGCGCGCTTCACGAACACGGGGTATGGTCCGGCCCATCGCGCCATCCAGTTCATGGGTACCCCGGCAAGCAGAGAGCGACGGCCCTGTTCGAACAGTTCACGGGAACGAGGGTTCTCGTCCTCGAACCGGACGATCTCGCGAGCGAGGAGGCGTGCTAGTCGCATTCGGTCGATGGTGCGGCCGGCGTCGACTCTGGGAGGGGCCATCCGACCCCTCCTTCCGCCTTTACGGGCCATTTAGGATTCCCCCGGTGGAGGTACGGTCTGCGGACCCTTCTTTACACGCTTTACTGAGGCCTTTCCGCCCCCTTTTTCGAGGGGCGGCTCGGGCTTTTCCTGAATGGCCCCCCCCGACACACTTTCCGAACCCTTTTCCGGAACGGCCTCCGCCGGCTTCTGGGTGGGAACGGCACCTTCCAGCTGGTATTTCCTGACTAACCGCCCCGTTGCCGTATAATTGGTCAATGGGCCTCCCATGAGGTTGGAGTTGGACACGACGGCGATGTTACCCTTCTCGGTCATGATCCAAGACGTCCGTAGCGTGATACGCACCACCTTCCCCTTGACGCTGGAATACGTAATCTCGTCGCCGACGCGCAGCGTGCCGTCCTCGAACATGAAGAGACCGGCAATGACGTTCGAAAGCGTGGCCTGAAGTGCCAGCGATAGGATCAACCCGCCGACGGTAGAGACCACAAGAACTGAGAGTTCAGACGCCAGGTCCGCGTAGTAGGCCACTCCGACAATTGCGAGTACGATCCAGATAGTACGCGTCGCGTCCCGGATGCCTACGAGCGTCGATTCTTTGGCGCCCGCCCTCTTCCCGGCCCGCCGGATCAGGTTGGAGGCCCCCTCGCCCACTAGGGCGAAGAATGCCACGATGAGGACCGATCCGAGAACTAACTGCCAGAGACTCACGACGTTCGACGACCTAACGACGACCAGCCCGCCGCAGGCAAAAGACCTCGCGGTGGGCTATGGAGGAACGCGGGGGACCTTTGCAACCCGTGGAATCCGCGTTCGTGCGTCGTGCGGCGCCGCAGGTCGTTGCCGTACACCAGCACCGACTTGAGATTCATCAAGAAATACGCCCACCCCCCTCCGTCCCTCCGTATGTTTCGCGCCCCGCTCGATCTCTCAAATACCCTGCGTGCCGAAGGCGGAGGAGCGTGCCACGCCCCCGCTTGGAGAGCTCGAATGTGACCTGCGTCATCCGCGTCACGCGCCCCGCACGGTTGGGCCCCGCGAGCGATAATCGACGGGTCGGCACGGCAGCGAGAACTTCGGCGCATGGGGATAGCCTCCCCTCCCCCGGAACGTGTACGGGGATCCGGGCGCGGGCTGGATCTAAGCACCTGCCCGAAACCAACGTGTCAACCATTTGGAATCCGTCAGCGCGCGAAAATCTTCGTCGGGGGCGCCTGGACAAAATAGCGGTGGTCAATCGTTGTCGGTTTTGACGCCACAGGTCGGGACTCCCTTTCCGCGTACCCGGAGGACCGCCCGCTTTATCGGGACCCTTCATTGTTTGAAAGCGAAGCTGTAGCTCGGGCTCACGACCTTCCCGCCGTCGACGATCAAGTAATCGCGTTCCAGCGGCTTTCCGGCGAAGTACCGGATCAGGCAGTCCCGCGTCCCATCGCTGTAGCGCTTCTGGGCCTCCAAGGTAGTTCCCGAGACATGGATCGTCAAAGCGTGGTTCGGCATCCGGCGCCACGGGTGATCCGGCGGTGCAGGTTGGGGGTACCAAACATCACCGGAGTACCCCGCCAAATGGCCCTTCTCCATCGCCTCGGCGAGACCGAGGGTATCAACGAGCTTCCCCCGAGCGGTGTTGACGAGGTACGCCCCCTTCTTCATTGCGAACAGTCTCTCCCGACTGAACAGACCGTCGGTGTCCGGCGTCAATGGGCAGTGGAGCGTGATGACGTCGCACTTCGAGATCAACTGATCCAGCACCTCGTACCGAATCCCGAGCACCTCTTCCTCGACCGTGCTCAAGCGACGGAAGTCGTAGTACAGTACACGTACGTCAAAGGGCCGGAGGCGCACGGCGACCCGCTGTCCGATTCTACCCGAGCCTACGATTCCAACAACCTTCCCCTCGAGGTCGTGCGACCGGGAAGCCGCCTCGGCAATGTCCCAGCGTCCTTCCACCACCTGCTTGTAGGCCGGGATATAGTTCCGAACGAGGGACAGAATCTCCATGATGGCATGTTCGGCAACGCTGACCACGTTCGAACCGGTAATTTCGGCCACGGTGATCCCGTGCGCTGCGGCCGCGGCGAGGTCGACGTGGTCTGAGCCCACGCCGGCGGTGATGATCAGACGAAGCTTGGGCGCGCTCTCAATTCGCGACTTCGTTACATACGCCGGCCAGAAGGGGGTGGTGATCAGTATCTCGGTCGAGGGGAGCTGGGCGTCGAGCTGTTCTTCCTTGTTCGTGAGGGCTACTAGCTCGTGTCCCTTGGACTCGACAAGAGGTCGAAGACCCAACACGTTCTCTGCGCATCCCAGCAGCTCCGAGTTGCTCGCCGAAGGGCCTCCGGGATACAGGACCGCAACGATCTTCACCGCGAACCCCTCAATAATCTGTCAGGCGGAGGCTGAGACGGCCCGGCTATAAAACTTGAGGACGACTCGCCGACGAACAGCCATTCGCTCGTCCACTCCGGTCGGCCCCCCGCGCCATCGCTCGCTCCAGCCTCACAGCGCTGAGTAGGATCGCGCCAACGAGACAGAGTTTCATTGCATGAACAGGATGGGAACCATCGTCAAAGTCATTCGGTCGGCACGGATTTGGTAAAGAGCGGCATCTACTGGGTCCGACATCCTGAAGAAGTGACTAGATGCCGAGCCCGAACGAGAGGATTTGATGGAGGGGCACCTACACCTACTGGACTGGGCCGTCCCAGCGAGGGCGGGCCGCCACGACCTACCGCCTAACGACGTACGGGTCAGCGAGGGACACTCCGTCCGGCACGTTCGCCTGGACTATTCGCGAGTCTGCGCGAAACTCCGAGGGGCTGGCTCCCGCCAGTCGCTGGAATGGCTACGACCGGGAAATGGACACCTCCCCCATCAAAGAATTCCGTTGGCTCGACACCCTTAGCCACCGCGACCACAGGTTCTCACAATGTCCAAATAGAGGGCTCGGATGCCGGCACGCGAGAGGAGCCGGCCCGAGATGAGTACCGGTCCACCTAGGCCATCGTACCCTACGCCCGTTCCCCTTGGGGCCTACGCCGCACACTCGCCGGTCCGGATCGCGATGCGTCCGCTCATCGCCTCGGTGATTGTTCTCGTTGGCGGAATCTGCGCTGGCCTTTCCGCGTTCAGCCCTTGGTGGACCATCGCCACGACCGGGGAGTTTGACGCGTCGTTCAACTTCCTCCCTGGGACCGACTACACCCTCTCGTCAGGACGTGGAGGCGTGCCGAGCCCGTTCCCGTACGCGGGGCACCCAGACCTTGCCTCACTCGCAGGACTATACGAGGGCATTCTCGCACTGACCATCGTGATATTGGTCCTCTCGATGATCGTCGGAATCCTCGGTGTGTTGGCCTCGTTTGGGCGTCTTCCCTACCCCACACGACTCCGCCCTAGGTACCTGGTCGTCGCGCTCCTGCTTATCGCCCTCGTTGCCGCCGCTCTCGTCCCAGTCGCGCAGCCCATGCTGATTCATGGGTGCGGCGCGGGCCCGAGCGAGTGCAGTTCGTTTTGGGGGACCGCATCTGGATCCGGTGAGACAACAGTTTGGGGGGCGAATGTCGGTTGGTACCTTACAGTAGCGACGGTCGTTCTCTTAGGCGCCGCGCTCTTCATTTGGGGTCCGTCCGCATCTCAGGCGTGGGGAACCGCACCCGCGGTACCGGCCATCGCCCCGGCCACGTTCCACTGTCCGCGCTGCGGTCAGCCTCGGGCGTGGGGTCCGACGCCGTGCCCTACGTGCGGCAGTCCGTAGGGCGCCCGACGGACTGCTGTTAAGAAACGCCAATTCACCCGGGAGGCAGGTAGGCGCCGCACCGCAGGCACTGGACGGTGCCGTGCGCCGCCGGAGTTCCACACCGCGGGCAGCTCCGATATGGGATGGCCACCGGGGGGGACACTACCGCGGGCGGAGGTGACATCGGTGGGGACGCCGCGGCCGGGTACACCGGCGGCGCGTAGACCGGAGACGGGGGGGGGACCAACCAGGATCCCCCTGCCGGGGGCGGCGGGTAGTAGGTGGGAGCAGCCACCCCGGCCGCGGGAGGTCCAGCAGAGGGGGAGCCACCGATCACTCCCGGAGGAACGCCGGTGGGTGAGTAGAATTGAGGCGGATACGGGCTGGTGGGTGGCGGAATGCCGGAGCGTCTGCGGAAGAGAAGGACCAGGACTATTGCGACGACGATCACCACTACAATGAGAGCCAGCAACACGTAGAGCCAACCCAGATTCGAGACCCCGCCCGAACCGGTCGGCGGCGGGACCGTTCCGCTGGGACACGGGGAAGCGGGGGTGACGACGTCCGTCTTTCCGGCCACGGATCTGCACATTCCGAGCACCGTCATCTGACCGTTCACTGAGAGATTCACATCATAGGTACCGGGCCAGAGCACCAACGTGGCCGCCCCGCCCGAAAATGGGGTGGGGCGCCCGTTGACCAGGATGTCGCCGCTGACCGACGGGTCCGTGAAGTTCAGGATTCCAATCTGGCTCACATTGAACAACCGGCCGACCGTCGAATCCTGGCTCGATCCGTTGAACAGGAGCGTCGAGACGTTGCCGTCGATGTCGGAGTAAGCCGGCAGGGCCTCGACCTGCTGAGAGCCTTCCGCGGTCTCGGTGCCGAAGTTGAAGGCATTTTCGGGAGATTGCCAATTGTGACCGTTGAAGTAGAGAAGCCGCAAGTCGAGGTCGGAAAAGACGTCGGTCGTCTGCGATCCGCCGCCAGGCCCACCGAACGTCAGTTCTAGGTCGTAGGGTATGCCGACGTAGTTGAGCACTTGTCCGTCAACGACGAATCCGAAGAAGTGCTCCAGGTTTGCCGCCCAAGGAAAAATCGCCTGATCATACGAGACCCACCCGCTCCCGTCGGAGTAGAGAAACTCCACTCCGGCTGCGCCACTGGTTGTTTGGATGGCGTCCATCTGGACCGAGTAGGACTCCCCGGCCGTCACCGGCGCGTCCCGGGAGCCAGGGAGGGCCGGGTTAGAAACATCGGCGTAGAGGTAACTCCCGCCCGAAGCTTCTAACAAGGTGCCGTTCCCGGTCACGGTGGAGGGATTCATCGAAGCGCCGGAGGCGGTATCGTTCCAGATGTTATCCACGAAGCGATAGATTTCCCCGGTGGAGGTGTTGTACTGGGCGACGTCTTGAACCCAGTACGTGAATTGACTCCCCGCTGCGTTGTTGAAGACGAACATCACGTTCAGTTGAGTCGCGAACGTGGGCGAGAGAGTGCCGAGGGTCGCGTTGGCTACGGAGACGTTCTTCTCGAGGGCCACGATGCCTTGGACCGCTGGCGTGTAGTAATAATAGGGATCTTCACCCGCGTTCGTAACTCCGTAGTCCGCAATGCCCATCGGGGCGGGCTGATGAGTATGGAACTCGTACGGATCTGTGGCGTAGACATTTGACTCCGCCGGCGCCAACCCCCGGACGCGTGAGTCGAGGGTCGACTGCGGCGACAACCCACCAATCCCCGATGTGCCGAGCGTTCCTTCGGGGCGCGCCGTCGGGCTGGAGACGGAAGCTCCGCCGGCACGGGAACCAGAGGGGTGCCCAAGCGTCGCCGGAAAGAACGCGATCAGCAAGAGAACAAGCATCGCGCAGATGGCCTTGGAGGCCGCCGCCCGGCACGATCTCAAGCTGACTCCACGAGTTCGGCGGAGTGGGTGCCTCCTTAAATCCCTACGCCAGAGATAACGGCGGAGATAGCGGTCGACAGGACGACTACAACCCTGGGACAAGCGAACCTACAGCAACCGCATAGCCAGACGCAGCCCGATCCGCGGCGGCACCCGAGAAGACCCTCGGGTAAGTCACCCCGCGGTCGCAGCGAGTTTCACAAGCGGCGTTGTGGCACCGCCCCCGCGACTCGGTTTCGAGCCCAAGTTCCTGGAAAGAAATGGGGGCCCGGTGGTCGGTAGAACCTCAGCAAATTCTTCTAACGCCTGTTCGCCGGGGCCAAGATGCATATCTTGTGATTGACCCCCATCCGAGACTTATCTCTCTTCGCCGACGCTCGGGCGGACCCTCGTTTTCTCCAACTTCTATCAGCCTACAACCGGCCGAGCCGCACCCCTTGGCAGAGCGGGACCCGGGGCGTATCCCAATCCGAGGCAACTGAACGAGCCCTGGCTCGCGGGCTCGGAAAGCCCCCGATGGGTGCGATTGCGTGGCGTTCTTACCGGAATCAGTTTCCGGCGGGATGACTGGGCGCCTCGGTCCTTTGGTTCGAGCCAACCGGTGTCCCCGAGGCCCTACTTCGTAGCAGATCCGAGTACGACCCGGCCCGGAGCGCATCGCGTCCGAGGCCCAGCTTTGATAACATCGCACTCAGGCGGGCGTGGGCTTCTCGAGCGGCTGCGTCGCTTGATACTACTCGCTCGAATTCGAGGAAATTCCCCAATCCTTCTACCGAATCGAGGTGGACTCGGGTCCCGTCCCACTCGAACACCTCGCGCTGTTTTGTCACAACGACCAAAACGCCCAGCGCGCGGGAGAGTACGTCCTCGAGACCATGGTCCGGAGGAAGCACCGAAAGCTGAACCTGACTCTCCTTGGTCGAAGCGCGGTCCTCCCGGTCGTAGTGAACAAGCTGGTCCCGCCCTGGTCTTTGGAATCTCAGTTTGAGTCGACCTTGCACACCCGCGAAGTACACATCCCGTTGATAGAGGCTCGAGACGTGAACCGCCCCCAGGCCCCGGAGCTGTCCATCCACGTGCGCCGGCGAATCGACGTGCGCCTTCAACTCCACGAGGCGCTTGCTCTGCCCAGTCTTCGTGACTAGCCAGACCCCATCTTGGTCGGTCTCCCAGCCTTCCATGACGTTTCCACCGCGCAACGGATGCGTAGTGCGCAGGAGGTGCCGCGTAAAGGCTCTTGCCGGGCCACGCGGTTTCCTCGGAGCCTCATCTTTCCATGCGTCCGAATTAAAGGCGATCTAGCCCCGAACGGAGTGGCCGGCAATTACCTTACTACGGGATACATCGTAAGGGAGGATATTCCTCTCCGCGACGCCTGCTTCCGGCCCGCGAAGAGCGGACAATGCCAGCCCGTCGCCTGCCCGAACGGCTGGGCCTTAGGGACTCGGAACGATGTTCTGATTGAACCGGAAGACGTTTCCCGGATCGAATTTGGACTTGATCGAGATTAAGCGGTCGTAGCCGTCGCCGTAACTCGCTCGCACCCGGTCCATGTCGTCGGCGGCGGCGAAGTTGGTGTACCCTCCTTCCTCGGAGAATGGACCGATTGCCTTGTAGTACTCTCGTACCCACCGGGTGTTGGCTTCGTTCTGCTTGGGGTCGGGCCACATGCCCGCGACCACGGTCGCGAATTTTGACTACCGGTGCCCAAAGGCTGTCGCCCCAGACTTCACGTCGTGCGCCGCCCCGTTGATCGGATAGATGTGGACCGTCGAATTTACGACGGGGACCTTCGGCCCGTGGGCCACATGGGCGGCGATAAGCTCCTCCGTGAGGGGTCCTCCGAACACCGCCTTCCAGTAATGTTGAAGTCCCGAGGGCACCAGCGCATCGAAAGCTCCGTTGAGCGCCGCGTATGGCATCGGCCCGACATGTTCGGCTACGACGGGTGCGGCGTCACGCAACGGAGCGATCGCTTTGGCGGCTCTGTCGGGGGCGCCTGTCCAACAGGCGACAATCGCGCAGAGCGTGTCTCCGTGCCGTTCTTTTGGAATGAAAGGAAGCGGGGGGGCGATCTGCCAAGCAAAGAACGCACCGAGTTGACGGGAAGCCTTGGAGATGTATCGGTCGTACGCTCGGAGCACCGCCGGCGCATCCTTCACTTCGAAGAACATGGGGCCACCCACGATGTTCGCGACCGGATGCAGTCTGTACTCGAAACTCGTGACGACTCCAAAATTGCCCCCGCCGCCGCGAAGTGCCCAAAAGAGGTCAGAATTCACATCCTCGCTGGCCATCACGAACGATCCATCAGCGAGGACAACATCTGCGCTGAGGAGGTTATCCACGGAGAGGCCGAGCCCGCGAGTGAGGTAGCCGAAGCCCCCGCCGAGGGTTAATCCCCCGATCCCTGTGGTCGAGATGATCCCTCCAGTAGTGGCTAGACCGAACACCCCTGTGGCGTGGTTGAAGTCCCCCCACGTGCAGCCGCCCTCCGCCCGAACCGTATTGCGGCCAGGATCGACCCGAATCCCCCTCATTCGAGAAAGGTCGACCACGAGCGCCCCATCTGCGGTCCCGAAGCCGGGTACACTGTGTCCGCCCCCCCGCACGGCTACTGGGAGTCCTCCGTCTTTGGCCGCCTTGACCGCGGCGATAACATCCGCGACGTCGGAGCACCGCACGATGAGCGCGGGGCGTTTGTCAATCATCGCATTGTAGACCTTCCGAGTCTCGTCGTATTGGACATCGGAGGGGGCGATGACCTCTCCGCGAACCTTGCCCCTCAAGCCCGCGATATCATTCGGCTCCATCTAGTCCTCAGGATTGTGCGGACGTCGGGGTAGGAGCCGCTGTCTTTAGTCTTTCGCTGGCCGAGCGATTGCCGGGATCGACGATTCCTTTACGGCCCCCCGCCGCATAAGATCGACCGACGTCGCGGAGGAGTCGGCAACAGGCCTCGGGGCGTATACCGTGTGGGAACTGGCGTCCATCAATTGGTCAGCCGGCGTCCACCGAGAACATCCGCCACTTCCCCTCCAAGCCTTTCAAGGCGCGGATCCCTCGGTCCGTGAAGTGTACGTCGGACCCCACAGAGAGGTCCCGAACCGTGCCCGAGACGAGGACCTCGCCTTCTGCGGCCTCCCGGCTGACGCGCGCGGCGATGTGAACGGCGATGCCGTTAACGTCCCCATCTTTCAAGACGCACTCGCCGGTGTGCAGCCCGGAGCGGATTTCCAGTCCGACCGCCCGGGCCTGATCCCGCAGGACGCACGCGCAGCGGACGGCCCGCGTCGGGCCGTCAAAGATCGCCAACATACCGTCGCCGGTCGACTTGATGGTCTTGCCCCGAAAGCGAGCGGTCTCGGTCCGGGCGTTATCCAGAAACCGGCCGAGCAGTTCGGTCCACGCCCGGTCGCCCATGTGGGACGCCCGCCGAGTCGACTCGACCACGTCAGTGAAGAGAACCGTCGTCAAGATTCGGTCGGTTTCGGACTTATCCGACAACCCCTCAACAAACCGATGAATCTCCTCGAAGACCGCCTTTGTCTGCTCCGCAGAGAGCCAGAACAGATGGTCCACTCCGGGGGTCTCGACGAGCCGCGCCCCGGGAATGTGGGCGGCGACGTACCTGCCATGTTCTACGTTCACCGCCCGGTCCCCTCTCGCATGCAACACGAGGGTCGGCACGTGTACTGCCTCGAGCGCCGGCCGTACATCGATCTCCATATTCATGCGGGCAAGGGCCATCCCAGCGGCGGGAGAAGCACCGTTCCGGTACAACCGGCCCAGCCACCGCTTGAACTCGGCGTCATCGATTCGGCTGGGAGCCAGCTCCGAGGTCACCCGGTCGATGTGGGCCGTTGAGCCCCAATCACTCAGGTCCCGCCGAATGGCGCTTTCCCACTGCTCGCGGGTAGGGGCCCAAGGGCACTCCGGCGACCAAACCCCCGTAGCGAGGGGGCTCATGAGGATCAAACCACGGGTCCGTTCTGGATATGTCGCGGCGAAGAGCACCGCCACGGAGGCAGCGTCCCGAGCGGCGACGAGGATGGCCCGCTTCGAGCCGACTGCGTCGAGCACTGCCCTACCGTCGTCCATCCGTTCCTCGAGAGTGGCCACTCCGACGTCGCGGTCGGAAAGTCCGGTTCCCCGCTTGTCGAAGGCAATCAGCCGTCCGAGAGATGCGAGCTCCTGGTGGTAGCGGGCGTTCAGGGGATGGTCCCAGGCGATCTCTAGATGGTAGACTCCGCTGCGGGCGAGAAGAAAGTCTACCGGGCCGCTGCCGAGGACCTGGTAGGCGATGTGAACCTCCCCACTCTTAGAGTAATTGACCTCGGGTGGTTCCATGGATCGTGGGCGTCGGGGGGACGCTCGCCGTCCAATTTAACTGTGCGGCCTTCCAAGTTGGCCGTATGCCCGAAATGCTCTTTGAGATTGTGGTGCGGGCAGTCCTGAGGGGAGATCTAGCCCCGAGCGGATTCGACCGCAAGAAGGGTCGAATACCGAAGTCTACGTCGTACGGGGAACCAGACTTCCCGAATACCAACCCCTTGCCAAAGGCGCACCGGACGTTGCACCCAGGCTTAAGTCAAGGTCCGACCGAGATTGCGCCCTGGGTTAATGTGCTTAGGCCGGGGGGTCGTACAAAACCCCCTCTTCTGGAAAAGTTCGGAGTATCTGAGCCGGTCTCCAAGTAGCTTAGGGGCCCCTTTTTTGGGCATTTCACCATGGACGATTCTGAAGGAAGGGACCTTCATCTTCCAGAACATGCTGCCCGGAGCACAACAGAGTGCGACGGGGGAGCGGAGAAGCTGGGTGCGAAACCTCCTGAGGTCAATACCGTCCTCGATGGGTCTCGCGGCTCATTCCGCGTGAGGTGCGGAGACGCTTGCTGGCCGACTAAAAGACGTAGGAATGGCCGGCAGAGTCGTATCCCGATGCGGTCTCGCCAATAGCCCCGACGACGACCGTCGTGCCGCTGACCGCCACCGACCAGCCGAAAGATCCGTCGGTCTGCGCGTTGGGGCTGGTGAGCGTTGAGATAAGCGCGCCCGTCTTCCCTTTGAACGTGTAGGCGTGGCCTGCATACATGTTTCCCGAGACCGTCTCGACAGGTGCCCCGACCACGACCGTCTTGCCGCTGATCGCGACCGAGACGCCGAAATACCCGTCGGTCTGCGCGTTGGGGCTGGTGAGCGTGATATGATGCACCTGTGGACTCAACTCGGGATCGAGGCCCGCTGAAGACGAGCTATGCGCCGACGAAATTCCCGGGACCAGTATCATCCCGACAGCAAGAAGCCCGGCGACGGCCGCCGACCAAAGGACGGCGCGCATAGAGTGTGGACGAAATCATCCATGATAAACGCTTCGACGGGAGGGGACCCTCGGTCCGAGAGAGATCCTGGCCGTGGGCCTTCGACCGTCGGTCTGGGGTGAGGCGGATCCGCTTCAATATGGGGTAGGCAAACGATGTCCCGCCTTCGCCAACCCACGGGTTCTCTACGCCCTGTTGGACCGGCGACCCGCACCCTACACAAAGTGCCGTTTAATACGAACCGGTAATCGAGTTGCTCGATGAGCACCATACTGTTCGTTTGCGAGGAGAATAGCCATAGGAGTATCATGGCTGAAGCCATTTTCAACTCAAAGCATCCCGCGGGGTGGACTGCCGAGAGCGCCGGAGTGACTCCGACTGGAACCGTGAGTAAGACCGCTGTTCAGCTCTTGAACGCAGTCGGCCTGAAGCCTTCCCGGACCGAACCTCGCCCGGTCACCCCGGAGATGACGAGCCGGGCAGACCGCATCATAACCTTCGGTTGTCTTCAATCCCTCGGTCCGGACGCGCAGAAAAATGCAGTTGACTGGCCGATTCCCAGGACGCACGGCAAACCGCTTCAGGAGAAGGCAGCCGCCCGCGACGAGATTACCCGGAGGGTGGTAGATCTCATCGCAAGTCTGCCGGCTTCGTCTTGAGCTTGTCAAGGGGAGGCGGTTTTCGCACTGTGAGACTGCGACCTCGAGGCGTGTGTCGCGAGCCGAGGCACCATCGGCTCATCCTAAAATCGGTCATCGAGGGGGGTCGCAGTTGTCCAGCAGTTTACAACAGGTGGCCTCACGCGCACAATGCACGCGTTCCCACCGAGGCCGCTGCGACGTCGAGTTGAGGCGGTGAGACGATAGGCTTCATCTGCCCCCGGGCATTCTTCCCGGCGTGAGCATCTCGCCCACGGTGAAACGCTGGCTGATCGGTCCGGCCTCGGATCCGAGTGTCCGCCTCCGGTACTGGACCGAGGTGGATGGGCGGTCGCCTAAGGGTCCTCAGGCTGCGAGAGCCCGAGCCCAAATCGGTCGAAAGGGGTGGGCGGCGAAGATCCTCGCTCAGCAGTTCGAGGACGGCCATTGGGTGACCCCGGCACCGAAGGAGCTCTATCGGCCGAAGTACACCGCGACGAACTGGATGATGATCATCCTCGCCGACCTCGGCATGACCAAGCGCGATCGGCGTATTGCGCGCCTCTCCGAGCTCGTGCTTGACCGCTGGTCGCGCCGGGAAGGCCGGGACGGTTACCCCCTGAGCGGCTTCGACGGGGAGACGTGCGCCACGGGGAACGCCGTGCGCTCGCTGATCCGGTTCGGCTACCTCGACCATCCCGTCGTGCAGCAATCGATTGAGTGGTTACTGCGGGCCCAGAAGACTGACGGGGGCTGGCACTGCTGGCCGGCCCGGCATGGTACGCTCGATGCTTGGGAGGGACTCGCCGCGCTGGCAGAGATCCCGACCTCCGAACGAGACCAGCGAGTTCAGACCGCCATCGAACGCGGGGCGGAATTCTTCTTGGGTCGCCGGCTGATGGACGAGGGGCCTTCGCCGTACCCCCCTTGGTACCGTATCCATTACCCGAACCACTACTACTACGACATCCTGGTCGGCCTGCGGTTGCTCACGCGGCTGGGCCACGCGAAGGACGCCCGGTTAGGCGCGGCGTACCGCTGGCTGCTCCGGAAGCGTGGGTCCGACGGGCGATGGTCGCTCGACGCAGTCCACCCGGACCT
>JBARJD010000109.1:0-3694 GCA_049800095.1 Thermoplasmata archaeon | reverse complement strand
GGTGCGTTTTCCGGACGCGCAAACAGGACTACCGGTCTTTCGCCCATTTGGCGGCATCGTCGGAATACCGCCCGAGGAGTTCTCAGCAGGACCTCCCCGAAACTACTTCCGGTGCGGTGGGGCCACCGCGTCGGCAGCCGCGAACGAGGCGAGCGGGAAGAGCCTGGTCGCCCGACTTCCCGCATGTAGGGGATGTGGATCGCTGGGCTGTTCCGCCGTCTGCCACCTAGTAGAAGGGGGTGGAGTGGTCATTCAACCCAGCGCTTCCAGGTTCCCAACCCTTCTTCGAAATCTACTTCCAACCCGACGCGTTTTCTGGGTAGGGGGCGTCGAACTATAACTTTCCGCCATGGCCTTTCTGTCCTCGCGCTCAACACGCTAGGGACCCCCCCGGGTGAGGGGGTATGACGCCATCGGCCGAGGTCAAAGGATTACCTTGGCTCTCTTGAAATGGCCTGCTCGTCGGGCCTGGCGCCCGAGCCCTCGAGGGGATCCCCGGTTTGAGACTACACCGGGAATCGAACAGGTTTGCGCTCAGATCGCGACTAGTCCTTCTGCCCCGACGGGTAGACCCCCGACCGTTTGGATCCACGTGAGAGCTCCATCGGCGTTCACGTGGAATCCTTGCAGCTCTCCCGCGCCCCCGCCGTAGACGTAAAGGAAGTTGGTTTGGCCGGCGATGGCGGAATCGGCCGGTCCCGCGGCGGTGGGTGCCGCGACCGTCTGAAGCAGCGTCAACTTTCCGCCGTTACTGACCACGAAGCTCGACAGGGTGTCACTCGCGGTGTTGCTGATGAAGGCCAAGTTTCCGCCGGCCGTGACCACGACCCAGCAGGGGGCGTTCTGAAGGTCAGAAATTGAGTTGGTGACCACACGGAGACCCGCGGAGCGACTGAGTGAAAACGACGAGACGCTCGGACTGTGCGCCTCGCTGACAACCAAGTGATGGCTGCCCGCGAAAGCGAAGCCATACGGGGTGACGCCCGCCGAGGAGTACGAAGTTGGGCCACTTGCTATCCCGTGTCGGTTCACGGTATAGACATCGATGACGTTCGTGTTCTTCTCTGTCACCACAAGCAGTCCTCCCGTTGGGCTGAACGAGACCTGGGCGGCCCCGGTGGGCGAGCTGGTGCTGAGCGGCTGGGTCGCGCCCGCGAGCGGAAAGAGATGGCCACCCGAAGTGAGGGTGAATCCGGCGATGTTGCCCGCGCTGATCGAGCTCCCGTCGTTCAGCACGTAGACGATGTTCCCTGAAACGGCGATGCTAACCGGGAGAATTCCCCCGGAACCGGTGACGTCCGTAAGGGCCAGCAGAGCCCCACCCGCGTGGGCAGCGACCTGGAACACCGAGATCTGGTTACTGCCGGCATCGACCGCCAGGAGCCAGTGGTGGTCTTGTGTGAGGGCAAGACTTCCCGAATCTGCGAGAGTCGCGCCGGTACCCGCGCCGCCGGTCGAATAGTCGGCGACCCAGGTCAATTTGCCGCCACTGCTCCGCTCGTAGGCCACGATCTGGTTGTGGGTGGCGTTGTTCGTCGATACGAAGACCGCCGCGATGGGGTTGTGGTCTGCTCCCGCCGAACTGGCTCCGGCCAGTGGGAGAGCGACGATCGCTAGGGCGACCACCGCGACTAGTAGGGCTACTCCTACGCGTTTCATGGTGCCCCGCGATTCGGGAGTGCCTACTTGGGTGTTCGCCGATTTTCCGACACAATCTCACCCTAATTCAGCCCTCATGTTCATGAATGCGTTCGTAGGGCTGTCGCCGCTCGCTCGATGAGACAGGAAAGCCGCGGTGCGGGACCGCAATCCAGGGAGCCCGGGTGGCTTTCAGTAGTGGAGAGACGTCCAGGAGATGGCAACGAGCCCGGTCGCCTCGCAAATCCCGATCCCGAAGAGGAATGGGGACAACGAGTCCGGAATCAACGGCATCGTTGCGAGATACGAGTACACGACCAGCACGTTCTGTAGCGCGAATGCGCCGGCGAAGGCAAGCAGTCCGAGGCTGAACACCGCGCGGGTCTGGGAATAGATGTGTCGGTACAGTGAGAACAGGACAACCGTAAGGCCGACGTTTAAAATGCCGAGCACCACGCTCGCGTCCATGACCCAGCTCGTCACGCGCTCCCTCCGTTCGATGGAACGACGGCAACGGTGATGCGCTGTCGCCGGCCCATGGTGTGTCCGCGACGGACTTCCTCGACCACGTCGAAATGTAGGGCCACATGAGGGGAGAGTACGTAGGGCGATCCGTATGCGTCGCCCACCGGTCGAGTGACTAACCCGTTCTTCTCTAGGAGCAGGAGATGGTGGCGGACGGTCCGGTAGTCCAGCGAGAGTGACTCGGCGAGGCGATGGGCATTCTTGGGGCTTCCGGCCAACTCATCGAGGATCCGACTCCTGTTCGGACCACCTCGCGTCCCGACCAGGAGGTACCAAATTAGAGACCGATAAGCGTCTGTCACTGGATCTGCGGAGCCGGGGGTTCTATTTCTCCTCTGACCCCCTAGAAAGCCACCTCCCCCTCCCCAAACCATCTTCCGGGGGGGAGCACGAGAGTTCAGGCTCTCCAATCTTTATCGTCAAAGCGCCGCCGACGCTCGGCGATACTCCGATGAAAATGGTCGGGCGAGTCAGACCGCCCGGGGGTTCGAATCCAATCGGGCGTGGGGGGTCCCGTATGTGTGTTTATCGCAAAACAAGGAGTTCTCGAGCGAAAGGCCGGGCTCGAATCTCTTGAAGGGTTTGACATCCGTCCGGCTGGACTGGTCAGGCCGGTAGGGGAGTAAACACGATAGACTCGGAAATCCCGGACCCCATCACGTTCACAGTCCCGGACGAGGGTACAACGTTGTACCCCGCTATCCCTACTATCCAATATGAGGACGGCCCGTTCAGCGCGCCGAATTGGATTCTATCCGAGGTTGAGTGCCCGATGGTCTCCGAGAAGATAACTCCCCAATTCGTCCCGGCGGGAAGGCCGGTTTCCGTGAACGTTATCGGGTATCCGGCAAATCCAGCCTGCAGGGTTACAGTGTACGGTCCCGTCGGCTGCGCTTGCCACTCTACTGCTGCGAGTCCGTCAGGGGCTGTCCAGTTGAGCCAAGGGACCGAGGACTGGGCTTCGTCAAGACTGAACTCAAAATGGGCGCCAGTCGGTTCAGTGACGGAGACACTGAGGCCGCGACCCGGGGTACTGTTGCAATTCAGGTACGGTTGAAGGGAGAAGTTGACTGGGAATATCGAATAGGAAGAGACCGCCCCTGTGCATGCGGGCAGGGTGGGCCACGCAATCGCCACTTTCTCGCACGTTTGCGCGTCCGTCCCGTTGAGCGGCGGGGCGCACTCGCCGAAAGACGGGATGGTCAGTTGACGCGGCGGGGTCTCGTAGCCTGGCCAGACCACTGCTGCGGTCGCGGCGAGGGTTACGAGCGCCATCAGTATCAGAGCCAAGACTGCTTGGCGCAAGGATCGTTCCATCGCTACCCCATATTGCTGCTCTTCAGTGCCTTGTGACCGGCTGTAGTCCTTCTATGGGGAGAGTCATGGGTTCGCTTGATTCCAGCCTCGCGGCATAATGTGTATGGAACGCTCGCCTGGCCGACTGTGGGCGGAGTTCTGGCGATGCAGGTCGGGCGTGGGGGGATTCGAACCCCCGACCCTCGGGTTAGGAACCCGATGCCCTATCCAGACT
>JBARJD010000108.1:0-13727 GCA_049800095.1 Thermoplasmata archaeon | reverse complement strand
GCGGGATCATCGGGCGCGCGTTCGCGATGCGGTTGGTCCAGGTGGGCTTGGCCGCCTTCGTCATCGGGGAGAGCACGACCCCGATCGTACGCTCGGGCGATGCGGTGTTCATCCTGTCCGGCCGGGGCGAGAGTCAATCCAGCATCCAGACCGCGAACATCGTCCGTCGCGAGGGGGCCCAGCTGGTCGTCCTCACGGGTCGCGCGACCTCCAAGCTGGCCCACGCCGCCAACCTCGCGATCCCTCTCGAGTTCCCGGAGGACTCCGAACGGCCGGAGCTCGCGCCGCTCGGTACGCTGTTCGAGTCGGCGAGTCTGCAGTTCACCGACGCGCTGGTGAGCGCCATCATGCGGGCCCGGGGCGAGACCGAGGAGTCGATGCGCCGGCGCCACGCGATCATGGTGTAGCCGGGCGGTCAACCCTTAAGCCGCGACACGAATCTCCGCCGTCGTGCCACGCGCTGCTGCGACGCCTCCGGGAATCTCCCTCCTGCCGATCCCGACCCGGTTCTTCGTCACCAGTGGGAAGGGGATCAACAAGGTGAGCGAGCTCAATGCCTTCGACCTCGCGCTGCTCCAGGCCGGCATCGGGGAACAGAATCTCGTCTCCGTGTCGTCCGTTCTGCCAATCGGGATCCGGCAGGTCGACCGGGAAAAGATCCCCCGGGGAGCGATCACCCACGCCGTGCTCGCTCGTCAAGGCGGGGGCGAAGGGGAGGTCGTGAGCGCCGGCATTTCGTACGGCTTCCGGACCGATGGGGAAGGCGGATACGTCGCCGAAGGTCATTTGAACGGTACGCAGAAGGCGCTCAAGGAATTCCTCAAGTGGCGGATGGAAGAGATCGCCCACTTCCGCGGCGTCGAGCTGAAGCGGATCAACTACCGCACCGAGGAGTTGTCGATTCCGATGGACCATTACGGGGTCTGCATCGCGGCGTGCGTCTTCCTACCCTAGGCGGGCCGGAACCCGCCGCCCTGCTTGAGCGCCTCGCAGACGAGATACTCGCACGGGGGGTAGGGCTGGAACCCCACCTTGACCGCCACGCGCTGGGACGCGAGATTGTTGCTGCCCGTGCTCCAGATCGGAACGAGGCCCCGGGCGCGCACTTCGGTGGCCACCAAGCTGGCGGCGGCCGACGAGAAGCCCTGCCGCCGGTACGGCGCGAGGGTGTGGACGCCGACGTCGGCATATCGACCGTTGGCGGCGCTGACCAGCGCCACGGAGACAGGTCGGTCCTCAACGATCGCCGCCGCGACCACGCCGGTGGTGACCATCTCATCGAACGTGCGGTAGCTGTTGCCCCATACGGGGGGCCCAAAGTCCTGGAGCAAGGGGATGTCCGCCGGGCCCAGGAGCCGAACCGCGGGATTCGGATGTGGGATCGGAGGTCCGTCCAGTGTGAAGAACACGTCTCCGAGCACCTCGAAGGGCGCCGGTACCTCGCGAGCCAGAATCGGACGGAAACGGGCCATGTCGTCCCGGGTTCCATTCAGACAGAACCAACCCGGAATCCGGGAGAGAAGGGACCAGCCCGCCTCCGGATCGGGGCCGAAAAACTCAGGCTCCCCCGGAGTGCCTCGATGTTCCATGACGACGGCGTCTGGGTTCGTCCGGGACCCGGCTGCGAACACCCGGTCGAGTCCATGACGAAGGCCGGCGTACGGAATCACGTAGTGGGGCGTCACGGGGAGGGTTGCAGCCAACTCGGCCGACTCCGATGACGTAAGCGGCGTGAGTCCCTTGACGGGGGTCCACGGCGGGTATGGCACTCTCGTGGGGCACATGGGCGTCGACGGGACCGGTTACAGCAGTTTGCGGAACAACAGCTTGTCTTCGAGCGAGCCGTCGATCTCGAGCTTGCGAGTTACGAGGGCCTTCATCGGTCCGATCTCCTTCTTGACGAGGCCCAGAAAGGTGGCGGTGTCGGTCCGGATCGTGAGGTCGATCTTGGTCGAGTTGCCCGTTCGGAGTCCCCCCAAGGTACCGTCCTTGAGTTCGAGCAAGTAGTGGTCGGAGTCGGAGAAGTGGATCGCGATGCTCCGCTGGAGACCCGCGAGCTCCGTCTTTACCGCCGGGTTCTGCGCGGCGTGGCGATTGAACCGGTCGACCAGGGACGCGAGCGTCTCCTCAATCACTGCCATGCGGTATCCAACGTTCGGAGCGGAGGATGCGGCTTAAGCCTTGCAACCGTTCGCCACGAGTAACGAAGCCACACCACCCGCTCGGTTTCCGTTGAGAGGTGCGTCGTAACGAACTGTTGGGTCTTCGCGTCGGACGGGTATCCGCTTCCGCAGTCCGAATTCAGCTCGGAGCGAAGCCGGTCCATGGCGCGGTCGCGACAGACCTTCGCGACGATTGACGCCGCCGACACCACGGGGAGGTCCCGATCGGCGTGATGACGAGAGACGACGCGCGCCGAGCTGCGGGCCATCGACTTCACGCGCCGACCGAATCGGTCAGCGAGAGGGTCGCAGGCGTCGACGAACACTTCGCGGGCGTCGGTCATTTTCAGGAGGCGAGCGAACACCCGGGCCTCGAGAACGTTGAGTTGGTTTCGAGCCACGGCCGAGTCGATTTGCGATGGAGGGATCTCGATCGCGATGCGTTCCCCGAGGTCCTTCAACGCATCGAACAGCGTCTCCCGACGCGGGCGCGTGAGGAGTTTGGAGTCCCGTACTCCCAGTCCGGTCAGCTCCACGAGGCGGTCTTGCTCGGCCAGGAACCCTCCGACGACGAGGGGGCCGAGGACGCTGCCCCGTCCGGCTTCATCGATCCCGAGGACCTTCGGCCCCATCAGCGGCCCGAGGGGGCTCCGACCCTATCTAGATTCGTTCGATGAATGTCGTTTCTCGGAAATGCTTAACCCGCGTTCCTCCGCTAGCGGGCTAGTGACGCTAGAGGGCCTGTCGGTGCCTGTTCCGACGATATTCGGAGAAAACGGGCAGATCGATGCGGGCCAGAACGCTCGCTTCACGCGCAAGCTGTGCGACGCGCACGTCGACCACATCTTTGCGCTCGGCACGCTCGGCGAGTTCCCCCTGATCGCCCCCCCGGAGCGGCTGCTGCTTCTCGAGGCGATCATCGAGAGCCTCGGTTGGCAGACCGACGCGTGGATCGGGTGCGGCGCCCCGGGCACTGCGCAGGCGGTGGCCAACGCGGAGCAGGCCGAGGAAGCCGGGGCCGCGGCCGTCGTCGTCGTCCCGCCGTATTTCCTTACTCCCACCGCGGCCTCGATCAAGCACTACTTCCGGGCGATCAAGAAGGCCGTCGGGGTTCCGGTGTTGGGCTACAACATCCCGGCCCACGTGGGGTACGCGCTCCCCCCGTCGCTCGTGCACGAGCTCGCGCGCGAGAAAGTGCTCTCCGGGTTAAAGGATACGTCCGGGTCCCTGGATTCGGTCCAGGGGTTCCTTCACGGCGCTCCCGAGGGGTTCGCCGTCTTTCCCGGCGATGACATCCTGGCGGGGCCCGCGATCGCCGCCGGCGCGGCCGGAGCGGTGATGGGTTCGGCAAATGTCGTTCCCCGACTAGCCATTGATTTGGTGGCCGCGGCGCGGAAGGGCGACGCGATGAAGGTCGCCGAGCTCGAGACTCCCCTCCGGGCCCTTTTGGTCGCGATGGAGGCCGGGCCGTTCCCTTCCGTGATCAAGTACCTCGCGCAACGGTTGCGAGGTGCCGAGGTGGGGTACCGAGAGCCGTACGGCCCCCTCACCGGCGAGGAACGGTCCAAGGTCGACGCCGCGCTCGTGCCTGCCGAGCCGTTGCTGCGCCCGTTTCTGTAGAGGCCCCGGTGCAAGCGCTGCTCGTGGTCCCTCCGAAGCCCGGTGTCCGTATGGGCCAGGTGCCCGACCCGTCGCCGGGTCGGGAGGAAGTAAAGGTACGCGTACTCGAGTGTGGGATTTGTGGCACCGACCGGGACATCGTCGCCGGGAGATACGGCACGCCGCCCGAGGGCCAGACGGACCTCGTACTCGGTCATGAGAACTTTGGGAGGGTCGTTCAAGTCGGCGACGCAGCGCATGGCCTCCGCGTCGGAGACGAGGTCGTAGCGACCGTCCGTCGAGGGTGCGGCATCTGCCGGTATTGCCGGACGAATCGGTCGGACTTCTGCGAAACCGGCTTGTTCACGGAACGGGGCATCAAGGGCCGGGACGGGTACCTCGCCGAGTTCTACGTAGAACGACCTGAGTACCTGGTGCGCGTGCCGCGTCCTCACCGGTTGAGCGCTGTCCTGCTGGAACCCCTCAGCGTGGTCGAGAAGGGCGTGCTGCAGGCCAAACGCGTGCTAGACCGGACGGAAGTTGTACCGGGGACGAATGGGAATCGGCCCCGGACGGCCCTCATCGCCGGGATGGGGGCGATCGGGATGCTCGCCGCGTTGGTGTTGGCGGCGGAGGGGTTCGAAGTGACCGCCATCGACCGGCACGGCGACGATACACCGGCCGCTGCCTTGCTGGCGACGATCAACGCCCGGCATGCCAATGTGTCGACCGGGCTCTCGGTCCTCGGGGAGCAGCGGTTCGATTTGATATTCGATGCTACCGGCTCGGCGAGCCTCGACTTCGACCTGGCCCCGCATCTCGGCCCGAACGCCGTGCTCCTGATCACCGGGATTCCTCCCTACTCCGGATCGACGTTCACGATTCCGGCGGGGGAGATCCTCCGCAAGCTGGTGCTGCAGAACCAAGCGATCGTCGGGTCCGTCAACGCCAACCGCCGGTACTTCGAGGCCGGACTCCGACATCTGACCGCGTTCCGCCGACGTTGGGGCACCGTGGCCGAGCATGTGGTCAGCCAACGGCTTCCGTGGACCGAGTTCTCGTCCGTCCTGACGGGGTCCCGCCCCGAGGGCATCAAAACGGTGCTCACGATCGGCCACTGAGCTGTGGTGGCCCCGGGGATGTTTCCCCGCGGCAAGCCCTAAATATCGAACCCGACTCCACGCGCCCTCCATCCTTCGAGAGAACCATGGGACTTTGGCAAGGCCGTTCACGCCGTAAGCCGTCGGGCGGACGCCTCCGGCCGTTCCGTAAGAAACGCCGATTCGAGATCGCGCGGGAGTCTCAGTTCGCCACCATTGGGGGTGGGTATGTCAAGAAGTATCGCGTGCGCGGGGCCAATCGGAAGCTCCGCATCCTGACCGCCATCGCGATCAATGTGTACGACCCGGCCACCAAGAAGATTCAACCGGCCAAGGTGCTTTCCGTCCGGGAGAACAAGGCGAACCCGAACTACGTTCAACGGAACATCATCACTCGCGGTGCGGTCGTCGAGACCGACCTCGGCCTGGTCGAGGTGCGCTCTCGGCCCGGTCAGGACGGCGTGCTGAACGGGATTCGGGTCGCGAAGGCGCCGACCCCGGCCTGAGCCGGCCCCGCGCACACCGATGCCGGATCATGTCTACGTCTATCCGGCCTACCTTACGAAGGACGGCTCTCGTGCGGAGGGACGTCGAGTCCCCTCGGCGCACGCTCCCCCCTCGGCCACGGTCGACCAGATCGTCGCCGCGGCGAAATCGCTCGGGTTCCACGCCGAGGCCCAGCCGGAACGCGGCTATCCGCGGCAGGGCGCCGGCGATGCGGGGCGGGTCAAAGTGACGAAGCGGTCCGGCGTCACCAAGACGAAGCTCCTGCGCCTCCTGGCCGACGAGATCCGCAAGATTGGCCCCGTCCCTCCGCGGTGAATCGGTGGAAGACCCGGGCGTCATCTATTTCACCGGCACGGCCGGCGCCGGCAAGACCTCGCTAGTCCAGGCATTCCAGGATTGGCTCGACAAGCAGGGGCATGATGTCGTCACGGTGAACCTCGACCCCGGGAGCGAGGCCGGCAGTTTCGAACCGGACGTCGACATCCGGGACTGGATTCGGTTGTCCCAGGTGATGCAAGAGTACGGTCTCGGACCGAACGGAGCCCAGGTCGCCGCCGCCGATATGATCGCCCTCAAGATCTTCGAGGTCAAGCAGTCTCTGGACGGGTACAAGGCGCAGTACGTCCTCGTCGATACGCCCGGACAGTTCGAGCTGTTCGCCTTCCGGGAATCCTCCAAGGCGATCGTCGACGCGCTGAGCGGAGACCGGTCGCTCATCGCCTTCCTGTTCGACCCGGCCCTTGCCCGCCGGGCGTCCGGCTTCGTCTCGCTCCGCATGCTGTCCGCCACCGTGGAGTTCCGGTTCCGGCTGCCGATGCTGAATGTGCTGTCGAAATCCGACGTCTTGACGGTGGACCAGCTCGAAGAGGTACTCGCGTGGGGCGACGATCCCCAGATGCTTGCCGATGGAGTGGGCCAGGAGCTCCCAACGCCCGACGTGCAGCTCTCGACGGAGTTGTTCCGCGCCATGGAGACGATGGCGCCTCAGACCGCCCTCGTTCCCACCTCGGCGTCCGAGCAGAAGGGAATGGACGTGCTCTACGAGGCCGTCGAGCGGGCCTTCAGCGGCGGGTTCGACGAAGAGGCGCTCGAGCCGAGCGAAGAAGGTGAGTGAGTCCAGCTCACTCGGTAAAGAACAATCCCATGCCCGCCGACGCCGCCTCGTCCTCTGCTTGAAGCCGGCTCCGCAGGGCTTCGGCCTCCTTGGCGGGAAGCTTCGTGCCCACGTCCTTGAGCATGGACTCGGCCTTGGCGACCGCTTCCGTGGAGCCGTCGACCTGGACGAACAGGTGACCCGAGGGGCCCCCCAACGTCGCGGCGTCCCGCAGCTTGTGGCTCTGGCGCGCGATAACGTCGTCCCGGAGCACTTCGTCGAGTTTCGCCCGGTGATCGTTCGGCACGTCGAAGATTGTCCAAGCCATCGCTCCGTCGATGCATCGGCGTTCGGTATGACCTTTTCCCCGCGGGGCAAACAGCCTAAGCGGTCGTCGAGCGTACCACGCGTCCCATGTGGGCTTCCACCTCGACTGGCGTCATCGTCTCCAGCGACCCGGGGCGGATTCTCCTCATGGGATCGGCCCACGTCGTCGACCTGTCGGGGCCGATTCGGGAGCGCCTGAGCGCTCTCCCGCTCCAGGCCGTGGCCCTTGAACTCGATGCCGAACGGGCGGCGGTCCTGGACGGACCCCCGGGCGCCGCGTCCGGAAAACGAGGTTCGGTTCCTCCCCTGATCCGGCTCTGGGGCATGCTTCAGCGTCGTCTTGGCGCCGAGCTCGGGCAGGGCGCCGGGGGCGAGATGCGAGCCGCCGCCGAGTTCGCGAAGGAGAAGAGCCTCCCGATCTTCCTGATCGACGATCCATTCAATCTCACGGTCCGCCGACTGTTGGGCTCGCTCTCTCCGTCCGAACGGGTTCGCTTGCTCGTGGGAGCCATCCTCGGCCTGCTCATCCCGGCGCGGGCCGTCAAGCGAGAACTCGACCACTACACGGAAGCGCCGACCGACTACACCGAGCAGATACGGACGACCTTTCCGACGGTGGCCCGCGTGCTGATCGACGAACGGAACGAGCACATGGCGGGCCGGCTGGAGGAGATATGGCGTCGCGGGATCCGCCACATCGCCGTCGTGGTGGGCGACGCCCACGTTCCGGGCCTGGCGGAAGCGCTCCGGAAGCGTCAGCTGCCGGTGGAGACCGTATCGCTCGGAGAACTCCGACCGCCGGCTACAACACCGTAGGTGATTCCGTCTTCGCCGCTTGGACGGAGTCCAAGAACGCCTGCGTCATCGCCTGCACCTCGGGACTCGAGAAAGAACTGATCTCGCCGGCGTCCCCCAACATCGAGACCTTTGGGTCGATCGGAAGGCGCGCGAGCAGCGGTATCCCGTACTCCGTCGCTACGGCGGCCACCCCGCTCGGACCAAACGGCTCGAGGCGAGTGTGGCAGTGGGAGCAGTCCAGGTAGGAGAGGTTCTCGACCACCCCGAGCAGGGGCACGTGGAGTTCCCGGGCCATGTTCATCGCCTTCCGCACGATCAGCGCCGCCAGCTCCTGCGGCGTGAACACGAAGACCATGCCGTCGAGCGGGATCGCTTGAAAGACCGTGAGCGGCACATCGCTGGTGCCGGGCGGCATGTCGATGAGCAGATAGTCGAGCGCTCCCCAGCTGACGCCGCCGAAGAACTGGAGGATAAGCCGTGTGACGAGCGGGCCGCGCCAAATGACGGGCGTCTTCTCGTCCTCCACCATGAATTGCGACGACACGACGGACAGACCGTCGGCGGTCTGGGCCGGTTCGATTCCCTCCCCGCGGTCGACGAGTCCGCCCGAGAGACCGAAGAGCTTCGGCACCGATGGTCCGGTCACGTCGGCGTCGAGGATCCCGACGCTCAGGCCGCGGCGTCGGAGCTCGGAGGCGAGCAGTGCGGTGACGGAGGACTTTCCGACGCCTCCCTTTCCCGAGCCGACGGCGACCACGTGCTGGAGAGCGCCCTTCCCCATGCGTTGGAGGAGTCCCGCGCCCGGGCGTCGAACCGGAGGCGCTTCGGCCGGAGGCGCGGAGTGTTCATGGTCGGGGGCCTCGGGCGGCATCGTAGCGCCCTCGAAGCCGACCGATGATATTTAACGCGCCCCGGGGTCGGGGGTCACCTCGTAGTCCGGAGGAAGCCGCATGACCGACACGTCCCCGCTCCACGAGGTGTTCGCTCCGTCCTCCGTTGCCGTCATCGGCGCGTCGAACCGTCTTACCTCGGTCGGAGGGATGCTGTTCCGGAACATCTTGCAGGCCGGCTACCGGGGCGTCGTCTACCCGGTGAATCCTTCGTGGAAGAGCGTCTCCGGGGTGCAATGCTACCCGTCGGTGGCGGAGCTGCCGGAGGCTCCCGAACTCGCGGTCGTGATCGTGCCGGCGCCGCTCGTCTCGGGTGTCATGACAGAGCTGGGCCAGCGCGGGACCCGCGGAGCGGTGGTCATCTCCGCCGGATTCCGGGAGGTCGGCGGAGCCGGCATCGTTCGGGAGGAGCAGCTCATTGCTGCGGCGAGGAAGTTCGGAATGTCCCTCGTCGGGCCGAACTGCTTCGGCGTGATAAACACCGCACCGGAGGTGAGCCTCAACGCCACGTTCTCGGAGGATCTTCCTCCCCGCGGGAACATTGCGTTCGTATCGCAGAGCGGGGCGCTCTGCGCCGGCATTCTCCGGTATGGTATCTCGGAGCGGATCGGGTTCTCCCGGTTCGTGTCGGTTGGGAACCGGGCCGGTGTCGAGGAGAGCGACGTCTTGCGCTCGCTCGCCACCGACGAGCACACGCAGGTCATCCTGCTCTACATCGAGAGCCTCGCGAGCGAGCGACGGTTCCTAGACGCCGCGCGCGAGGTATCGAAACGGAAACCGATCCTGGTGATCAAAAGCGGCCGTTCCCCCGAGGGCGAACGCGCGGCCCAGAGCCACACCGGCTCCTTGGCCCACTCGGCACAAGACCGCCTGTATGACGCGCTGTTTGAGCAGGCGGGGGTTCTCCGCGCCGACACGATCGGGGAGCTGTTCCGGGAGGCGAAGGTCTTCGCCACGGGCGCCCGTCTCGGCGGCTCCCGCCTCGTCATCCTGACGAACTCGGGCGGCCCGGGCATTGTCGCGGCGGATGCCTGCGCACGGTCCGGCCTCTCGCTTCCCACGCTGTCCGCGCGCACCCAGGGGCGGCTCCGGACCTTGCTGTCGCCGTCCGCCGCCGTGGGGAACCCGGTCGACACTACGGCGGACACGTCCACCCGGCAGTTCGGCGGCGCGCTCAAGGAGCTGCTGAACACAACGGACCTCGACGGCAGTCTGGTCATTGCGACCCCGGTCGGCGAACTTCAGGGCCCGGCTCTGGCCGAGACGATCCTGACGGCCCGAGGTCGGATCAAGAAGCCGGTCGTCGCCTGCGTGTTCGGACTCGTGGACCTGACCCAGGAGGTCCGGACACTCGAAGACCATGGGGTCCCGGTTTTCACCTTCCCAGAGGAGGCCGTCGTCGCGCTGTCCAGCCTCGCCCACTACCAGCGCCGGCGGGACCGCCCCTCGCATCCCTTCCGTCGCTACCGTGTCGACCCCGCCGTGGTGGCCCGCCTATTGGGGGCCGTGCCTCCTGTGGAATCCTCGGTACTCCCCGAGTTCTCGTCACGGGCCCTCTTGTCCGCCTACGGGATTCCATTTGCTCCCTCCCACCTGGCCAAAACCCCCGAGGAGGGCGTCCAGTTCGCCGAGAAGGCGGGTTACCCGGTCGTGCTCAAGGTCGCCTCACCGGATATCTCTCACAAAACGGACGTCGGAGGGGTTCGAGTCGGCCTCTCGGACGCGTCGGATCTCCGGTCCGCCTGGGCCGACGTGCAGGCAACGGTGGCTGCCCGCGCCCCGAAAGCTAGGATCGAAGGGTTCGAAGTCGAGAAGATGGTCACGGGTGGGAAAGAGGTCCTGGTCGGCCTTCAGCGGGACCCCCGGTTCGGACCTGTGATCGTGTTCGGGCTGGGAGGCATCTATGTGGAGGTGCTCCAGGACGTCACGTTCCGCCTCGCCCCGTTCGACCAGGCCGAGGCGGCGGAGATGGTCGCCTCCGTCCGCGCATTCCCGCTCCTCCAAGGCGTGCGGGGAGAGCCGCCGAGCGACCTCCCCGCGCTCTACACGATTCTCGGCCGGGTCGCCCAGCTCGCCCTGGACGTCCCCCAGGTCCAGGAGCTCGACCTTAATCCGGTGATCGTGCGCTCGGTCGGCGAGGGCGCCTTCGCCGTGGATGCCCGGCTGGTGCTCGGGCCCACCGATCCGTCTTCCAGATCGGTACCTCGTGCTTCAACTCCTCGATCAGGAAACGGGCGGCCCGGAACGCCATCGAGCGGTGCGGCGCGGCGACGGCGATGATCACCGATGCCGCCCCGACCCGGATCCGGCCGATCCGGTGGATGACGTAGATCCGGCGCGCGCCGAATCGCCGAACGGCCCGCCGTTCCAGGTCGCGAAGTCGGGCCAGCGCCATGGCGCGGTCGGTTTCATAGTCGAGAGCGGCGACGCGCCGGCCCTGCGCCGCTTCTTGCCGGACCCGGCCAACGAACACCACGACCGCTCCGCTGGCCGGATCTCCGAGATGGCGGTCGACGCTCGCGAGCGAGAGCGGGCGAGAGGTGATCTCGCACGTCACCGCCTCAGCCCCCGCTGTACGGTGGATGCACGGCGATCTCGTCTCCCGGCACGACGCGGGTCTGGGACCCGCGAACGTACTGACCATTGCGGACGAACCGGGATCCTTTGAGTACGGGCTCGAGACGGGGATGCTCTTCCGCGATGCCGGAGAGCACGGCCCCGATGGTAGAGCCGGTCGCCGGCACTTCCCGATCGACCGAGGGGAGACCGACCGCCTCGCGAGCCGTCGCGAAGAATAGCACGCGAACCGAGGACTTCAACGGGGACCCCGCGGCACTCCCATAGGCATCGAAGGCCGCATGGTGACCGGGACGACCCCGAACGGATATGTAGGTTCCACAGAGTGCTTGCCTGTCTATGTCGGAGATATCCGTTCGCACGGGGGGCGCCGCGGGAGATGGCATCGCCTCCGTCGGCGACGTACTTGGAAAGTCCCTCTCGCGGATGGGGCTCCACGTCTTCGGGCTCAATGCGTACCAGTCCGTCATTCGCGGGGGCCACGTCTGGTTCCAGGCGCGGGCGTCGTCCGAACCGATCCACTCCCAGGGCGACCAGGCCGATGTTCTGTTCGCGCTCAACAAGGAGACGGCCCAGATCCACCTTCCCACGATGAACGCCGGGAGCACGATCGTCTACGATCCGGAAAAATTCGACCTGGCGGACGGCGAACTGCCCGTGGGCACGAAGAAGCTCGCCGTTCCGACGCTCGCGATCGCGCGCAAGTACTCGACTCAATCTATTCTGCAGAACGCCGCCGGTATGGGCGCGACGGCCTACCTCGCCGGCATCCCATTCCCGGTCCTTCAGCAGGCGCTCGCGGATTCCTTCGGTCGCAAGAAGGGCGACATCGCCGATTGGAACATTGGGGCCGCCGGCGACGGATACCAGTTCGCCGAGAAGAACTCCGGCGCCAACGACCACGCGGTCAAGGCCGTCGGTGAGCCCAAGCTCCTGATGACCGGCAATGCGGCGATCGCATTGGGCGCCGCGGCGGCCGGATGCAAGTTCTACGCCGCGTATCCGATGACCCCGGCCTCTACCATCCTACATTGGCTGGCGGCGCACGCGCAGCAGTTAGGGATCGTCGTCAAGCAGGCCGAGGACGAGATTGCGGTCGTGAACATGGCGATCGGCGCCTCGTACGCCGGCGTCCGGTCGATGTGCGGCACCAGCGGCGGCGGATTCGCCTTGATGGTCGAGGGGATTGGGATGGCCGGGATGACCGAGACTCCGCTCGTTGTCGTAGAGTCCCAACGCAGCGGTCCCTCGACCGGGCTGCCCACCAAGACCGAGCAGGGCGACCTCAACATGATGCTCGGAGCCGGTCAAGGCGACTTCCCGCGGGCCATCCTCGCCCCGTCCGACGCCGGGGAGGCGTTCCGGGCGACCGTGAAGGCCTTCCAGCTCGCCGAAGACTGGCAGACCCCGATCCTCATTGCGAGCGATTTCCATCTCTCGGAGAGCGTCATGACGGTGGAACGGGAGGAGATTCCGTTCCCCGGGCCGATCCCGTCGCTCTACACCGTCGAGCCGAACGGCGGGGAGTACAAGCGCTACGCGTACACCGAGTCGGGAGTCTCACCCCGCGCGCTGCCCGGTCAGCCCGGCCTTCAGTTCAAGGCCGGCTCCGACGAACACGATGAGCGCGGCCGTTTGATTTCGGATGTGCTCTCGGGTGTGCCCATTTGGGTGGCCGAGCGCACCAAGATGATGGACAAGCGGATGCGGAAGCTCGACGGCCTCCGAGCGGCCGGACCGGCGCCCAGCCTTGAGGGCCCCGCCGATGCCCCCCTGACGTTCGTGGCCTGGGGGTCGACGGTGGGCGCGACGAAGGACGCGGCGAACCTCCTGAAGGCGAAGGGGGTGGCAACCAACCTGGTGCGCATCCCGCAGGTGTACCCGTTGGCCACCGCGACGCTGGTCCCGCTGCTCTCCCAGGCGCGGAAGACGCTCCTCGTGGAGGCCAACTTCTCCGGTCAATTGGGCCATTTGATCCGGGCGGAGACCGGGATCGACTTTCCGAACCGCTTCCTAAAGTACGACGGTGAGCCGTTCACTCCTATGGAGATCACGCAAAAGGCCCTCGAGGTGCTGAGCAATGGCCACTAGCGTGGCGCCCGCCTCGGGCACGACCACGCTCCCGATGCTGGTCGGGAAGTCCGACATCAAGCCGACCTGGTGTCCCGGCTGCGGAGACTTCGGGGTGATCGCCGCGTTGGAGATGGCGCTCAAGCGGCTCAAGATCGCACCCCACGAGACCGTGATCGTCTCCGGGATCGGCTGCTCCTCGAACCTTCCGCATTTCCTCAACACGTACGGTTTCCATGGGCTCCATGGGCGCTCTCTTCCGGTGGCCGAAGGGATTCGCTGGGGGAACCACGGTCTCCACGTGATCGTCACCGGCGGAGACGGCGATGGATTCGGCATCGGGGCGGGGCACTTTGTCCACGCGATGCGCCGGAACGTCAAGCTCACCTACGTCACGATGGACAACGAGGTCTACGGCCTGACGACCGGTCAGGCGTCGCCAACGTCGACGATGGGCCAGAAGACCAAGTCCACGCCCGCGGGCGTCATCGAGCACCCGATCAACCCGATCGCGCTGGCGATCGCGAGCGGCGCCACGTATGTCGCGCGGGGCTTCTCGGGGGAGGTCAAGCAGATGGCGGACCTGATCGCCGGAGCGCTCCAG
>JBARJD010000107.1:0-4517 GCA_049800095.1 Thermoplasmata archaeon | reverse complement strand
GTCCGGGTGCTTGGGGGGATCGCGGGCCGCACCGGCCGTGGGCGGGTGAGCCGGGCCGTGCTCCGGATGTCCGGCGTGCGAAGCCGAGACGGGATGTCGGGGCGACTTCTCCACCGGGACGCTCTCCTCCGTCCCAGTGCGCCCCGTGAGCGATCGGAAGGGGTTCATGGACGAGAGTCGACGTTCCTTTGCCGCCGGGCGGGTCGGGGGCGCGGGTTCGAGGGGGGTGCTGTTCGCCGCCGTGACGGGCTGGCCGCATTTCGGGCACGTATGGAACTGCGCGATGCAATGATGACAGAGCGGCGCTCCACACTCGTGGAGCACCGAGGCGATGCCGCCGCATCCCACGCACCGGGCCGGACCGGCGGCCGGGGGGGGAGGCCGGGTCGCGTGCGAGCCGGTTCCTTTGCGGGGAGTGCCTTCGGGAAACGGTATCTGGTCCTCGGCGAGCGTCGCCGCCGACCGTCGGGAGCCCGAGCCGAAGTCCGAGGGTCTCGCGTTCGACGGTGGAGCTCCCCGGAACTCCGGTGTATAGGCCCCTAGGTCGAGGGTCGGCAGCGGTGCGTGGACCGCGTGGCCGGCGGTTTCTACGGCCTTGATCACCCGCGCCTTGAACACGCCAACCCGGAGCACCTCTACGAGCTGGAAGAGGCTCCGCTGCTCCTCCGGCAGGAGGAGGGCCTTCCGGGCCAACTCCTCCACATCCGCGGTCAGGTGGAGGTTCTCCGGACGGAGTTCCATACCGAGGACGCCGTCGAGGTATCCGAAGAGACGCTGGATCTGGCCGAGCGTGTACGTAGGAGGAGAGAGCACGGCTACGTCGGCCATCGTGAGACCCCGGTGCTCGATTCCGGCCGGTCGGCTCGCGAGCGCGCTGTGGATCAGGTGATAGGAGGCGATCTCGAGGTCCTGCAGCTCTTTCTCGGGCAGCCGGTTGACGTCCATCTTGGGAGAACGAGAAAGGATCTGCAGCACCGGATCCAGGTGGTCGAAGGGGACGTGGAGAGTGACGAACAGGTCGTTCTTGGTGACCGTCCGGTTCAGCCGGGCTTCGAGGAGGAGCGCCTCCCGGCCGTACCGGTCGATGGTCGAGTCCCGGGTCCGCTGCTGGGCGGCCTTTCGGCCCTCCTTCGCGGCATCGAAGTCCGAATCTAGGGCCAACGCGCGGTCGAAGCTAGCGCGCGCCTCATCCGGGCGTCCCACCATGAGGAGTGCGACTCCCTGGCTCGACCAGGCATACTTGTTCCCGGGCGCGAGTTCGGCGGCGTGCGTGTAGAGGGTGAGAGCTTCGTGACCGTGACTGAGCTTCTCCGCGATGAACCCGGCGCGGAGGAGCAGCTCCGGGTCCGTGCGGTCGAGCGCGATCGCGTGGGCGTAGGCATCGGCGGCCTTTTCCCAGGTCTCCTGCCGAACGTGAAGCTCTCCCAACCGTATCCAGAGCGGGCCGGACTTGGGGAGCGCCTCGACGCCCCGCCGGATCACCTCGGTGGCAAACGGCAGGGAGCCGAGGGCCGCCTCGGCTTCGGACAGCAGGAGGAAGAACTCCGGCTGCGGCGGCTGGAGCGGCAGGACGCTTCGGATGAACGTCCGCGCCTCCTCGGGCTTCCCGGCATCGAGGAGGCACCGGGCCAATCCCCGGATCGCCTCCGGTGACCGCGGGTCGACCTGCCGGATCGCTTCGTAGGCGGCTTGGGCATCGGCCGGCCGTTCGAGGGTCATCAGGACCTGGGCCCGAAGGAGGAGGAACGGCATTGCGCGTCCGGGGTTCTCCACCGGATCGGGCGCCGGTAGAGAATCCACGATCTCTAAGGCGAGATCGGCCCGGCCCGCCTGCAAGCGCACGCGGGCCCTCCGCGTGACGATCTCGACGGTTCGGCTCGGGTCGATCTGCTGGGCCTTCTCGTAGGACGCGTTGGATTCCTCGCTCTTTCCGAGGGCGGCGGCCAGATCGCCGTGTTCCACCCAGGTCCCCGCGCTTTCGGCCGGAACGCCTCCTGCGGCGAGAAGGTCCGTCAGGGTCTCGTAGGCATCGGCGCGTTGCTCTTTCTTGACGTGGAGCTGGTACTTCTCGGTCAGCGCCTCCACATTCCGGGGGTCCAGGAGCAGGATGGCCTTGAGCGAGTAGATCACCTCTGCGTCCTGTCGCAGGGCTCGGTGTACGTCGGCCCGGACCTTCCAGGCCCGGAGGTCGTTGGGCTCCTCGTGGAGCAGTTGGTCGACGAGCGGAAGCGCGTCGCTGTACCGACCGGCGACGAGGTAGTTCTCTGCCAATCCGAGGCGGCCTACCCGACTCTTTGGGTCGACCTTCAAGCCGTCTGCGTAGTACGTGATCGCGTCGGCGTAGGTTCCCTGGGCGCGCAACGCTTCGGCGATCTCGAAGTAGGCGTGAGGGTCGCCCTTCGCCGCCTGGATCGCGCTTTTCAGCACGACGAGGCCCTCCGCCCGGCGTCCGGCCTTCAAGAGCAGCTGGCCCTTCCGGCGGAGATAGGTAGGGTTCGCCGGCTCCCGCTGGAGGAGCAGGTCGATGTACCGAAGGGCCCGGGTCTCCTGGTTCAGACGGCTGAGAGTCTCGACGAGCCCCCAGAACAGGTCGGCGTCCTCGAGTCCGAGCGAGACCGCCTTCTCGTAGGCCTCGCGCGCCTCGTTCTGGCGGTCCATGTCACGAAGAACGTGGCCGAGCTCCTTCGTGATGTCTCCCCGCTGCCCAAACTCGGGGTCGTTCAGGAACTCCCGATAGGCCTTGATCGCCCGTTGCGGGTCGTGCACGAGACGCGACGCCCGGGCCACGCCGAGTTGCGCGGCGGATCGTAGCCTTGGGTCGAGCGTGGCGCGCTCGTACGAGACCATCGCCTCGCGCGCAGCTTCCTCCCGGTCGGCGGAGCCGTCCGCGAGTTCGTAGGCCGCGCTCAGGTACAGGTTTCCCCGCTCCAGGGCGACGTCATAGCGAGTCGGGTCGAGTCGGAACAGCGCGTCTACCACGGGTACGAGGTCGGCGGCCCGGTTCAGGTCGACCAGAATCTGCTTTCGCTCGAGGAGATACCGGGTCTCGTTCGGTTCCTTCGCGTTCAGCTGCGCATAGATCGTGAGCGCCGCTTCCTTCTCGCCGGATTGGGCGAGCGCCGCGGCGAGCGCGGCCTGTGTCTCCGGATCGGTGGGCTCGGTCTGGAGGATCGCCTCCGCGAACTCGCGCACGACCTCTGGCCGGGACGCGGCTTGGGCCGCGTGCAGGACCCGCTTCAGCTCCGACACCTCCGTTGGATGGTCGGCCAGCACCTCTCGCCCCGTCGGCAGGGCCTCCTCGAAGGGTCCGGCCGCGAGCAGGAGGTCGAGGAGGGACCGCTGGGCGTCGAGGTTGTGCGGAGACGCTTCGAGAATGGCACGAGCCGCGTCGATGGCGAGGTCGTTTCGATTCCGCGCGACGGCGACCGTTCGAAGCGCTTGGAGATTCGCCAGGTTCCGCGGGTCCAACTCCCGGAGTCGTTGACGGGCCGCCAGGAGAAGGTCGGGTTCCTGTCCGTTCTTCTCTAGGTCGGTCGCAATCTCTGCCAGTGCCACGGAGTCGAGGAGGTCCTTTCCCTCGACGAGGCCCTTGTAAAGCGGGACCGCCTCTTCGAGCCGACCCATGGCGAACAGGAGCCGCGCCTTGAGGAACCGGACGTGAGGATCATCCGGTCGGACGGCCGCGACGGGCTGGAGTGTCTCGAGAGCCGGCTGGAGCTGACCGAGGGTGGCAAGCAGCCGAGCCTTCTCCAATAGGAGCTCTGGGTCCTCCGGATTGGCCGCGAGCAGGGCATCCGCCGCTTCGAGCGCCTGTAGCTCTCCGCCTCCGGAGCGCGCGAGCTGAAGTTTCATCCGCAACGCCACCGGGTGCTTGGGGTCGAGCTTCAGCGCCCGGTCCACGTACTGGCTCGACGCAGCGTCGAGGCGTTGGGCCGCCAGATAGGCCTCCGCCGCCTCGGCGTTTCTACCGAGCACCTTCAGTGCATCGCCCTTCGTGGCCCAGGCGCGTTTGTCGTGGGGGTTCGCTTCGAGGGATTTGTCGAGCAGGAGTACCGCCTGGTCAATCTGCCGATTCAGGGCGAGGAGGACGAGGGCCTTGTGATGGAGAAGCTCCGAGGATCCGGGCGAAAGGGAAAGACCGACCTCGACGGCGCGGAGGGCGAGCTCGGCTTGCGATCGTCGGTGAAAAGCCATCGCGGCACGATCGAGGTCGTGAGCGACCTCGGCCGAGCCCTCGTCGAGCTCCTTCCGGTGCTCCTCGACGTGCGCGAGGAATCGCTTGAGCGATTCGAGTTGCCGGTCCGCTTCATGGGCGGCCTCGAAGCGTTCGGCCTCGCGAATGAGTCGCCGGGTCTCCTCGAACGCGGACGCACCCAGAGCGCCTCGAGGGGGGGACTCTCGGGACGGTTCCATTGATCCGGCGAGTGCGAGCCGGTGATGCGATAAATAGGTTCGGCGAGAGAAGAAATGCTCCGTTGAGCGTCGCGCCGTACCCCCGGGCGCTTTAAGGTCCCCGG
>JBARJD010000106.1:0-5936 GCA_049800095.1 Thermoplasmata archaeon | reverse complement strand
CGGGAACCCGCTTCTGCCCGGCCTGCGGCGCATCGATGACGGCGCCGTCGGCTCCGAGCGCTGCCCCATCAGGAACGCCCCCCCCTGTCGATATTCGTCAGACCGTAGACTCCGATCGGGGCGCGCTGAAGCGACTCCAGTTGATGGTGCCCGGTTTCCGCGGGTACCGTCAAATGGAGGACATCCGGGCCGCCGACAGCCAGCTCCGGATTCAAGTCGCGAACCAGGTGGACCGCGTCCTGGCCAGCTTGCAGGATACCCGCGCGACGATGTCCCGGATGAACCAGTATGCGGGCCTCACCGACCTCGCGACCATCCTGTCCGACCTCCAAGTCCTGGCGGGCCGGATCCGTCACGCCGAACAGGGGTACTCCGGCATTTCGGCGAACGTCCGCTTCCAGCAGTCCCGCCTCGACCAGCTCTACGAGTACGACTACGGGTTCGTCCAGGCGTCGGACCAGCTCGCCGCTTCGGCAGCGCCCATCCAGGCGGCCGCCGCGAAGGGCGACGTGGACGCGCTCCGGACGTCCATCCAGGCTCTTCGGAGCGAGGTTCAGGTCTTGCAGAACGCCTTCTCGGTGCGCGTGCGCGCCGTGGAAGGGATCATGGTCCAGTAGGAGCAACGAAGTCCGATGGTTGGCAACGCACCAGTACCGGCGAAAGGCGGCAGCCTGTTCGGCGCCACCACGGTGGCGTGGGAGGACATCTACAAGGGCGGGAACGTCATGTGGCGCGTTCCGCGCAACATCCGTTACGGCGACAACATCGTCGTGCGCGAGGACGAGATCGCGGTGTTCTATCGAGACGGCAAGGCGCTCGCCTACATCGACACTCCGGGACGGTACGGCCTCACGTCGCTCAGCGTGGGCATCATCGGGAACGTGATCCAGGCCCTCTCGGGTGTGCGACAGGAAGCCGAGGTCTATTACCTCCAGCGCCGGATCTTCGATGGCAAGTTCGGGAGCGCCGAGCCGTATGTCTTCCGGGACCCGGACTTTGGCCTCGTCCAGTTGCGCGTCTTCGGCGACTACCGTTGGAAGATCTCGAAACCGGACCTCTTCATCAACCAGTTCGTCGGCACCTTTGGTGCCACGAGCCAAGGGGACGTCGACAGTCGACTGAAGGACCAGATGGTCCTGCTCGTCTACGACACCCTGGGTCACATGAAGGAACAGGGGGTCCGCGTCACGGACTTGGCCTCCCAACTGATGACCATCGAGCAGGCCGTGCTCGGCGCCGCGCCGCAGCACTTCGACGTGCTCGGCGTACAACTCCAGCAGATCCAGGGACTCTCCATCAACCTGCCCGAGGAGGTCCAGAAGTCGATCGACCTCCGGTCCTCGATGGGCGTCCTCGGCGTGAACTACATGCAGTACCAGGCGGGCCAGGCCCTCACAACGGCCGCCGCGAACCCGGGCGGAAGTGCGGGTACTCTGGTCGGCGCCGGCGTGGGCTTCGGCGCCGGCATGGGTATGGGCGGGGCGATGATGGGCTCGATGGGCCCCGGCATGAATGCGGGGGCGGGCTCGTTCCCGTGCCCGAAGTGCGGACAATTGGTTCCGGCCGGCAGCCGGTTCTGCCCCAGCTGTGGCTACACGATGGCACCGGCGGCCGCTGCCCCCGCCGGACCGTCGACGCCATGCCCCAAGTGCAACACGCCCATTCCGGCGGGCTCCAAGTTCTGCCCCAACTGCGGCACCGCCGCTCCGGCGCCAGCCTCTGCGGCGACGAAGCCCTGCCCGAAGTGCCAGACCCCGGTCCCGGTCGGCACGAAGTTCTGCCCCAATTGCGGCACCGCGATGACCTAGGGAACGCTCACGTGGGTCGAGCGGATCGGATAGACGGAGGAAAGAAAGATGCAGTGCCCCCGTTGCGGAACGCCCCTGCCAGACAACGCGCGCTTCTGCTACGGCTGCGGAGCCCAGCTTTCCGGAATGCCCGCCGGGCCGCCTTCGCCGGGCGCCCCGTACGGATACCCTGGGAGCCCCGGCTTCGGCGCGCCACCTCCTCCGCCGCCTCCTCCTCCGGCCGCCGCTCCCCCCTCGGTCCCCTCGGCTCCGCCCACTCCCCCGAAGGACCTCAAGTGCCCCTCCTGCGGCGCGCCGCTCCAGCCCGAATTCGGCGATTCCGTGATCACCTGCAAGTACTGCGGGGGAACGGTCTCCCTGGCCGGCACCGGCTGGAAGGCCGTCAACCGGCACACCATGCTCCTGCCGCAGCTGAACGACCCCGAGGCCGCGCTCAAGATCGTGAAGTCGATCATGAACACCGGCATGTTCCATGGCCGGCGGTTCGAAGACTCGAAGGTGACCCAGCAGAAACTCCAGCTCGTCCCGTACTGGATCGTCCCCAGCTCGGCGACGACGAATTACACCTACCAGGACATGGTCACCGCCGGCGCCGCGACGGTCGGAAGCGCTGCGATCGGGAGCCTCGTGGGCAACATGTTCGGCGGTCGGGGCGGGTCGACCTATGTCGGCGCACCGGGGGTCAACTCGACGCGCCAAGACCAGGTCACCGGCAGCTACCAGTTCCCGATCGTCGCGGTGAAGGGGTACGCCCAGTACCAGCCGAAAAACTACCAGTTCAACCTCGATACGCGGCAGCTGTACAACAAGGACAGCCTGCCCGGCGGCCTCGCGGTCCTGAACGGGGACCTCGGCGAGGACGCTGCCCAACAGGCCGCACGGGCCTACGTGACGCAGGTGCAGTCGGACGCCGCGCACAAGAAGCACCGGATGGTCAACGGAATTCAGACACAGGTCGAGGTCGGGGACCCGGAGCTCGTCCACGTGCCGATCTGGTACTTCGCCATGGATCACAAGGGCCAGCAGATGGTCGTGCTCGTCGACGCGAACTCGTCGCGCGTGATGCTGAGCAACCTCTGAACCGGTCAGGCCCGCGGCGGACGGAGCTCGTCCGCGAGCAGGCCGAAGCGGAGAACGTCCACCCATCGGCGACCGTCGCGATGATGCTCGCGCTCCCGCCCTTCGAGCCGGAATCCGACCTTCCGGAGCACCCGGGCCGACCGAGGGTTGACGGCGAGGACGGTCGCTTGGATCCGGTGCAACCGGAGGGTCGCGAACCCGAGCCGGCACACCGCATAGGCGGCCTCCGGAGCGAGGCCCCGACCCCAATCCTTGGGCGCGATCCAGTACCCCAGCTCGCCACGCCGGTCGGCCCAATCGAGCGCATGGAGACCGGTGCCCCCGAGAAGGCGCCCGTCGTTCGCGTCCGTCACGACCAGCGGCAGGGTGTCGCCCTTTCGGACGTGCCGTCGGCTGGCCCGGATGAACTCGAACCCTTCGCGCGCGCGGTAGGGGTGGGGGATGCGCGTCATTCGTGCGATTCGCCAGTCCGACACGAGGGGGACGAGGGCCGGCACATCCGCCCGTCGAGGCAGACGCAGTAGGAGCCGCGGTGTGCGGATCGGAAACCGGACCCGATCGAGCCGAGAGGGCTCCGGCGGAGGTTGCATCCCCGCAGCCACCCCGCTCGCCCTCTTAGCCCTCGCGCCGTCGAGCTCAGTCCATCGGGTCGAGCGGCTCTCCGTCGATCCCGACTCGGACGAAACGATACCGCACCGGCACGCGCCGGCGGAGGTGCGTCCAGTACGTGCAGTGCGTGCAGCGATACCCGAGGGTCACCCGGTCCCCCTCGAGGGTTCGGTTGCGGATCGGTCGGACCGCCGACCAGCAGACGGGACACCGCTGCAGCGGTCGCCGCGTCGGACGCTCGGCGTAGCGGACATCCACGCGGACGCCGGCGGAGTCGAGCAAGAACTTGCGGAGGCGCCAGCCGCCCAGCACGAACAGGGGGTCCTGGGCGGCCAGCGATGGGAGCAGCGCGCGACGAAGTCCGGCTTGCGAGCGGGCGGCCAGGCCCATCCGGCCCAACTGGCGGCGGGCGACGGAGCGGACCAGGTCCCCGGGGGGAAGTCGGTACTTCAGTCGCGCCTCGCGGCCCCGTGGTTTACCGGGCGATCCCTCGTCGTCCTTCGCGGACACGGATCTCCTCCTCGTAAAAGGACCGGGCGAGCTCGGTCTCCTCGGCCCCTACCGATAGGGTAGCGTCCCGTTCGTGTCGGAAGTAGCCCACGATGGACGCGGCCGCCGCCAACTTCACGGCTCGTGATTTCAAGCGCGGCGAGAAACGAGGGTAGTTCCGGCCGGCCAGGGCGGCTTCCGACACTTGACGAAGCTGGCGGTACAGTCCCGGGTCGAGGCGGACCGGCTTCGTCTTGAACCGGCCCGCGACGAGCGGATGGCCGGTCTGGGCCGCGTAGATGAGCGTCAGGTGGTCCCGGATTTTCTCGGCGAGCGAGAAGTCGATCTCCCCGAGTTCCAGACGTTCGGCACTCCCTTCGACGGCGCGGAACCGGTCCCGCGTCATCTGGTGGAACCGCAGCAACATCCGGTCCTCCAGCGCCGCGAAGTTGGGGTCGGCGATCGTGGTCCAGTAGTCCGAAGCGCCGGCCGTCCGCACGTTGTAGTTGACGGAGAAGAACGAGTGGAACGTATACGGGCCTACCGTTCCGAGGGTGGTTTCCCACTTCACCTCCCTCTGCTCCATGACGAGTTTGAGCGGTTCGACCATCCCGCGATACTTGAACCAGTCATTGAACTCCGGCACGATGAAATTGAATGTCCGTCCGGAGTAGTACGCCCCCACGCGAAGGAATTGGGCCGGGGTGATGCCCCCGCAGTATCGATTTCGACCGGGCAGGCCGTGCGCCGGAACCGCCGACCGGGGATTCCCACGGACCATGTCATCGATGGCGAACGTCTTGCCCGTGCCCGGCGGACCGAAGAAGGCGAGATGGAAACCGCTGCTCCCGGTCGAACGGCCGGTGGGCGCCAACAGCGGGACGTCGGCGAGCGCGTACTGTTGCAACATCGAGATCAGAATATCGAGATAGAGCGCCTCGCCGAACAGGTCGCGGAGATAGGTCGCCAGCTTCGCCGCGGAGAATCCGCGACCAAAGGCGACGGTCTCGTCCAGTCGATGGCGAAGGAGGTCCTGCAGATGGCTCAGGAAGTCCGAGTCCATGGACCGGATCTCGCTTCGCTCGTCGGGCACCGGGTGGAATCCGCCGGGCTCGGACACTTCCGGCGGCTGCAGTTCGGTGATGAGCATCTCCCGGAGTTCCACGGGAAAGGGGACTGAGTACACGCGGTCCATGGGCCCCCCCACGCCCTCCTCGAGCAGACCGCGACGCTTGAGCCGACCCAAGAGACGTGACGGGTCCCCAAACACGCGATCCTTCAGCAGGCGGCGTCGTAGTTCCGAGGAGCGAAACCGCGGGGGGCCCGCCCCGGCACGACGGACAGCGACCCGGTCGACCTCGTCCAGTACCCCGAGCAGTGAGCGTGCGATCGCCCGTTCCTCACTGGTCAACTCGAGGGTACCCGGGGTCGCCACGTGCTCCGTTCGCGAGCAAAGCCCAACCTATTTAGTTTCGTCACCGTGCGCACCGCGTGGTCGTCGCCGCGTCCCAGTATGAACGGGAACTGCGGTCCCTCCTCGAGGGGGAGCGGACGGCGCTCCGCCACTATGCGAGGTACTTGGCGCCGGAAGCGCGGCGCACTCTGGACCGGCTCGAGCGTGGACCGTTTCTGGTTGTGCGAGCGGCCGGCTCCCACGGATTTGATCTCGTGGCCATGCGGGCTGGGTTCGCCTTCCCGATCGAGGCGAAGGCGTCGGCGGACGAGGTGATCCGCTTCTCGTCGGCCAGCGGTCGGATGACCGACCAACTTCACGAGCATCTGGAAGCCGCGAAGCGAGGCGGACTCGTCGTGCTCTACGCCTATCGACGGCTCGGGTCGAGAGCCGGCGAGCCGTGGCGGCTCTTCACCCCTCAGACGGAGAACCATCAGCACGGGCGAGTCGAGTACCTCCGCAATCACCTCCCGCCGATCGAGCGAACAAAGGAAGGC
>JBARJD010000105.1:0-4540 GCA_049800095.1 Thermoplasmata archaeon | reverse complement strand
CCTCCCGCCCGAATCTCCTGCGCGGCATGTACCGCCGGACGCCGGCGCCGGAGGTTACGCTCGGCAGCGGCGTGCGACTGCGGGTGGCGTTTCCCGCGGAGGAGGGAGAGTCGGTGTCGATCCTGCTCGACCCGGAATCCATCCTCGTCGCGCGGGGGAAGTTTCCTTCGAGCGCACGCAACGTGCTGCGGGCCACGGTGGAATCGATCCGGCCGGGCCCCGACGCGCTCGGGCGGACCCTCGTGGTCCGGACGGGCTCGACCCGTCTCCGCGTCGCCGTCACGGAAGAGCCTGTGCGCCAGCTCGGACTCGCGCCCGGCGCGCGGGTCTGGCTGTACGTGAAGGCGACCGCCGTCCGACGGGTCGGACGCGCGCCCGTGGCCGCTACTCGCGGATCCCCTCGCCGGTGAGCGAGAAGACGGCTTCGCCTTCGGGAAGGTTGGGAGAGTCGATCAGCCGGGCGATCCGCTTCGGCGGCTTGGACTTCCGGAGATAGATCCGGTAGGTCGCCGCGTGGGCGACGATGTTCCCCCCGATCGGGCGGGTCGGGTCGCCGAACAGGACGTCGGGCCGCGAAGAGACCTGGTTCGTAAGCACGATCGCCGCGTTGTACATCGTGCCGAATCGGAGGAGTTCGTGGAGGTGCCGGTTGAGCTGCTGCTGGCGCGGGGCGAGCTCGCCGCGGCCCATGTACTCGCTGCGGAAGTGCGCGGTGAGGGAGTCGACGACGATGAGGCGGATCGGCCGCTCCCGGGCGAGCTCCTGCGCCTTGGCGACGAGGAGCATCTGATGGTTGGAGTTGAAGGCGCGGGCGATGTGGATCTTGCTGAGCGCTTCCGTCGGGTCGAGTCCGACGGCCTTGGCCATGTCGACGATCCGTTCGGGTCGGAACGTGGACTCGGTATCGATGTAGACGGTTTCGGAGGAGAGCCCGCCCTGGTCGACGGGCTGCTGGATGTTCACGGCAATCTGGTGCGCGATCTGCGTCTTGCCCGTGCCGAACTCGCCAGAGAATTCGGTGATGGCTTGGGTCTCGACCCCGCCCCCGAGCAGGTCGTCGAGCGACTTCGCGCCGGTCGTGACGCGGCCCAACACCCGACGCCGCTCGAGGAGGGTCACCCCGCTCTCGAAGCCGCCGACGTCGGCCTGGCGCCGCGCCTCGGCGATGATCTTCTGGGCCGTCGCGGTACCGATCTCGGCCGCCTCGGCCACGTCGCTCGGGGACGCAACGGCGAGTTCCATCAGGTCGGTGTAGCCGGCCTCGCGAAGCTTGTCGGCAATCGCTCCCCCGACTCCGGGCAGGTCCTCGAGCGCGACGGCGGGCGGTTCTTTGGCGACGCCGGGCTCGTCGGCCTCGGCGCTGCGGGGATGGGCTTTGGCGGACACGGTGCCAGCAGCGGGAGCGGTGGGATAACCCCTATGGAGGGGTCGTGAAACGCTGGAAGGTGCCCCCGTCTAGGACGGTTTCGAAGGGGCGCTCAGGGGGGTGAAGGGGACCCCCGTGAGCCGCTGGAAGACGGTGGTATAGAGGCGGCTCACCTCGTCGACGAGGAGCGGGGGCAACGGCGGGATCGGAGGCTCCTCGCGCCGGGCGTCCCGGGCCTCCGTGAGCTGGTCGTAGTACCCGATGGTCCGATAGTGCTGGCGCACGAACTCCTTCGAGAAATCGACGGTCCGGCCGCGCTCGTAGGCCCCCTTGTCCCAGAACCGGTCCTCGTCTGCGGTGCCGAACGTGTCGACGACCATGAGACGGCCCTCGGCATCGATCGCGAACTCCTTCTTTCCATCGACATGGAGGAGTCCTCGCGGCTCGATCTCTTCGGAGATCCCTTCATCGATCTTGCAGCAGATCTCCCGAATCTCGTCCAGCTGGTGCCGGTCGATCGCGGCGAGCTCCAGCGCCTCCGCCGTCGGGAGCAACCGGTCGACTGGCTCGAGCTTCGTCGTGAGTTCGAAGAACGGCGTCGGGAGCTTCGCGCCGTACTCGACCGGTTTGGCGCGGGGGAAGCCGAGGTCCTCCGGCCGGACCGCACCGGCCTTGATCCGGTCCCAGATCGACCCCGCGACGTAGTACCGGACGATCACCTCGAGCGGGACGAGATAATTTTTTGGCCGGGGGCCGAGAGTCCGTGGCTTGGGCACGACCTGGACACGACGTACCCGCATCGAGGTCGGCGAGGAGAGCCGCAGGAAATGGTGCGGGATGCCCCGGCGCGCGCAGAGCTCGAACCAGAAGGCCGCGGTCCGGGCGAGCGTCTCTCCCTTGCATGGGATCTCGCTGGGAATGTGCTTGTCGAAGACCGAGATGTCGTTGGTAAAGCGGAACTCGAGCTCGGTGGGCGAGATCTCGTAGATTTCCTTGACCTTTCCCCGGCGCAGGTACCGGGGCTCCGCGGGAGCGGACGACGAAGCGGGCTCGTTTCTGGATGCGCGCGGCATGACGCCGCGTTCGACCCAATCCCCCTACATAGGGTTCGCGGAGGCTACGCGGGAGGTGGGGCTCCGGGCCCGGGAGGGGAGCTGGGAGGGCGGCGCAGGGCCAGGGGGCGGTCCGTGGGCGGCGCCGGCGGCCCACCGATCGTCGGGTTGAGCCGAAGCGGCCGGCCCTGTCGGAGGGACGGCATGCGGTCCTCGAGCTCGGCCCGGCTCGCGGGAGTGCTCCGCCAGGCCCAAAGCGCCCCCAGAGGCGAAATGAGGGTCGTGATCAGGCCCACCAACGCGACGGTCGTAAACAGCGCGGTGCTGAAGACCCGGTCCGCGAGCAGCAGGACCGCCATGGCGAGCTCGACGGCCCCTCGACTGCTGAGCAGAAACCCCGCGGCGACGGAATCCGGCGCCGACATGCCCAGCACCCGGGCGAGGCCGGCGCCCGCTCCGAGCTTCGTGGCGATGGCCATCGCCAGCAGGACGACGAAGGCGCCGAAGGCGACGAGCCCCCGCAGGTCCCTCAGGTCCATCTCGATGCCGACGAGGGCGAAGAAAAGGGGCACGAAGAACATCCAGGCCATCCCGCTGAAGACGGCGTCGAACGACCGATATCGGTCGGGCGCCTCGGTAGGCTGGGCGATCAGAAGGCCGGCGGCGCTGAAGGTGGACACGAAGGTCCGCGGCGCCGTGTTCCCCCCGATCGCCTGTGTGATGAGCAGACCGGCGTAGAAGGCCCCTACCAGGAACGTCAGCCCCAGCAACTGCGAGTAGAGCGCCGCGCCGAGCGCCATCGCCATCAGGATCGCGAACCCGGCCTCCCGGGAATGCCAGATCGTGGCGCCGCGGTTGGGTTTGGCCTGCCACCAGGCGCTCGCCCGAACGAACTTGACGACCCGGCTGATCCCCAGGACGACGACGAGGAAGGCGCCCACGGAGAGGATCGCGACGGACACCGCGTAGAAGTCCGAACGGCCGGAGAGGGTGAGCTGGAGGAGAATCGCAAAGACGGTCACGGCGGTGAGCTCGTTGACGAGCGCCGTACCCATGACGAAGTTCCCGAGTCGCTTCCCGGTGAGCCCGAACTCCGACACCATGATGCCCATCACCGGGAGCGCGGTGATCGAGAGCGTGAGGGCAACGAACAGGTCGGTCGTGGGCAAGAGGCTCGGCTCGACCCGCGCCACCACCCCGGCACCGACCCCGAACGGGATCGCGAAGATCGCCACGCCCACGAGGGCGTTCTTGGCCGACATCCGGGCGATCTCGTCGGGATCGACGTGGAGTCCGGCCATGAACATGATGAAGAACGTCGCGAGGAACTGGATCCCGGCGAGCTCGGCCGGGAGCGTGGTCGAACCCAGGCCGATGTACGAGCCGAGGAGCGTCGGCCCGAGGACGACGCCGACCAGCAGCTGACCGACCAAGGGGACCAGGCCGAGCCGACTCGCGACCTCGCCCGCGGCGATGGCGCAGGTCAGGAGAATGAACAGGTCGACGAGGAAATCATCCGAGGGAGGGATGAGAATGGCCATTCGGTGGAGGAATCACGGGGAAAGTCCTGCTTAAGCTGTACGGCGCGGCGGTAGGCACCGCGGTCGGCCCTCGCTAGGCGAATCGAGCGTGATGCGCCGTGATCGGCCGGAAACCGCACTTGGCGTAGAACCGACCGGCGATCTCGTTCTGCGCGGGGAATTCGACGGTCACGATCCCGGCGCCGCGCTCCTTCAATTGCGCGATCGTGTGCTCGACCAGGTACCGGCCGTCGCCGTGTCGGCGATAGAGCGGAAGCAAATAGATGTCGAGAATGACGCCCTCGGTTTCCGGCGTGTAGAACGTCCGCTCGCGGATCGCCGCCCGAACGACCCCGATGACCTTGTCCTTGTCGGCCCCGGTGCCCTCGGCGACGAGCACGAGCGACTTCGGGTTCTTGATCTCGGCCCGGAGCACGGTCGCGGCCTGCGCGTCGACATCGGCCCGGACCTTGAGCATCGGGTCGAACTCCTCGTTGAGCCGCTTGAGACGGACGATGAGCGCAGTGAGCGCCGGAATGTCCGACTCGCGGGCGGGCCGTGCGTGGACCGGGGCGCCAGAGGTTCGACGATCGGGGGGGCTC
>JBARJD010000104.1:0-4163 GCA_049800095.1 Thermoplasmata archaeon | reverse complement strand
GAGGCACACGGTGCAGAGGTGGGCCGCCGGGCCGGAGGCGGTGCGCCAGTAGCAGCGCTCGCACAGCGCTCGTCCGCAGTCGTCGCACGGTTCGAACTGCGGCGGCGCGCCGAGCGGGTCGCCGCAGTCGTTGCACCGACGGGCCACCAAAGTGGTGGTGGAGGCGGCGGGCGGAGTCGGGATCCGCGTCAGGCGGAGAAGCAGGTCCGAGGCGACGGTCTCACGGTCAGAAGGCGGCGCGGGAGAGGTGGTCGGAGAGGGATTCGTCGCCGTCACGCGCTGGAGCACGTCCATGCGATCCACGAGGCGAGAGACCGTCTGCGCGGGAAAGGGAGTGACCGGGGGCCCGATGGGGGATGCCGGCTCCTCGGCGAAAGGAATCAGCAGCGTGGAACTGGCCGGACCCGGCGCTGCCGGCCCGGCCGCGACTGCCGTCACTGCCGCCGGGGTTCCGGCGGCCGTCGGGATCGGAAAGGGGGTTACCACCGCCGGTTCGGACGGGGGAAGGGGCTCCGGGACCGCCGGTGCCTCGCGTACGATGGCTGGCAGTGCCATCAAGCTGGATCCAGAAGTCGAACGGGTCGGGACGGGGGCCGGGGAGGCGCGAGGGGTCGGTGCGCTCTTCCAACGGTCCAGGGCCAGCAGGAGGAGCGCGGAGGGGAGCACGAGGATGCCCGCGCCTAGAAGGACGAGATCGACTTGGAAATTGCGCAGGAGGGCCGGTGCGAGCGACCACCCCAGACCGAGCAGGCCGGCAGACAGGCACGCCGCGCCGGCGAAAATCGGCCCGCCTAAGCGCAGCGCGCGCCTCGTCACTGGTCCGCTCAACATTGTCTCGAGGGTCACCAAGGGTACGCGACCGCCTTCGAAAACGTTGCGTTTGTTTTGGAAAAGGGGCCCGGGTGCGAGTCCACGACGAAATTCATGTACCGGAGACGCGGGCTCGTTGACGCGTGTACGTCCGGCCGCGCTATCGTCGCACGGTGAGCTCTGTCGCGCCGGATTCGACGACGGCCGCCGCGGAACAGGTCCAGCGACGGTCCCATATCGCCGTGGTCCCGGCCCTGATCCTGCTCGCCGTGGGTTGGTACTTCGCCCGGTATTCGATCATCTTCCCCGCGATCATTGGCTTCTTCCTGCTGAGCGGGGCCTTGGGACTTCTCGGCTCCCGTCTGAACCCGCTTTCCACCGCGTTCTACCTTACGACGAAACCCTCCTGGACGGCGATCGGTACGGTGTTTCTCACGGGGGGCGTGCTCCTGTGGCTGACCTACGAGTACTACATCCACGCCTGGGGTCCCCTGATTCCCCGGCTCCCGGTGATCTGAGCGACGCGCGCTAGGCCGCGATCATGCGTTCGAGGGCCTGACGGGCCTTCGCCGCGATCGGCGCCGGCACGTCGATGACGTACCGCATCTGGGCAAGAGAGTCTCGGACATCGGTGAGGTCGATCTCCTTCATGTAGGGACAGATGGCCCCGCGCGAGAGAGGAAGGAATTGCGTGGACGGGTTGAGCTTCTGCATGCGGTGAAGAATCCCCACCTCCGTCGCGACGATCACCGTCGACGCTCGCGTCTCCTCGGCGAATCGGACCATTCCATCCGTAGAGAGCACCCGATCCACACTGTTGAGGGCGGCGCTGGCGCATCCGCACTCGGGGTGGGCGATGACGGGCGCGCCGGGATGGGCGAGGCGCGCCCGGTCGATCTCCTCGGGTCGCATCTTGGCGTGCACCGGACAATCCCCGGCCCACAGGTGCATCTTGCGGCCGGTCTTCCGGCGTACGTAATCGCCGAGGAACATGTCGGGAAGGAACAGGATCTCTTGTTCCGGAGGAAGCGCGTTCACGGTTTTGATCGCGTTCGAGCTCGTGCAGATGTAATCGGATTCGGCCTTGACGTCCGCCGACGTGTTGATGTAGGACACCACGACGGCGCCGGGGTGGTCCGCCTTCCAGGTCCGGAGCTGGTCCGCTGTGATCGAATCGGCGAGGCCGCAGCCCGCCTTCAGGTCCGGCAACAGGACGGTCTTGGCCGGGTTCAGGATCTTGGCGGTCTCGGCCATGAACTGGACGCCGGCGAACAGGATCACGGGCCGGTCGGTCTCGGCGGCCTTCCGGGACAGGTAGAGGGAGTCCCCGACGAAGTCGGCGACCTCCTGGACGTCGGGCAGCTGGTAGTTGTGGGCGAGCAGGACCGCCTGGCGCTCCTCCTTGAGCCGGTGAATCTCGTCCTCGAGCGACATGTCCCTCCCCTCGGGTCGAGGACGACGAGACGGCTCTTAAGCGGAGTGTGACGGAGGCGCTATCGCGCTGCGCCCCGCCCTCTCGGGCCGAGGACCAGATGGAACGGTAGGGCCGGGGCAGAATGGGTCAGACGGCCGAGGCTGGCGGCGTCGGCGCCGGTCCGGGCGTAGGCGGCTACGTTCCGTGGGCCCACGCCTCCGGACACCTCCACCTCGACCGTGGCGCCGCCCGGCGTCCCCCGGATCCTGCGCACGATCCGGGCCACCGTGGCCGGAGGCCGATTGTCTATCAAGAGGCGAGGCGCGCCCGCGGCGACGGCCGTGAGGGACTCCTCGAGCGACCGGACCTCCACTTGAAGTCGGTCCGGAGAACGAGAGTGGGCCCGCGCGCGACGGACGGCGACGTCCAACGGTACCAGCGCGAGATGGTTGCTCTTGATCAGCACGGCGTCGGAGAGGTCTCTCCGATTGGGTTCTCCCCCGCCGTGCACCACGGCGGCCTTCTCCAGATCTCGAAGTCCGGGGAGCGTTTTCCGGGTCGCCCGAATCCGGAATCCGGGTCGGCTCCGGTGGGCGCGTCGGACGATCCGCGCGGTCTCGGTGGCCACCCCGGACAGGTGCATCAACAGGTTGAGTGCCGTGCGCTCGACGGCGAAAATGCGACGAATGTCACCCGAAATCTCGAGGACGACCGTCCCCGGGCGCACCTCCGCGCCGTCCACGAGACGGGACGAGCTCTGAAGACCTCCAAGTCGGACGAGCTCCCGCACCGCGCCCAGCCCCGAGAGCACTCCATACCCTTGCGCGATCGCCTGGGCGCTCGCCGGGAGGCGCTGCGGCAAAATAGCCTGCGTCGTGAGATCGTCCCTCCATCGATCCTCTCGGAGGGCATGGAGAAGGAGTTCGCGCGTCCCCGGGGGCAACGACGCCGCACCGGTCCTACGCGGTCGGGGGCTCACGTTCCCCCTCCCGCTCCACGACCTTCCGTTCCAGACCCCGGTAGTCTTCGAGCAGGTCCGGCCGTAACCGCGAGAGCGAACGGCGGTCGAGGTCACGGATCTTCTCCCGGGCCGGCCCGAGCTCGCCCCGGGCGAGGTCGATCTCGGCGAGGCGCATCACGACCTCCACCTCATCGCCGGGAAGACGCTCCTCCCGGAACAGTTGGGCGGCCTGCTCGAGCGCCTGGGTGGCGAGGTCAAGCTCCCCGGCGAGGAGATGCAGCTTGCCCTCATTGAGATACGTCTGGCCGAGGCCGAACCGGTCCCCGATGCCCTCGAGCAGCTCGCGGGCCGTCTGGTTGTGCCGCTCGGCCTCGGGCAGACGTTGTCGAAGACGTTCGAGGTCGGCGATGTTGAAATGCGCCCAGCCCAAGCGGCGCAGGTCGTGCGCCCGGTCCGCCAGCTCCGCGGCGATGACGAGCTCTTCGAGCCCCTGGTCCACCTCCCCGTGTTGGCTCAAGACCACTCCGTGACAGAGGTACGCGTAGGCCGCCTCGGCGTTATCCCCGAGGTCCCGGAGGGTTTCGCCGGCCTCGTGGTAGAGGGCAAGGGCCTCCACCTCGCGGCCCGGTGTCATCGAGAGCACGTTGGCGAGGCGCACGCGTTGGATCGCCACCTCATGCGCATTTCCGGTCGCCTCGGCGGCCGAGAGCGCTTCCTGCTGATGGCTGAGCGCCTCGCCGTACTCGGCCCGGTAGAACAGGATCTCCCCCCGCAGTCGGAGACCGTAGACCTTGAGCATCGGGTCGTGGGCCGCCTCGATACTGGGCAACGTCTCCTGCATCGTATGGTCGGCCTCGTCCCACCGGCCTTGGTCGGCCAAGATCCGACCGAGCAGGAGCCCGAAGAGGGCCCGCTGGTCGGGCGTGCCGGCGGTGGGCACCGCCGGCCGACCGCGGGTGTCTCGGAGGAGTTGTTGGG
>JBARJD010000103.1:0-7563 GCA_049800095.1 Thermoplasmata archaeon | reverse complement strand
CCCTGGAAGGTCCCACAAGCCGGGCCATATGTCTAGGTCCTTCCGGCGCCGCAAGAGCAGGAGGCGGTGCCTATGAACTAGGGTGCCCTTCACTCCCATTCTCGCCCAGAGCCATTCGACCATGAATCCATCGAGGGTAATCGCCGAATAGAATCTTCGGGCCGAAGCCGACGCGCAGGGAATCCGAAATTCATGAACCTGCCATCACCCGCCGGCCATTTCCTGCCTTAGAATCGGTGGGTCGGTCCCCATTCGATCGGATGGGTGAGGCAATCTTGCAGGGTCTGTGAACGTAGGAGCCCATCCAACTAATCGGACCGATTTCTAACGACGGGGTTGTGCAAGGGGTGCGTTTGGCGTCGGGAGTGGCCGGGCGCTGAAACGCACGAAATTTGCGAGGATTTGAACCTCGAGGGGGTTCGCATACCCCCTCCGACACTTTCCAAACGCAATGACGTCAGGTGAGTTTCATCTTCTTGAGAACTGCCTGGAACCTCTGATCGCGTCGGATCGGCTCGAGCCGAGGATCCAACCGGAGCCCACGGGGTGTCACGCCAGTATTGAAGAAGGCACGATCGTCGATAATCTTGTTTACCCAACGGAAACACGCATCCAGGTCACCAAGCTCGCAATACGCCCAGACGAAGCCCCACCGGCTACCGGAGGATTCGGGCAGTGTTTCTTCTCGCCGCAAAATGTCCCTCGCCTGCTCTCCCTCCCCGGCCAACGTGAGGCGCACCGCCCGTAAGAACGGCCTGAATCTAGGTGCTGCAATTGTGTCCTCGTACTGCTGTAGTTCCTTGAGAGCACCCTCGAGGTCGGACCGGGACAGGAGGTACCGGGCGTGCCAGAACAAGTAACTCCGATTGTCCGGTTCCAAGTCGTGCAACTTCTGAAGCTTGCCCCGCGCTTCATCGAGCCGACCGAGCCAGATGAGCAACTGGACGAAGTGCTCGAGGTGATAGGTTGCGAGGGGGTCGGCTTCCTCAGCCAGCGCCCACTGCGCGAGGGCCTCATCGATGCGGCCCAGGTCTTCCAATACTTCGGCGTACCAGTGATGCGCTGGGGAATAGCTCGGGTTGAGCGCCAAGGCGCGTTCGAAGTCTTTCGCCGCCGCCTCATATTCGAAATTGGCATGGTGGACCTGCTCCCCTAGGGAGGATAGGGCCTCGGGAAGGTCCGGGTCGAGTTCGAGAGCCCGTGCGACAGATTGCTGTATGGTGGCGAGCCATTCTCCGCGCGACACGCCGAGATCTTCGGGCTCGGTACGCTCTGTCGCATCGGCCAAGCCGGCATAAGCGGCCGCGTTGTTGGGATCGAGGGAGATTGCGAGCTCGAATTGTTCCCTGGCTAACCCTTGCGAGGTCTCAGAGAAGCGGTGGAACAGGGTCCGCCCTTTCAGGTAGGCAAGGTAGGAGTCCGACCGAACGGTATGTCTCGTCTTGAGACGGGCCTCCTCCGCCGGTCGCAGTTCGATCTTGAGGGCCTCCGCCACCTGCCTGGCGATCTCGGCCTGAACCGCAAACACGTCATCGAGCTCCCGGTCGTACGTCTCGGCCCAGAGATGTCGGTCAGAGCGGGCGTCAATCAGCTGTGCGGTAACCCTGAGCCGACTCCCGGCCTTTCGAACGCTCCCTTCAAGGATCGAAACGACGCCCAGCTCCGCCCCGATCTGGGAGACCGACTTGGGAGTGGCCTTGTACAGCATAACCGAAGTACGAGAAATGACCCGAAGGTCTCGGAGCTGGGAAAGCACCGTAATCAGTTCCTCCGTAAGACCGTCCGCGAAATACTCATCCTTCGGATCGGGGCTAATGTTGGTGAAGGGTAGGATGGCGATTCCGGCCGGTCCGGAAGGCGCGGTGGAGGGTTCGCGGACGGCCCAGGGCAACACGACCTTGTAAATCTCCATAGGGAGCTGTAACCCCTTGAGCGCGGTCGGCGGGAGCTTCTCGAGCCGGTCCGGAATCTTGTTCCGGACCTGTTCATGGACTGCGCCCGACACGCAAACACCCCCGGGGTCGGCCGCCGATTCGATACGCGCGGCGATGTTCACCGCGTCTCCGAGGATGTCCGCACCGCTCTGTACGACATCTCCCAAGTGGATGCCGATGCGGATCTGAATCGGCGCGAGACCCCCCTCCGCGTTCCGTTCATAGATCCGACGCTGGATGCTCAACGCACATTGGGTCGCCTTGAGTGCGCTGTCGAACTCAACCAAGAAGCCGTCCCCCGTTGATTTGATCTCTCGGCCCTGGTGAACCGCAAGGAGGGGGCGAATCAGGTCCGTCTGCTGGCGGAGCAGGTCCAGCGCCCGGCCCTCGTCCGCTTGCGTGGAGGCGGTGTAACCGACCGTGTCGGTGAACATGACGGCGGCAAGTCGTCGGGTCGCGGCCACGCCCGAAGAAGGGTCTTTCTTAGATTAAGCCCCGGTCCAAGAGTTCGGCCGGGCACGGTCTCCGTCTGAGGGAAATCAAAAATCTGGGAGTGTCCCCCCCCGTGTGGCACCCGCGAGATTCGTCGATCGCCGCCGCTTCCTACAACGTCGGCCTCCTCTCAGGAAGAAACGTTCCGACCCCGAGGCATGGGACCTCCGGTTCGAGCGGTTGGATCGGTCCTTTGCCCACGGTGGCCGGATTGGGCGATGGTTGAGCCCCACGGGGAGTCGAACGCCCCCTTCGGCCTATTCCACCGGAATTCCGCAGAGGACACCGTCAAGATTGGTGGGGGGCCTTCGACTGGAATTGGGTGCGGGCCCTGGAACTCGCCGGTCTGGCCCAGCCGTCAGCCTCGTGTCCTATCGTCTTGCATGAACCACTCGACCAACGTCAAATCGCGCAGTATCGCCCGGGCGCACCGGGGGGTATTCTTCGTCGAAGCTCCAGATGGCTGTCAGCAGTCGTTCGGGCGAGCTCTCGACCCCTGCCATCAACGAAGGCCCCGAAACAGGTCCGAAGAAGTGTTCTCCGCCTCTAACGCGGGGCGCTGAACCGGCGCGTCGCGCTAGGGACTCCCGCAGGCCGGGCAGGGCATCGGGCCCCACGCTCGTGGCTGGCCGCACCTAGGACACGGGAAACTCCGTTGTCCCGCCGGTGCGGACGTCTGGGGAGGAGGGGCCGCCGCCATAGGAGCAGGGGGGAGCCACGCTGGGGAGGTCGGAGCGCTAGAATAACCGGCCGGAGGATACCCGGTCGCGGGTGGGTACCCGGTCGCCGGAGGGTACCCAGTCGCTGGTGGGTACCCAGTCGCCGGTGGATTCCCGGCGGCCGGTCGGGTGTGGCCCCTGGCTCGGAAGGCCATTAACACGACGACGATAGCGACGAGCACCACAACGATCGCGATCCAGATGTAGTCCGAGACCCCCGCAAAGCTACCCAGCCCGGACAATCCTCCACCGGGGCCGGTCGTTCCCGGATTGGAAGCGACGTCGAGCGTGACCGAGTCGGTGGCGGTCTTGCCCAGCGAGTCGGTCACGGTCACAACGATCGTGAAGGTACCTGCGGCCTGGGGGGTGCAGGAAAGGCTAGGGGAATTCGTGCTGGTGCATCCAGTAGGGAGGTCCTGGTACAGGTAGGTGAACGGCGGGGTTCCGCCGGAGACGGCAACGGTGAACGTGACGGTTTCGCCGACGGTGATGGAACTTGAGCTGAGCGAGATCGAGGTGATCGACGGCGGCGCGGAGGCCGCCCCGACCACCAGAAGGAGGCTCTGGGTGTCCGACTGGCCTACGGACGTGTTCACCCAAACGGTCACGCTATAACTCCCCGCCACCGTGGGAACGCACGGGAGGGAGGACTCGTCGGCGGAGAGGCACCCCGTCGGGAGGCCCGCGTAAGCGTAGCCGAGCGTCCCTCCACCTCCGGTCGTTGCGACGGTGAACGTGACGGTCTGACCGACCGTGGGCGCGGTCGGATTGGCGGTGAAGCTAGTGATGGTGAGCGTAGGCGGGGGAGAGCCCGAGCAGGGGGAGGAGAAGCTCACCAAGAGTTCGGTGGCTGCGGTCAGGTCGCAGACGCCGAGGGGGGTAGTCGAACCGTCGATTGTGACGTTCACGTAGTACGACCCCGGGTAGAGGGTGAGGTTGGCGACGCCATCGGTGAAGGGGGTGGGAACACCGTTGACGCTCAGCGTGCCGCTCACGGTCCCGTCCGTGAAGTTGAGTCCGCTTACAATCGTGTAGTTGTAGAGCTCGCCGAGCACCGAGTCGGAGAGCGTCCCATTGACCAAGAGCCCGGAGAGGTTCCCGTCGTCCCGGGTGTAGACCGCGGAATCGTACACGTTCCCGGCTCCCTCCGCGGTCTCCGAGCCGAAGTTGAAGGTGTTCTGGGGAGTCTGGAAGTTGTAGCCGTTGTAGTACCATAGGCTATACAGAAGATCCGAAAGGACGTCGGTGGTCTGGGAGCCGCCCCCCGGGCCGCCGAGAGTCAACTCGAGGTCGTACGGCTCGCCGATAGGGGTGGGCGCAAATCCGTCGACCACGAATCCGTAATCGGCGTCGGAGTCCGTTGCCCATGGGAACTCCACGACGTCGTACGCGACCGGCCCGAAACCGTCCGTATAGGAGAAGGCCACTCCAGGGACCCCGTCGTCCGTCTCAAACGCATCCATTTCGAGAGTGAACGAGTCGGGTGCGGCGAGCGGGGAGTTCTCGGCCCCCGGAAGAGCGCCGCTCGCGAAGTCGTTGTAGAAGTCACCTCCGGAGGAGGAGGACACGGTGCCGTTGCCGGTCACCGAGGACGAGTACATCTGCGAGCCCGGCGCCGAGTCGTTCCAGATGTTGTCTATGAACGCCGCCATCTGGTCGGAGGTCGTGTTGTAGAGCGCAACGTCCTGCACCCAGTAGGTGTACTGATTCGCGTCGCTGTCTTCGAATACCATCATCACGTTGAGCTGGACCCCGAAGTACGGCGAGTTCGTTCCCAGCGACGCGTTTTCCACGACAGGGTTCCCGAACAAGGTGACTGTCCCCCGGACGGCCGGCGTAGCGTAGACATACGCGCCGGCGCCGGCCGACGTGACTCCGTAGTCCGCGATGCCCATCGGGGCGGGCTCCGAATTGTAGAAATCGTATGGGTCGACAGCTGAGTAGGCGGAACTCTTTCCGCCTACATCATGCGGCACGAACTTTGGCGAAAAGGCCGTGGGCGTCATCGCCCCGAGCCCCGGCGCGCTGGCCGCCCTCGGGAACGCCGGTGGAACGGTAGCCGGCATGGAGTGGAATGTCGGGGAGGGCGCGACTTGACCGAGGCTCCCCGGCAGGAGGGCGAGCGAGAGCAAGATCAACAGGACTCTAGCCGCTATGGAGTTCCACGACCCGCCTCGAACCAATCTCCTTCCTCAGGCGGGCTACTCGAGCCCAGGGTTAAATCCTTTCCACGTCGCAATGAATCCCCGGCCGAAAATCCCAAAGCAGCCGCGCCAGAGTGTCTCACCAGTACTACTGGGTCGGCCAATCGTAGTCACATCGGCGTTCTCCCTCCGTAGCCGACGAATGACTGGAAGGCGCCCGCGTCTTGTTCGGCTCCCCGGGTTCTGTCCCCGACCCTCCGGGTGGATTACGAAGGAGCCGTCACGGAAACCGAGTGGATCGCTGGAAACTGGAACGGTACCTGGTTCCAGGACTTGCCCGCGTCGGCGGAGACGAACAGCTGACCGGTCGTCGTGCCCACGTAGATGCCGGCGGGATCGAATCCGTCGCACGCCATGCCTTCCCGGTGGGTCCCGTAGTCGCCAGGGAACCGGCTCGGAGGCATCAAGGTCCTCCACTTCTTGGTGGACTCGTTCCATTGATAGACCTGGAAGCCCCCGCGGGAGGTCAGGCGGGCCTCGCCCATGAGAGGGACAAAGAACGCCCGCCCGGGAAGGCTCCGGGCCGTTGCCACCACGAACCCGAAGTCATCGTCGAGCGACTTCCCGATCCGTTCCCACCGCTCTCCGGCGTCATGACTCACGTAGATTCCACCATGGTCCTGACGGTAGAGGGTGTCGGGTCGAGCCGGGTCGAGGGCGACCTTATGGACGCACTGACCGACATCGGGGAACTTCTCCGGCTGGAACGGTGTCTCTACCCCCTGGTTCGCGAGGGCCCAGCGCTCCCCGCCATCATCCGATCGGAAGAGTCCTGCGGCCGATATCCCGGCATAGATCCGGTTGCGACGAGTCGGGTCGACGAGGATGGTGTGGAGACACGGGCCGCCGTTGCCCGGGTTCCATTTCGCTTTCGAGGGATGGTCGTTCAGCCCCGACAGCGGCGCCCACGATTTCCCTAGATCATCGCTGCGGTGCAACGAGTACGGGTCCAAGCCTAAGAAAAGGGTGTTCGGTTCGCTCTCGTGTCCGGGTTCGAGATGCCAGAGGTTCACGACGGGATAAATGGGGGCCGGGGTGTCCGGATTCCCGTCGAAACGGGGGGGCCGGGTTTTCGTCGACCCCATCATCGGCGTTCCGGCTTCGGACCACTTCTTCCCGTAATCGCGGGACCGGTAGAGGACCGGTCCCCAGAACGTGGAATTCACGCAGGCATAGAGGTCGCCCGGATGGCGTGGGTCGGCGACCATGTGGAATATTTCGCCGCCCTTCTGAAGCTGGGAGGCGAGTCTCCATTTCTTCCGTTCGGTGTTGCCCTCGACAATGTATCCTCCCTTCCGAGTCCCAACCAGGATCCGCACTTTTTTTTCTGCCATGATTCATCCGCCGACCCGATCGCGCAGCGGCGGCCCGCTCGTCACGCTCGCAGGTATCAAATTTATACCGTATGAATTGGTCGGTGAACGAAAGGATACCGGCATGGTTACAGGACCCGAACGGCCATTACCCCGGGAATTGAGGGTCGACTTCGCCGGCTGTCCCGTCAAAGCCAGCCTGGACGTTCTCGGCCGCAAGTGGGCGCTGCTCGTGCTTCGAAACATCGGGCTGTACCACGCGCAGCGGTTCAACGAGATGCTGCGGATCACGCCGGGCCTGACCAAGAGGGTCCTGGCGATGCGGCTCAAAGAGCTCGAGCACGGAGGATTCATTCAAGCCGTGGCGCGAGGTCCGAACTACACGAGATGGGGTCTCACTGAGAAGGGGGAGGATGCCCTGCCGATCTTGATGACGCTTGTTCACTTCGGTTCCAAGTGGTACGCCGAGGAGGTCTTTGCGGACCGGAGGGCCCGTTCCTTGAGCGACGTGTTCGAAAGCGGGTACATTCGAAAGGTCCTCAAAGAAATGATCGCTGTAGGGGCCCCGACGGCGTCCAGGGGACGGGGACCGAGCAAAGAGGTCCATGTGGCTACCGCCGTCCCGCGAGCGCCCCCCCCTCTGGCGAGTTGATCCTCCCTCCGACCGAAGGGGCACCACCGGGAGGGGGAATCCCTCGCATGGTCTGCATAGTTTCGACGGGGGGATCGAGAGGAGCCCGTGGGCGTTGATGACGAGAGCGTCCGAAGGACGCTTCCCTCCACCTTCCCCTCCCGCGGTTTCGATTATCCGCTCGGAAACAATTCGACGGTTTTCGCCGAGAATCCATACCGCCTGACCCTACACCTCCCAGGAGATCTGAACGGGTGAGATGCCCCTCCC
>JBARJD010000102.1:0-11922 GCA_049800095.1 Thermoplasmata archaeon | reverse complement strand
CCGCTGAGCAGACTGACGGTCACCGCGGCCGCGGCCTGGCCGAAGTATCCTCCCGAGAGCAGCGTCGCCGACACCTGGGCCTGGCCTCCGAAGTAGCAGAACGGGACCGAGAACCGCGCCTGGGCCGTACCGGCGGCGACCGTAACCACTTTGGCGGTGCCGAAGGAACCGCCGCACGGCCCGGTGTACCCGGGACTCGCGGAGAACGTCAGGGTCACGTTCACGCCGACGATCGGTTGGCTCGTGGTGGAGTTTTGGACCGTCACAGTGACGGTGGTCGACCCGCCGGGGAAGACGCTGGAGGGAGCAGGGTTGACGGCGAGAGAGACAAAGGTCGAGGTAAGGGCAGCGTAGAGGACGAGCGCCCGGGGGGTGCCCCACCCGGTGACGAGGTCCCACCCGGGCCGGGCGGGATTGATGCAATTCTCGCCAGCGGTCACATCCGAGAACGCCTGGGGAGAACCGGGCGTCGACGCCTCCTCGCTCGCGAGGACGTACAAGCGGGGAGTGACGAACCCCAACGATGTCCCGCGGACGGCGTCGAGCTCCGCTATGAGGCCAGCCCACATCGGGGTGGCAAAGCTCGTCCCGCCGAGCTGGCTGGCTTGACCATTGTAGTAGAGCATATTGTCCGCCGCCGGGCCGGCCACATCAGGGACCCCTCGCCCCGAGGACCCGATCACGCCGGCGGCCGACCCCACGAGCTGCCAGCTCGGGGCCGCGTAGTCCTGCGACACCCCACCGCCGGACCGGTTCCAAGCGGGCTGGGTGGCGATCCCCGTGATCTGGCCCGACAGCGAAACGTTGAGCGTCGGCTCTGTACCTCCCACCGCGATCACGTCCGGAGACGACGCCGGGAACTCCACCTCAGGCGTCGGCGTGCAGGCGCCATGCGAAAGGGCGCTTCCGCCGTCGTCTCCGGACGCGCCGAGAACCGTGATGCCCCGGCTCTCTGCCTCGGCAAAGAGCGTGGTATAGGCGGCCTGGAAGCTCGTATCTTCGGATTCCGGAAGCCCAAACGACATCGATATCACGCTGACGCCGGGGATCGAGTTCACGGCGTACGAGAGCGCGTCCTCCATGGGGGTATCGTTCGGGGAATAGCTCGGGGCGGGTCCATCGGGCGCATACACCGCATCTAGATTGGCTCCGGGCGCCATCGAGCCGGACCACTCGAGGTCCAACGTCAGCTCCTGGGGTCCACCGCTCGGGTCGTTGACGGCATTCTCTGACGGCGCCGGCGCTCCGTCGATCGGATACGGATGAACGGTTGGCACCACCGGGTACTCCGACGGATAGTACGTGGCGAAGAAGGTCGCGATGTCCGACGGGGAGTATCCATCGCCCCACAGCAGGAGCACAATGTTCTGGCTCGAGGCCGAGTGGAACGTGCCCGAGAGGTTGTACAGCGCGTCGAGGCCGTACGCACCGTGGGCTCCCGAGGGGGTCACCTCCGACGTGGTACTGCCGAGGTCGGTCGTGAGATCCTGGGCCGAAAGAAGCGACGGCGATACGGGTGCGAGCGGGAGACTGAACTGAGCAAAACCCGAGGAGAGTCCGGATACCGCCGCGATCTCGGACTCTAGTGCTGGAGGCAACCTCGGCACCTGCTGGGGATATTGCACCGGATTTCCGGCGACGGTACCCCGGAGCAGCGTCGTGCCGAACGCTTCCCCGACGAGTGTAGCGGGTCCATCTACGGTGAGGGACAACCGGTCCGGCCAGGTGTGCAGGATCGAGAGCCCGTATCCTTGGAAATAATGTACGATGGACTCGTACTCCGCCACCGACGGACTGTACTGCTGGTCGAACTCGGAGAGGGTCAACGGCGCCGAGTCATTCGCGTGAGGGGCGAACAGCGAGAGATTGGTCGGCCAGAGCGTCACTGCGACGCTAACGGCGCCTCCTGCCGCCACCGCGGAGGCGGGGGTGGGTTGAACCCCGGAAATATACCCGGCTCGCTGAGCCCACGGGGCCGACAGGGCCGCTGGAAGCGCCGCGAGGGGACTGGCGACCTCGACCGATGGCCTACCGGCCGAGGGAGACCCGATCGCACTCCCCGCGAAAAGGCCCGGTACGAGCAACACTGTGAGGACGGCGAAGGATGCCACCCCGATCCATCGGCGCCGGTCCACCTTCCACGCTCCTGTTGGCCGAGAATTAGGCGGACCGCCCGCTATCAACCTTCCGGGCCGAAAGTGCGACGGGAAGGGCCGGACGAGGGCCGGCTCAGTCGCGGATGGGGGAGGTGTACCCCGGCGGGAGCTTGAACGGCACCGGTGCCCCGAATGGGTCCGGTCGAGGGCCCGGAGGCTCTCCTCGGAGACCGCACAGGTACGCATCCACGGCCTTGGCCGCATCGCTCGCCGTCCCCATGGCATAAACGACGGACTTGCCACCGGCGGCGAACACGCCGGGCACAGCGGTGGCATACCCGGGTCCCTTGCCCTCGGGCCAGCCGCCGGACGCCAGCTTGAAATCGAGCTCGGCGGGGAATCCTTCCAGGTCGGCGCGTTGCCCGACTGCGACAATCAGCGTGTCGCAAGGGATCGTCTGTTCCGAGCCCGCGACCGGGACCGGCGTTCTCCGGCCCTTGGCATCGGGCGGTCCCAACTCCATCGATTGGACGACGAGGCCCTCCACGTGGTCCGTCCCGACGACGCGTACGGGCGCCTTCTGAAAAACGAAATCGACGTGTTCTTGCTCGGCGCCATGAACCTCCTCCCGGTCCGCCGGCATCTCGTCGCGGCTGCGGCGGTAGACCAGGCGCACGTGGCCTCCGTGAGCCAACCGAACGGCGCTCCGGACCGAGTCCATGGCGACATCTCCCCCGCCGACCACGATGACGTTCTTGCCCAGCTGTGGATACTGGCCCTGGTGGATCGCCTTGAGCATCGATAGAGCCGGATACACGCCGGGCAGGTCTTCGCCGGGAATTCCCATGACGCGGTGTGTCGAGGTACCGATCGAGACGAACACCGCCTGGTAGCCCTCCTTGAGCAGGTCCTCGGGGGGGAGGCCGTTCCCGACCCGAACATCAGTCTTCCACACGACATCGAGGTCTCGGAACCGGCGCAGATCGGTGCGGATGTCGTCGTCGGTCATCCGATACGCTGGAATCGTTCGCATGAGGCCGCCCGCGAGATCCGCCTGCTCAAAGACCGTGACCGCATATCCACGGATGCCGAGCTCCCACGCGGCCATGATGCCGGCCGGTCCCCCGCCGACGACCGCAACCCGCTGGCCCTTCGGCTTCGACGGAATGTAGGCGATGTCGGAGTTCCCGAACTCGAGCGCGGCGCGCTTGAGCTGCCGTATGGCGATCGGCACTCCCTTCTTCGTGATGACGCAGGATTCCTCGCAGTACCGGTAACAGACCTTGCAGAGGGAAGTGGCCAACGGGTTGTCCTGGACGGTCACCTTGGCGGCTTCGTCGAACTTCTCCTCGGCGACGAGCTTGATGTATTCGCGGCAGTCCTGCGTGATGGGGCAGGCCTCCACGCACCACGGGCGCCGGCACTGGATGCAGCGCTTCGCCTCTAGGACGGCGTCTTGTCGAGTATAGGCATGGACGATTTCCCGAAAATCCTCGGTCCGGGCGTCCACCGACTCCTCGGGGACCGGAACCCGGACCGGGTTCAGCTTAGGGGGGATGGGTCGGGCCGGCGCGGCCGTTGCGGACGCCATTCGGATTCCCCTTCCGGTTTCTCGCGGCGAGAATAAGAGTCTTGCGCGACTCCGGTTACGACGACCCTGCTTAGGGAACGTCGCCCGGTGCTTTTCGATGGGCGTCTCGCGTAGCAAGGAGTAAAGACCCCCGGGCCTCCTTCCGAGGCCAGTGCGCCCTTTCCGGGTGCGCCCAGGGCCTCCCATGGTGCTCGAATCCCTCGGAAAATCGCTTCGCGGGGTGCTTCAGCGCATCGCGCGGAGCAACACCGTGGACGAAGCGCTGATCGCCGAGGTCGTCCGCGATATCCAGCGGGCCCTGTTGCAGGCCGATGTGAACGTCCAACTGGCGCTCGACCTCACGCAGCGCGTCAAGCGACGGGCCCGGGAGGAGAAGCCCCCCGCCGGGGCGAGCGTCCGCGACTTCCTCGTGCGGATCATCTACGAGGAGATTCGAGGTATTCTGGGTAAGGATCGCGCCTTCGACGTCAAGCCCCGAAAAATCCTCCTGGCCGGACTGTTCGGCCAAGGGAAGACGACCACGGCGGGCAAGCTCGCCCGATACTTCCAGAAGAAGGGAGTGCGGACACTTCTCGTCGGCGCCGACGTCCACCGACCCGCCGCCATCGACCAACTGGAGCAGCTGGCCAAGAAAGTCGGCGCGGAATTCTATACGGATCGGAACGAGAAGCGAGCCGAGCACATCGTGAAAGAGGCCCTGAGCCGGGCCCCGCCCCATGTGGCCCTGCTCGTGGATACGGCGGGTCGCTCCGGCATCGATGCCGACCTGATCGCCGAACTCCAGCGCGTGCGAGCGGTTCTTCAACCCGACGAGACCTTCCTTGTCCTCGACGCCGCGATGGGTCAGGCCGCCGGCCGCAGCGCACAGGCCTTCCAGACCGCCGTCGGTCTCACCGGCGTCATCCTGACGAAGCTAGACGGGTCCGCCAAGGGCGGCGGCGCGCTATCCGCCGTCGCCGCCACCGGGGCGCCCATCCTGTTCATCGGGACCGGAGAACACCTGGACGAGCTCGAGCGGTTCGACCCCACCCGGTTCGTTTCCCGGCTCCTCGGCATGGGAGACATCCAGACCCTGCTCGAGCACTTCGAGGAGCTCTCGAACAAGGAGGAGGCCGAGAAGGTCGCCGAGAGCATGATGACCGGCCGCTTCTCGCTCCGGGACATGCGAGTCCAGCTCGATTCGCTCGGCCAGATGGGCCCCTTCTCGAAGATCGTCGGCATGCTCCCGGGATTCGGCGGCGCGAAGGTCGACGAAAAACAGGTCGAGGACTCCCAAAGCCGCCTCCGGGGCTTCCGCTCCATGCTGGACTCCATGACGGCCGAGGAGTTGGACCATCCCATGGTCATCAAGGGGGACCGCATCCGTCGGATCGCCCGCGGCAGCGGGCGGAAACCCCAGGAGGTCCGCCAACTGCTCAAGTTTTGGGAGTCGACGCGCAAGGCCGCTCACGGGATCGCCAGCAACCGCAAACTCCGACGGCAACTCGAGCGGCAACTCTCCGGCGGCGAACTGAAGGCGTAGGCCGGGAAGCTCGTGACGGCCTCCCCCCCGGAAGTTGTCGCCGGTCTGCTCCTCGTGTTCGGCTTGCCCGGCTATGCGATCACGAAAGCGACCTTCCCTGAATGGCGACTTCGTGGCCCCGACGCGCTCCTTCGGGCCGTCGAGATCGGGACGTTGAGCCTCGTGCTCAGCGTGACGGTGACGATTCTCGTGGGCTTCGTCCTCGGAAACATTCCCGGGAGTTTCTTCCAAGCGGGGTGGAGCGACCCGCTGCTCGAGGTCATCCTAGCCGCCGTTTCAGGTGTCGGTCTCGCGGTCGCCGCTTACCGCGGCGGATTCAGCAAGGTCCCACCGGCGGCCCCCGCCCCGGAACCTTCCCCGGGCGAGGAGGACCCAGTGTCGCTCATCCGTGCTCTGGAAGAGACCCAACGTCGCGCGCGCCGGCTCCAACACGCCCTCCGGCAACTGAAGGCGGACGACCCCGAGCGGGCACATGTGGAGGCGGAGTTGGCCGACGCCGAGCGGAGGTCACAAGAGCTCCGGGCGAATCGGGAGGCCGAGTATGCCCAGTAGACCCTCCTCCTCCGACGGCTCCTACAAAATGGTTCTCGTCGTTCGGGGGGAGCTGCGACTAACGCCCGGGAAGGCCGCCGTGCAGGTCGCCCACGCCGCGGTGATGCTGGTGCTCCAAGCGCAGAAACGGCGGGGGGATGACCTGGGGCGGTGGCTGGGGGAGGGACAGAAGAAGATCGCTGTCGTGGCCCCCACGCTGGCGGAAATGGTCGAGCGACAAGTGCAAGCTTCGCGCCAGGGCATCCCGACCGTCTGGGTCGATGACGCGGGCTTCACCGAGGTCGCCCCGGGCACCCGCACCTGCCTGGGACTAGGTCCCGCTCCCTCGGTGAAGCTCGACAAGATCACCGGCGACCTAGGCCTGCTCTGACACCCCTTCGAGGCCCTTTTCGACCCGCAAACAGACCAATTCCCTCATCGGCTCCCTCCCGTGCGTTTATGAATCAATAAATAGGGCTGGCCGAATCGGTGGGGGGTCCGTCGGGCTTCCCGAGGGACGTACGGGAGGGGGAAGGGCCGTGCGGATGTGGATTTACATCGTTCGGCGACTTCTCCTCGTTATTCCGGTCATCATCGGTGTGATGACGATTACCTTCATTCTCGTCAGCCTGATCCCGCTGCCCACCCGAATCGGGGCATACATCGGCCCGAACGCACGCGACGCGAAGCCCGGCTCTCCGCTCTGGAACGCCGCCATCAATACGTTGGGGCTCAACAAACCGGTCCCGGTCCAGTGGGGCATCTACATTGCGAACAGCCTCACGCTCCATTGGGGGTTTACCGATCCGCATAGCGAAGCGACCATTGCCGCCGATTTAGGACAGACGTCGTATCCGGTCGCGACCGTCCTCGGGTGGTATCTTCCCTATACGCTGGAGCTGGCCGCGATCTCGCTGGTCATCATTCTCCTGATCGCCATTCCCCTCGGTAACCTGTCCGCGGTCTACCGGAACCGCCCGTTGGACCAAGGGACCCGGGTGTTGTCGTTCTCGGGCTTCGCCCTGCCGACGTTCCTCCTCGCCTCCGTCGTCCTGATCGCTGCGGTCGAGTTGAGCGGCGGATTGACGGCGACGTGCCACGGCCTGGTCGCCAACTTCGACGACTGGTACGGCTCGTGGCCCCAGCCCGCCTGTTTACCGGGCTCCCCTACCAATCTGCCAAATTGGATAGGCCCACATCTGGAAACGTCGCCGACGGGGTTCCCGACGCTCGACGCGCTGCTCCACTGGAACACTCCGGCGGGCCCGACCCTCGCCTTCGAATCGGTCAAGCGGATGATCCTTCCCGCCTTGGTCATCGCCTACGGATACGTCGCGAGCATTCTCCGGTTCGTTCGAAACAGCATGCTGGAAGTCATGAACCTCGACTTTGTCCGCACGGCCCGCGCGAAGGGCGTTCCGGAACGTCAGGTCGTGAACCGCCACGCTGGCCGGAACAGCCTCAACGTGACGGTCACGGTGTTGGGCCTGACCTTCGCGTTCTTCATCACCGGGTTCCCGATCATCGAGGACGTCTTCCATCTGCGGGGGATCGGTTACCTTCTGGCGGTGTCCATCCAACCACTGCAGGACTTTGGGATCATTTTCGGTTCCACCCTCCTGTTGACCATCATCGTCGTCTCGGCGAACATCATTGTCGACGTCGCATATGCGTATCTGGACCCAAGGGTTAGGTTGGGCTAGATGGCGACGAGCAAGGACATCTCGGAGTCATTAGAACCGACGGAGGGCGGTCAATCGAAGGGCAAGCGCCCCAACCCCCGGCTGGACCAGTACAAGCGGACGTTCTACTTCTTGCGCCGGAACCGACTGGCGATGTTCGGACTCATCATCGTGCTGTTCTGGGTCGGAGTGGCGCTGTACTCCCCCTTCTACCCCGCCCCCGCCGACAAGCTCGCCCCGTACTGTTCCAGCTCAGTGACCGGCGGAACCAACTCCTCCTGCGCCGTGACCGTATGTACCTACGGTCCGGGCGTCCCCCCGTCGCCCGGCTGCTATCCGTACGCCTTCGGGGAACCGTCTGTCATAGGGCCCACGATCAGCTTCACGCATTTCACGTTAGGACCTTTGCCGTTAGGCTCTCTCACCGTCAATCCCGGCGGCGGGATAATGTACAATATTTTCGCCGGACTCATCAAGGGCGCCCCGTGGTCCCTCGGAATCGCCGCCGCGATCGTCGCGACGGGGGCGCTGGTGGGCCTCCTTCTCGGGTCGCTCGCCGGATACCGAGGCGGTTACCTCGATGAGACCATCATGCGGTTCACCGACATCTTCCTCGCGATCCCGGGACTCTTCCTCGTCCTCGTGACGCTGTCGGTGCTGGGCTCGCGGTTCTCCACCCTCGACGGCCGGGTCGGGATCTTGATCGGGGCATTCGTGATCACCTGGTGGCCGCTGTACACCCGCATCGTCCGCGGTCAGGTGCTCGTCACGCGTGAGCAGAAGTACGTCGAGGCCGCCCGGGCCAGCGGGGCGGGCTCGGGCCGCATTCTGCGGAAGCACATCATTCCGAACTCGCTCTACCCGGTCTTCGTTCAGCTCTCTCTCGACGTCGGCACGATTCCGCTGCTGCTGGGGGCGATCATCTTCCTCGGGTACCAGTTGTGGCCGAGTCAGTACTTCCCGGAATGGGGCACGATCTCCGCCTTCGCGGTGACGAATCTGGAGGCCTTCCTGGTCCAGTGCACGATCTCGTCGGCGGTCGCGCCCTGCGTGTTTCCCTGGTGGCAGATCTTCTTCCCCGGGCTCACGCTCTTCCTGTTCTGCATCTCGGTGAACTTCCTCTCCGATGGGCTGCGCGACGCCCTCGACCCGAGGCTCCGGAGGTAATCGAGTGGCGGTCGACCGTGTTCCAGCTCCTCCGGCCGACCCGATGGAGATCGGTCGTCCCCTCTCATCCGACCTAGGTCCCGCGACCGGGTCGAGCGGCTCTCCGCACCTGATCGTGGGGCGGATGGACGACAGCGACGACGTCCTCGAGATCAAGGACCTGAAAACTTACTTCTTCACCTACGACGGGGTCGTCAAAGCGCTCGACGGTGTCGACCTGACGATCCGGAAACGCGAAACGCTGGGCCTCGTGGGGGAGACCGGATGCGGCAAGAGCGTGACCGCCTTCTCGGTGATGAAGCTTCTCGCCGACCCCCCGGGCCGCATCATGGGCGGGGAGATCAATTTCCAAGGGGCCAACCTCCTCTACGGAATCGACCAGGAAGCCACGTTCAAGCCGATCCCGCACTCGAACCGCGTGAAAGTGAAGCGCCGATATTCCCGCATCCGGCGAGGGCAGGAGCGGATGGCGGCGATCCGCGGCTCCGGGATCTCGATGATATTCCAGGAGCCCTCGTCGGCGCTCAACCCGATCTTCTCCATTTCGAATCAGCTCTCCGAGGCGCTCATGCTCCATGGCGGGGTGGAGATCCTCGACGAACTGCTCCAGCCCCCGCCCGCGCCCGAGGTCGTTCAGGCCGCCATCGACCACCTGTTCGAGCAGACGAGCCCGACCTCGACCTCCGACACGAACCACGGGGCCGCGCGGCTCTTCGCCCAGAGCCTGGGCCGCCCGTCCCTGGCGACGCAGGCGTACACGATCCTCAAGGAACAGCGCCAGCGGCCCGACGAGGCCCGGAAGGAGCTGCAACAGGTGGTCCGCCGACTCCACCTGAGCGGCCTCCAGAGGATGTACCTGCGCCAGCAGATGCGGGTCTACAAGCTGCGTCGGCAGCTGCACGAGCTCCTCCTCGAGGAAATGCGCCGCGGTGGACTGTCGAAGACGGCCGACCGGGGGGTTCGGAACCGGCTCCGGCTGGAGTGGATCCGTGGATTGGGATACGCCGTCTGGGGCATCCGGGGCTACGTGCGCCGGCCGGTCCAGGAGGAAACGCTCTGGCGCTCGGTGGCCCTCCTCGAAGGCGTATCGATCGCCAACCCCGCCCAGGTCGCCCGCGGCTACCCGCACGAACTGTCGGGCGGGATGCTCCAGCGCGTGATGATCGCGATGGCCCTCTCGTCGAACCCGGCGCTCCTGCTCGCCGACGAGCCGACCACGGCGCTCGATGTCACGATTCAGGCGCAGATCCTGTCGGTCATGCGGGACCTCAAGAGCCACGTCGGCAGCTCGATCCTCTTGATCACGCACGACCTCGGGGTGATCGCCGAAATGGCGGACCGAGTGTCGGTGATGTACGCCGGGAACGTCGTCGAGACGGCGCCGGTTCGGGACCTCTACCGTCGGCCGCTCCATCCGTACACGCAGGGCCTCCTCAACTCGATCCCCCGCATGGACGACCCTTCGAAGACGCTCGAATCGATCCCCGGCTCGGTACCCAACCTAATTTATCCCCCCTCCGGCTGCCGTTTCCATCCTCGGTGCCCGCACGCGATGGAGATCTGCAAGGAGGCCCGGCCGCCGACGACGATCGAGGGGGACGACCACACGGTCGCCTGTTACCTGTATCACGGCCCCCCCGTTCGGTCGACCTAGACCCCGGGGGTGTGCGGAGTGCAAGCTGACAACGGTGGGGAAGGGCCGTTACTGGTCGTTCGGAACCTGCGCAAGTGGTTTCCGATCCGGGGCGGCGTATTCTCGACCCATATTGGAGACGTGCGCGCCGTCGACGGCGTGAACTTCGATATCAAGCGCGGCGAGACTGTCGGCCTCGTCGGCGAATCCGGCTGCGGCAAGACCACGGTGGGCCGGCTGCTGCTGCGGCTCATCGACCCCACCGCCGGGCACACGTACTATCGCCCTCCGCTCGACGTCTCGCTGCGCCTCGACCAACTCTACGACATCCTGGGACGGGGAGCCAAGGGCGCCGAGAGCGGCGAGCCCGACCGGCCGGGCCCCACGCCCCAGCAGGTTCAAGCACTCGCCGAGATCCGCAAGATCGCGGACCAGTACTCGATCTACCGCATGCACGGCCGCCGGCTCGCCGAGCTTCGCTCGAAGCTCCAGATCGTGTTCCAGGACCCGTTCTCCTCCTTGAGTCCGCGGATGCTCGTCCGGGACATCATCACCGAACCGCTCGAGATCCATCACATGGGGACCCGACACGAACGGTACGAACGCGCCGCGGAGCTCATCCAGGCGGTCGGCCTCAACCCGGACCACCTCTGGCGGTTCCCCCACGAGTTCTCGGGAGGCCAGCGCCAGCGGATCGGCATCGCCCGGGCCCTCGCGCTGCGGCCCGACTTCATCGTGCTGGACGAGCCCACCAGCGCCTTGGACGTCTCGGTCCAGGCGCAGGTCCTGAACATCCTCCGCCGCCTCCAGAAGGAGCAGGACCTCTCCTACCTGTTCATCTCGCACCACCTGTCGGTGATCCGGGCGATGGCCCAACGGGTGGTCGTCATGTACCTCGGCCAGGTGGTCGAGCGCGCGCCAACGGAGGAGCTGTTCGCGCGTCCCCTGCACCCCTACACCCAGGCGCTCCTCGCCGCCATCCCCATCCCCGACCCCGAGGTCCACCGGGAGCGGATCATCCTCTCCGGAGATGTCCCCAGCCCGGCCGCCCCTCCATCGGGTTGCCGCTTCCACACCCGCTGCCCGGCGGTCATGCCGATCTGCTCGAGGGTCGAGCCACCGCTGTTCGCGATCCGCAAGGACCACTGGGTGGCCTGCCACCTGTACCCCGCGCCCCAGGGGGCTTCCGGCACCCTCTCGGGTGAGATTCTGCCCTCCAGCCTGGACCTCGAGGCAACCGCCGACCTGCACCCGGTCCCCCTCTCCGAAGAGGAGAAGATCGTCGACGAGCGGCTCGGACACCCGCCGCCCAACTCCAACCCGCCTCTGGGCCTCGCGGCAATCTAACGGCCGCCGGGAGGGCCGGTCCCGATGTCCGCGAATTCCGGAACCACCTCCGCCCCGCCCCCGCCGCCCCCTCCCCAGTACCGGAGCATGGGGTTCCTTCCCAAGTTGGAAGGTCCCCTCCGCGACCAAGCGATCCGGGACCCTGGCCCGACGTGGGGAGAGTGGCTCATCGGGCCGTTCGCGAAGGTCTGGGTCGTCCTCGGCTTTTTCGTCGTCGACAGTTGGATCTTCGTCCTCTGGGCCGCGCCGTTCAACGCCCTCGCGATGGTGGCCAGCCTGGCGGGGGCCCTCTACCTCGAGTTCCTCCTGTGGCGGTTCCTCTGGTTCGCACCGGACCGGGAGGAGGACCTCCG
>JBARJD010000101.1:0-25707 GCA_049800095.1 Thermoplasmata archaeon | reverse complement strand
CCGGAGCCAGCGGCGTCGCTCCTCGGACTCAGCGACGAAGGGTACGAGGCGGGGGGTACGGTTCGGTCCCATGAAGGAGGTAAAGGAGTATGGGTTCTAATATATTTTCCTATAAGGCCCCGGCGGGCCCGTAACACCCGTAACTGGTGTAACGTCCGGGGTTCCTCACCGGGAGGAGACATGGAACACCTTCGCTCGGATCGGGTCGGAGCGCCGGATCGCATCATCCATGGACGGTTGACAGCGTGCACCGCTGTGCCGCTCGACCCTAGGGAAGCTCAAGCTCCCCAGACGCTATTCTAGGCGGAGTTCCCTGTGGCTCGAACGCTCACGCGCACTCAAGGGCAGTACCTCGCCTACATCCACTACTACACGCTTGTCCACCGGCGACCGCCCTCAGAGAACGAGATAGCCGACTTCTTCGCGGTGCGGGGGCCGTCCGCCCATCGAATGATCCTGCAACTTGAGGATCACGGCTACCTCTCCAGAACTCCCGGCCAACCTCGAACCCTGAAAGTGTTGCTTCCTCGCGAGTCCATCCCGGAGCTGCAGTAGCCCTGGGTCCATCGAACTCGGCGCCGGTCGGCCGCAGTGCCCTGGCACCAGGGCTCATCCCAAAGCCAGAGTCTTCGTGCCGGTCTCGAAGGGCCCTCGATCCCGCCGACGGCTCCGGAGACCATCGATGGCGCCTTCGACGAAGCAATTATACAACCAATTGCATTGACAAGCTCGTGGCAGGGGGCACCTCGGCTACAACCATTACCGTCCCGGTCTTCGTCCGTCAGGCCCTAGCGAAGTACAAGACCCGGGGAAAGTCGTACGGGGACGTGATCCTCGAATTCATCGAGGAGTATCCAACCCAAGAGTTCCTAGACGAGATGGACCGTAGGTTCCGAGAGGAGCCCCGGGTCTCCTTGAGCGAGCTTCGCAAGCGCAGAGCATACTGAAGTGGCGTACGCCATCGTGTTCACTCGATCGGCCGCGAACGAGCTACTGCGCCTTCCCATGGCGATTCGTCGCCGGTTCGATGCTGGGTTCGGCGAGCTCTCGCGGTCGCCGTTCCGGCCGGTCTCGGGCGCACTTGATGTTCACGCGCTCAAGGGAGGCCACGGCCTTTGGACGATGCGCGTGAGGGGCTATCGGGGCTTGTATCGGGTGGTCGGGGACGAGGTGGTTTTTGTGGCGTTTCGGCCCCGACCCACGGCGTACCGGGATCTGTCCACCATCTGAGCCTTCCTCGGGACGCGGGCCGAAGAGAATCCTTGGCGGCCCTCTGTCGGGAGTACCGCGCATCCTTTGGAGCAAATCATCGAGCGAGTCCCGGCGGGCCCGTTGCACCTTACGTTGGGGCACAGGCCCGAGCGCAGTCGATACACCTGACAACCCACCACCCAACGTCACTTACGTAGGTTTTGCTTACGTATAGGTAAGATTCATAGCCGCCCCTCTGCTCCGGAAGGTCATGGTGGGCGAGTCGTTGCCGGAGTTCCACTGCTGTCGTTGCATCTACACGTGGACGCCGAGACGCACGCCCGTCCGCATGTGCCCCCGATGCAAGTCGAGGCTCTGGAAGGTGCCCGAGTTACTTCCCGTGCATCTGGGAACCGGCCTTGGGATCCTGGAGATCTTGGGACCGCACCGCGCAAAAGTCCTGGCGCTCGCCTCGAAGTACGGCGTGAAGCGAGTGCGCGTGTTCGGATCGGTCCGACGGCGCGAGGCGAGTGAACGGAGCGACGTCGACCTCCTAGTCGACGGTTTGCCCAACGCCTCGCTGCTCGATCATGCCCACTTGGAAACCGAGCTGCGAAGAATCTTGGGGCGCCCGGTCGAAGTGGTGGAAGAGGATGGCCTACCGTGGTCGATCCGTCCTCAGGTGCTGGCGGAGGCAGTGCCACTGTGAGCGCCTCTGAAGTTCGGGCCCGGACGTCGGTCGATCGTATGTTACGGGAGGCGGCTGCCGCCCAGCGGTACCTCTCCCATGGAAAGGAGGCATTCTTCGACGTGCGCTCCCCCGAGATCCGGGACGCGACCGAGCTGCGAATCCTTCACTTCGCGGAGACGGCGACGAAGGTGGGACGGCCGTTCCGGAACGAAAATCCCCTCATCCCGTGGGACGACCTCGACCAGCTCCGAAACGACCTCGTCCATGAGTACCCCGAGGTCAAGGCCGATCAAGTCTGGCGCTTTGTGCACGACGACTTGCCGGGGCTGGTCGCAAAGCTCCGAAGGGTCAGATACCCGACCAACCTAAGGTAGGTCGCGAATCTACGGCCGGGAGGGGGGCCAGCCCTCCCGTCCTTGCCAGGCCCGTATTCCAAAAAGTAGAGAGTCGATCACCGGCGGGCCTATACCCAGACGGCGGGCGTGCGCTTCCCTTCGCCCGGCCCGAGATGAAATGAGATGCCCCCGCACCCGCCAAAAATTCCGTTGGGCTTCTCCACGAGGCGGGCAAACACGGGCCAAGTGTCCGGGGAGAGCGATTTGGAGGTGAAGCGCATGACGGGTTCTTGACGACTGCCCCGCGGAGGGCACGCGGGAAACTCTTTCGGGGCGCCGTGGGCCGTCCTAGGATCACCGGCCATCGAGGACCTCGCCGCGTCTACTCACGAGCGCCCGGCAGACTCTCGACGAATCCGCGGAGCGCGGCATCGAAGGCGTCCGGCCTGGAGAGGTTCAAGAGGTGGTCCGCTCCGGGAACGAGCTGCACCGTGGCGCCCGCGATACCTCGCGCCAGGTAGTTCGCCAAGTGCGGCATCGCAGGGTTGTCGCGGTCTCCGACCAGGATCCGGGTCGGGACCTGAATCTCTTTCAACCGAGCAGCCGCGGGCTCTCCGTCGCGCGTTTCGAATCGGCCGGAACGCTCCTCGAAGATTTCGGTCGCATTATCCCGGACCATCGTCCGGAAGAGGTCCAGCGCGCTTCCTGTGAGCGACGAGGCCCACAGCTGCCGAAGGTGCTCTGTGGCCACCTCGAGCTTTCCGGCGGCCCAGGCGTCTGCCGCCGCCTTGGAGAGTGTTTCATCGCGCTCGAACGTGGCCTTCCCGCCAGGGACGTGGTCGTAATCCATGCCAGAATACCCCGGCGCGATGAGCAACAGAGCGCCCACCTTGTCGGGGTACGCCAGAGTCAGGTCGATGGCGATCTTTCCCCCTGCGCTGGGACCGACGATCAGCGGCCGCGTCAAGCCGCTGTGCTCCAGCAGGGCCACCAGGTCGCGGACAGGAGAATACTCCGAACTCGCGGGCGTCGAACCCCCGTAACCTCGTAAATCATAGCGGAGCACATGATGGTCGCGCGCAAGCAGGGAGAACTCCCGGTTCCACATCCGTCGGTCCGCAATTCCCTCGTGAAGGAGTACTATTTGCGGGCCTTGGCCCCCGTCCTCATAGGCGACCTTTCCGCCGGGAACATCCAGGGTCCTCGGTACGATCGGATCGTTCATCGACAGTGGAGCCACCCCGAGCCTCATAAGCGAAAAGGAGGGATGATGGAACAGCTTGCGAACGACTACCTCCGAGCCAGAGGGCTCGGTGCCGACCCCGATTCAAGCTGGGCCCAGATCCTTTGCACCTAGTGCTCGGCCGGACCACTCGAACCCGTCTTGACGATGCACTCAGCCACCGGACCCAAACATCGGTCGGATTCTCTCCGTGCCAATGCTCACGAAACCCGGATACTCGAGGTGCGACGCATGCTGGGTTCCCCTAGGCCATATCCAGCTTCGAGCAGAACGATCCTACATCGAAATATAGGGAAAGAGCGGAAAATTCCACTCAGCACGGGCCTCAGACGGGCCGGTCCAGACTCATCTCCTTTCCCGGTTATCTAATCGATACTCCATCACGACGGCCGCGGTGACGGTCGCGCGGCGATCAAGCTGGGCGACGATGCGCACCACTAAAGTTAGGGGTCCCGTTCCATACGAATTGCAATGGCTCGAACTTCCACTGTGGGACATGACGCCCAAGCCCGCGCGCCGGCCCGGCCAAGCCCCGAGGTCGATTGGGCGAAGCTGTACGCCACCACTCCGTATAACCGGCTCCCTTGGTACTCGCCCCGGCCCGGCCCATGGCTAGTGGAGGCGGTATCCCAGAGTTGGGTCCGTCCCCCGGGGCCGATTCTGGACATCGGGTGTGGGGCCGGTTCGAATGCGCTCTGGCTCTCCCGCCACGGGTTTCGGGTCACCGGCCTTGATCTCGCGCCGGGCGCCATCGCAGTGGCCCAGCGACGCGCGTCGAGGATGAAGTCGTCGGCGGTCTTTGCGCAGGGTAGCATCCTCTCGGTGCCGTATCGGGATGCAGCGTTCGGCTCCGCGTTGGATAGCGGATGCTTCCACAGCCTGCCCATCGTCGATCGAACGCGGTACGCCAATGAGGTCGCGCGCCTGGTCCGTCCGACGGGCTCCCTTCTCATTACCTGGATTGCACGCGAGGAGACCGGGGAGTATGGCCCTCCCCATCGTCCCTCTCTCGAGGAGGTGGCGTCGGTTTTAGAGCCGTTCTTCGTCTTCGAGCGGACCGAGTTTGCCGAGAAGCGCTCGCCGCGAGCTTGGACCGCGCGGGGCCATCGCTTGTCACGATACACCGCGCTGTTGACTCGTCGCCGCTCAGCGCAGCCTCCCGCACGATAGCCAGCGCCTCGGCCGACGGCCCGTGGACTCCCGTCAAAGGGCAATTCCGTCGGGGCGCGAGCGCTTCGCGACGCCACTTTTCTAGGGTCTGGGACAGTCCCGAGGCCCTCAATCGTCTGTTCAAACTCTCTGGTTCGCTTGAAGTCGAGATGAGCGGGCTCGGTTATCGGGGGGACGCCGGGGTTGGCCGGAAGTGGAGCGGTCCGCATCGGAGCGCCGGCGCTAAGGAATCACGCTATTCGATCAACTGAGACTGAAAGGATTTCAATCGCGCGACGGTCTCGTTGTATAGCGTTTGGTCGACCTGCGGGTCGATGCCGACGGCCCCCCAGAAATCCCACCGGTTGAGCACGAAGCAGCTCACCTCGGTGATGCAGAACACGTCCGCCGTCCGGGGCTCGTCGACCAGGAGGGCCGATTCCCCGAAGAACTGGCCGGCCGATAACGACGCCACCTTTTGCCCCGATCGACGGACGTCCGCCGTTCCGCTGAGCATGAGGTACAGCCCGAGGCCCTTCTCGCCCTGCCGGAGGATCGTCTCACCGACATGGAAGATCCGCTCGTCGCCCGCGTCTGCGATTTTCTCGAGCTGACTCTGCGTCAAGGTCGAGAGCATTGGGATGGCCGCCAGCTGGGCCACTCGGATAGAGCGCACGGGGGGCGTCGCCATCGGTCGGCGTCCTATAGGGCGAAGCCCGGGTTAAGGTTGCGCCCGCCGAAGGGGCGGGTGAGCCGAAGATACAACCGTCCTGCCGCCGGGGTGGTGCCGCGAATTCACCTCCTAAATACCCGACGGGGTTCACTCGTCGTTAATTCTCTAAATACGCCCACCCGGCTAGGCGGGCGTCCTCGGGTCCCTCGAGGACCGTCAGGAGGGGGGAGCGGGCCGTGCGGATGTGGATCTACATCGTGCGGCGGATACTGCTGATCCTGCCCGTCATTGTCGGGGTGATGACGATCACCTTCATTTTGGTCAGTGAGATCCCGCTCCCCACCCGCATTGCGGCCTTCGACACCGGCCGGGAGGTCAAGCCGGGTACCTTGGCCTGGAACCGATCGATCGCTAAGCTCGGGCTGAACAAGCCGATTCCCGTTCAGTGGGGGATCTACGTATGGAACAGCCTGACGCTCAATTGGGGGTATACGAGCCCGCGAAGCACCGCCACGGTCGGGGCGAATCTGGGCCAGACGTCTTGGCCCGTCGCGACCGTTCTGTCCTGGTACCTCCCCTACACGTTGGAGCTGGCCGGGATCGCGCTGATCTTGATCCTCTTCGTTTCCATCCCCTTGGGCAACCTGTCCGCGGTGTACCGGAACCGGCCGCCGGACCAGGCGGCGCGAGTGGTATCCTTCTCGGGGTTCGCCCTGCCGGGGTTCTTGCTCGCTTCGGTTGTTCTCCTCAGCGCCGTGGAACTGAGCGGCGGGCTGACCCCGACGTGCCACGGTCTGTCGGCCAACTTCTTCGACTGGTACGGTTCCTGGCCCCAAACGGCCTGTCTTCCGGGCGCCCCCACTACGCTGCCGAGTTGGATCGGCCCACATCTCGAGACTTCGCCGACCGGATTCCCCACGGTCGACGCCCTCCTCCATTGGAACACCGCGTCGGGCCCGTACCTCGCCTTCGAGTCCGTCAAACGGATGATCCTCCCCGCCCTGGTGATCGCCTACGGCTTCATCGCGAGCATCCTCCGATTCGTCCGCAACAGCATGCTCGAGGTGATGAACCTCGATTTCATCCGCACGGCCCGGGCAAAGGGTCTCCCTGAACGTCAGGTGGTGAACCGGCATGCGGGCCGGAACAGCCTGAACGTGACGGTGACGATCCTCGGGTTGACGTTCGCGTTCTTCATCGCCGGGTTCCCGGTCATCGAGCGCGTCTTCGACCTCCGGGGGATCGGTTATCTGCTGGCCCTGGCGATCCAACCGATCCAGGATTACGGGCTTATCTTCGGGTCCACGCTCCTCCTCACCTTCATCGTCGTCGCGGCGAATATTATCGTCGATGTGACGTACGCGTACCTGGACCCGAGAGTGAGGTTGGGGTAGCTCGACGCAGTCGATCCGGGCCAATGGCGCACCGTCCCCGGTAAAAAGGCTCGGTTCGAGCCGCCACCCTCGTACCAAACTTGATACGACTCTCGCCCTTCAACCGGCTGCGGCCTATCGGGTCGAGAAGTGAGTAAAATGATTCCGCCTGAATTTGAGTACCACGCGGCGAGCACGGTGGAAGAGGCGATTGGGCTGCTCCAGCAGACCCCCGGCGACGCCAAGGTGCTCGCCGGCGGCCAGAGTCTCTTGCCCTTGATGAAGCTCCGTCTCGCCGGACCGAAGGTCCTCGTCGACATCACTCGGATTCCTCAACTCTCATACATCCGAGAGACCTCGGACTGCCTCTGCCTCGGCGCGACGACGAAGATCAACGACCTCAACGACTCGGACATCATCCGCGCCCGGTATCCGCTGCTGGCCGACGTGGGAACGCAGATCGCGGACCCGCTCGTACGGAATATGGGGACCGTCGGAGGCAATGCGTGTCACGGAGACCCGGGGAACGACATTCCCGCGTGCATGCTGGCCTCCGGAGCCCGTTACGTGGTCCGAGGCCCGAAGGGCGACCGGACCGTCGCCGCCGCCGACTTCTACCAAGACACGTACGTCACCGCGCTCAGCTCCTCCGAGATCCTCACCGAGGTCCAGGTCCCGAAGGCCCAATCCGGAGACGGAGGGGCCTATCAAAAGATGCACCGGAAGGTGGGAGACTTCGCCATCGCAGCGGTGGCCGTGCAGTTGCGTATCGACTCCCATGGGGCCGTGACCCAGGCCGGCATTGCGCTCACGAACCTCGGCGCGACCGTCTTACCGGCGCCGAAGGCGGCGGCCTATCTGGTAAAGAAGAAGCCATCCGAGGCGGACCTGCTGGCCGTGGGTAAACTCGCCGCTGAGGCCGCGCAACCGAATGCCGACCTTCGGGGGCCGGTCGACTTCAAACGAGGAGTCGTGCAGACCCTCACCCAACGCGCGGTGAAGCTCGCTTGGACCCGGGCAGGAGGGAAGAGCTGATGGCGAGCACGGCAATCCCTCGGCTGACCTCCCCCGCGACAGTGCTGGGAGCGACGCGAACGCTCCATGTGACCGTCAACGACGTCCCGTTTGAGATCGCCATCGAGGACCGTACGCTGCTCGTCCACTTCCTTCGGGACGTCCTCGGCCTGACCGGCACCCACATCGGCTGCGACACGACGCACTGCGGTGCCTGTACTGTTCTGCTCGACGACCGACCGGTCAAATCGTGCACCGTGCTGGCCGTTCAGGCCGAGGGTCGGAAGGTCCGTACGGTCGAGGGTCTCGAGGTGGGGGGGAAGCTCAATCCGGTGCAAGAGGGATTCGCGGCGGAGCACGGACTCCACTGCGGGTTCTGCACGCCGGGGATGATGATGACCTCCGTGGCGTTCCTGGCAAAGAACTCGAACCCGACCGAGGCGCAGATTCGTGAAGCGATCTCGGGGAACCTGTGCCGGTGCACGGGCTACGTGAACATCGTGAAAGCGATCCAGCATGCCGCCAAGGCCTCGGGAGGCGGCCAGTGACGATCCACGGCGGCATCGGCCAGAGCCTCGCGCGGAAGGAGGACGCCCGATTCATCCGCGGGAAGGGAAACTACGTCGACGACATCCAACTCGCGGGGATGCTCTACCTGGACTTCGTCCGCAGCCCCTACGCCCACGCGAAGATCACTGCCATCCATTCGGAGAAGGCCCTCAAGGTCCCGGGCGTGCTGGCCGTCATCACCGGCAAGGACCTCGACGCGGCGAAGCTCGCCTGGATGCCCACCTTGATGTCGGACACCCAGATGGTGCTCCCTATCGACACGGTGAAGTTCCAAGGCCAGGAGGTCGTCGGGGTGGTGGCCTCGAGCCGCTACTCCGTCGCGGACGGGGTCGCGGCCGTGGAGATCGAGTACGAGGCGCTTCCGGTCGTCACTGACCCGGTGAAAGCGATGCTGCCCGACTCTCCGCTCGTCCGGCCGGACAAGGACAAGAAATCGAACCACATCTGGCATTGGGAAGTCGGCGACAAGGCCGGAACCGATGCGCTGCTCGCCAAGTCCGACTTCGTTGTGCACCAAGACCTCTACATCCCGCGGATCAACGTCTCTTCAATAGAGACCTGCGGCTGCGTCGCGTCCTTCGATACGATGGGCCGCCTGACCATGTGGATGACCACCCAGGCGCCGCACGCGATCCGAACCGTCTTCGCGCTCGTCTCGGGCCTACCGGAGCAGAGCATCCGGGTCATCTCCCCGGACATCGGCGGCGGGTTCGGAGGGAAGGTGCCGGTCTATCCCGGTTACGTCGTGGCGATCGTCGCGGCGTTGAAGACCGGCCACCCCGTGAAGTGGGTCGAGAGCCGCATGAACAATCTCATGTCAAGCTCCTTCGCGCGGGATTACCATATCTCGGCCGAGATCGGCGCGACGAAGGACGGCAAGCTGACCGGGCTCAAGGTCAAGACCATCGCCGACCACGGCTACGCCGACGCCGCGGCGAACCCGTCCAAGTTCCCCGCGGGGTTGTTCCACATTATCACGGGCTCCTATCCGTTCGAGAAGGCGTTCGTCGAGGTCGATGGGGTCTACACGAACAAGCCGCCGGGCGGTATCGCGTACCGGTGCTCGTTCCGCGTCACCGAGGCCGTCTTCACCATCGAGCGGCTGGTCGACGAGATCGCGCGCAAGGTCGGGATGGATCCGGCGGACTTCCGTCTCAAGAACTTCATCCCCCCCGAGGCGTTTCCCTTCCAGTCGGTCCTCGGTTGGACCTATGACAGCGGAAACTACCCCGCTGCGCTCAAGCTCGGCATGAAGATGATCGACTACGCTGGGCTCCGGAAAGAGCAAGCGGAGAAGCGCAAGAAGGGCGAGTTGATGGGGATCGGGATCTCGAGCTTCACCGAGATCGTCGGCGCCGGACCGTCGGCCCAATTTGACATCTTGGGCATCAAGATGTTCGATTCCGCGGAGATCCGCATCCATCCGACCGGCAAGGTGATGGCGCGCTTCGGCACGAAGGCCCAAGGTCAAGGGCACGAGACCACGTACGCGCAGATCCTCGCCACGGAGCTCGGAATTCCCGCCGAGAACATCTCGATCGAAGAGGGGGATACCGACACGGCCCCGTACGGCCTCGGAACGTACGCGAGCCGCAGTACGCCGACCTCCGGCGCCGCGGCGGCGATGGCCGCCCGGAAGATTCGGGCGAAGGCGCAGAAGATCGCCGCCCAGATGCTCGAGGTGAGTCCGGATGACATCGAATGGAAGGACTACAAGTTCCAGGTCAAGGGCGTCCCCGAGAAGTCGAAGACGATGACGGACGTGGCCTTCGCCGCCTACACGACCAACCCGGCGCCGGGCGTGGAGCCGGGACTCGAGGCGATCGATTACTACGACCCTCCGAACATGACCTACCCATTCGGGAGCTACATCTGCGTCGTCGACATCGACAAGGGAACGGGCCAGGTCCACGTCCGACGATTCGTCGCCGTGGACGACTGTGGGACGATCATCAACCCGATGATCGTCGACGGCCAGATCCACGGGGGGCTCAACATGGGCCTCGCGCCGGCGCTCTACGAACAGATCACCTACGACGAGAGTGGCAACATGCAGGGGAGCTCGTTCCTGGACTATCTCGTACCTACGGCCGTGGAGTCTCCCTCGTGGGAGACCGGCAAGACCACCACGCCGTCACCACATCACCCGTTCGGGGCGAAGGGGGTCGGCGAATCGGCCACCGTCGGTGCTCCGGCCGCGATCGTGAACGCCGTGGTCGACGCACTCGCCCCCTATGGGGTCACCCACATCGATATCCCCGTCTATCCGTGGAAGGTCTGGCAGATCCTCCACGACAAGGGAGTGACGTAGGGCGTCGTCCCTTCGGAGGGATCGATGCAGGTGCAGGGTCAGTTCCAGGTGCGCGCGCAAGCCGCCCAGGTCTTCGCCTTCCTCTCGGACGTACGGCAGTTGCTCGAATGCCTGGACGACCCGCACACGGTGGACTCGGTCCAGGGAGACCAGTTCGCCGGCACGATCACGACCGGGGTGGCCTTCATCCATGGAACGTTCCGGTTCAGCGGGCAGTACACGGAGAAAACACCCGGCCAGCACATCAAGACCCAGATCCGGGGGACGGGCATGGGCAACGCCGTCGACGCCACGCTCGCGGCGGACCTCACGGCGGCGGGCGGAGGAACGGCGGTCGCTTGGAACGCCGACATCCGGCTGACCGGAACCGCGGCGTCGCTCGCCGAAGCCCTGATCCGCTCGACGATCCAGAAGAAGGCGACCGCGCTCTTCGAGAAGGTCCGTCAGAAGCTCGAAGCCGCGCCAGTGACCGCCTAGGCCTTCGCGTAGCGCGCCGGGGATCGGCGGAACTTCGTGAGGCAGCCCTCGGAGCAGAACCGGTAGACCGTCCCCGCGAAGGTGGCGTGCAGGGGGCTGGAGGCTTCGACCTCCATCCCGCAGATCGGGTCGATGGAGGCGGGGGCGGTCGACGAGGGCGTCGCATCCTCACGGGCCGTCGGCGCGGGGGTGGTGCGGCGGAGTTGGGTGACCTCCGCGAGGATGCTGAGCGCGATCTCCTCCGGGTCGCGGGCGGAGATGTCCATGCCCGCCGGGTTGTGGATCTCCTGGAGCTGGGCCGCCGGAAGGCCGGCCTCCTTCAGGGAGTCCAAGACGGCCTTTCCTCGTCGATGGCTCGAGACTAGCCCGACGTACCCCGGAGACTGCGGCAAGATCGCCTTCAGGGCGGTCTCGTCGTACATACCGGTCGAGGCGACCACGACGAAGGTCCCGGGCGCGACGAGCTTGGGAAGGCGTTCGAGGTCGGGCTCCCACGCCACCCCGTCCGGGAAGTCGGAGGCGCGGGCGCCCGGCGCCACGACCGTGACGCGGTAGCCCAGGAAGCCTCCCAGCGCGGCCACGGCCTTCGCGACCGGTGCTTCGCCGACGACCAAGAGCTCGGGTTGGGGCAGGTGCGGCTCCACGTAGATCTCCATTGTTCCTCCGCTTTCGCATTCGAGGCGACGCGTAATGACGCCCGGCGTGGGAATACCCCCGTCCTCGGCCTCGGGCGAGAGACGGATCAGCCGGGGCAGTCCGTCCTTCATCGACCGCAGCGCCTCCGCCAGCAGTACGCGTCCCGTGCAGCTTCCTCCGACCCAACCGGTCACCTCGCCGCTCGGGCGGACGATCGCTTTGAACCCCGGTTTCCCGGAGGTAGGGGGCCGAACGCTGACCACCGTCGCGAGCGCGAACGGTTCGCGGGATTGCTCGAGCTGGGTGGCGAGCGCCAGCACGTCGGGAAGGATTCGCACCCGGGACAGGCCCCGAACCGGCCCTTGGCGATGCAGGGCCACGCGGTCGGCAACGAAGGGGCGCAGCGAATCCGCCGTCGGAGAGACGGGGCTATGGAGCGCCTGCTCCAAGCGAGCCAGCTCGGCCGGCGTATCGACATCGATCAAAATGCCGGGGTCGTTCACCGGCACCTCGACGAGGTCCGCGGTGTGCCCCGGGAAGATCGCCCGGCAGCCGACGTCTCCGCGGAGGGAGGCTAGTTCCGGCAGCACCGCACGGTCGAGGAGGATGGGATTCCCCCGCACGCCTTCGAACGTCGGGACGAGGATCTTGGCGCCGCCGGACGCGTGTCGTCGGAGCAGCGCCCGGAGGGTGTTGGCGTGGACGAAGGGTTGGTCCCCCAGGACGATGAGGAGCGGTGCCGCTGAGGGCGCCGCCGCCGCGGCTCCCCGCCGAAGCGAGCTGCCCATTCCCTCCCCGAAGTCGGGATTGACCACGATGGTGGTTCCTCGCAGGTCGACGCCGTCCCGAACCTGCTTTGCCGACGCGCCCAACACGACCACGGTCTCGGCCGGATCGATGCTGCGCACCGTCGCGAGCACGCGGGCCAGTAGAGGCTGTCCCAGGAGGGGGACAAGCGGCTTCGGTCGGCCCATCCGGGAAGATGCCCCGGCGGCGAGTACAAGTGCCGTGACTTTCGCCGGGCCGGACGGGGTCCCACGCCGCCGCTTGCCTGACGTTGCCATGGCCTCGCCTTCGAGCCGGAGGGCGCTCTAATCGTTTGCCGACCACACGGCCGCCCCCGGTGAGCGCGGCTCCCAAGCACACTGAAATCCTCCACCAGCCTGCATCGGACGTGCACGTCACCCACTTTTCCCAGCAGCTTTCCCAGCTTGCGGCCAAGCGGGAGCCCTTCGCCGTCGCGAGTGTGATCCGGACGGAAGGATCCACTCTCGCGAAGCCGGGATTCAAGATCTTGATCACCCACGAGGGGACCGTCGCCGGCGGAACGCTCGGCGGAGGCTGTCCCGAAGGGCCGATCGTGGCCGTCGCTCAGGAGACCATGCGGACTGGAGAACCCCGCGTGGTGCGGGTTCACCTGGTGGATACCGACCGCGCCGTGGAAGGCCTCGTCCGAGAGAGCAACCCGGACGAGATCTGGGTCCAGACGAACTGTGGTGGCACGCTCGAGGTGTACATCGAGCCCATGCTTCCGTCCCAGCGGCTCGTGATCGTGGGTCAGGGCGGCAAGGATGAGATCGAAGCGGCGTTGGTCCACCAGGGAAAATTGCTGGGATTCGAGGTCGTCGTGATCGATCCGTTGCCGGTGCTCTCCGAAGCGCCCCACCAGGTCATCCAGTCGTCCCAGGTGGACCCGACCGTGTTAGGCCCCCACGACTACGTCGTGGTGCTAACGAAAGGCGAGCGCGACGTGGCGGTCCTCGAAGCGATCTCGCATGGCCGGGTGAAGTTCGCAGGGCTGTTGGCGAGTCGTCATCGACTGCGCCAGAACTTGACCGAACTGGAGCGACGCGGTGTCGACCCGGCGTTTTTGCGCTCGCTGCACGCCCCCATCGGCTTGGACATCGGGGCGCGGACTCCCGAGGAGTTGACGGTCGCGATTCTGTCCGATATCATCGCGACCAAGTACGGGAAGCACACCGACCATCCGGCGCCCGATGGCTAACGGTCCGTTCAGCGGGGCGGTGGCACGAGCTCGATCAGGGGGGCCTGTGCGGGGTTCCGATGCGGATAGTCCTTGACGTAGGCTCCGTAGTAGGGCACCCGGCGCGCGACCACGTTCCGGAAGGCGACGCGTACGCCGTCATCGTCGAGGCCGTGGGTGGGAATTAGGTCATCATTCCGGTTCAGGCAGCCTTTGAGCTCGCCCTTGTGCGTGACCCGGATCCGGTGGCAGTTCATGCAGAACTCCGGGTTCGCCACCGGGTCGACCACCTCAACCTCGGCGCCATCGAAGAGGTAGACTCGACGATGATGCATCTCGCGGATGAGTACCTGGTCGGCTTTACCGTCGAGCCACCGCTTCACGCCGTCAATATCGACGGCCCAGTCCTGCGGCCCCACGAGTTCCGGCATGAACTGGATGAGCTGCAAGCGGAGCCCTTCCCGTCCGCGGATGAACGAGATCAGGTCGGGGATGTAGGGCACGGTGCGGCGGAAGACCACGAGATTGAGCTTGACTGGCGTCAGTCCGACCTGGATGGCGGCCTCGATTCCGCGGAGGACCGGCGCCAGTTCGCCGTGCCGGATCTCCCGGAAGGCGGCCGGGTCGAGGGAGTCGATGGAGATGTTGATGCGCTTGAGACCCGCGTTCCGGAGTCCCTCGGCCCGCTTCGCGAGCAGGGATCCATTGGTCGTAACGGAAACGTCCGGCAGGTGGTGGACCGACCGTGCGACGATCTCTTCGAAGTCGGACCGGACCAGGGGCTCGCCTCCAGTGTACTTGACGGAACGGATGCCGAACTCGCGAGCGATCCGGACGATCCGCTCCATCGCGTCCACGGACATCTCGTCCGGGTGGGAAGTCCCTGGCTTGAGGATGGGGCCCAGCCCTTCGTCGTGGCAGTAGATGCAGCCGAAGTTGCACCGTTTCGTGACGCTGATGCGAATATCGGTGACTTCGCGGCCGAAGGTATCGACCAGCATGGGCCACTAGTCTAGGGTCAGACCGCGTAAAGCCTTCTCCACCCCTTGACCGGAGAGAAAGGCTGATGGCGGCGGCGCGGTCTGGCCTCGCTGCGCGGCGAGCCCCGGCGCACTCCATGACGGATCTGGATTCGTGGTCGTCCCCGACCGAGGTCACCGAGGTGCTGGCCCGCCAGAACTACCTCGCCGACCGCTCCCTCGCGATGTCGACGTACCTGAGTGCGCGTCTCGGCAAGCCGCTCCTGCTCGAGGGGGAACCCGGATGCGGGAAGACCGAGCTCGCCAAGGCGATGGCCGCCGCCACAGACACCGAACTGATTCGTCTCCAATGCTTCGAGGGCCTTGACGCCCGCTCGGCACTCTACGACTGGAACTACCCGAAGCAGATGCTCACCATCCGTCTCCACGAGAAGGACGAGTCACCGAACGCAGTGGAGAAGGAGATATTCACTGAACGATTCCTGCTCCGACGTCCGCTGCTGCGCGCCCTCGAGGAGAGCGGCCCACGCCGACCGGTGCTGCTCATCGACGAGATCGACCGGGCGGACGAAGAGTTCGAGGGGCTCCTCCTTGAGGTGCTCTCGGATTTCCAAGTGACGATCCCCGAGTTGGGAACGATCAAGGCCCGTCGGCCCCCCCTGGTGATCATCACTTCGAACCGGACCCGAGAGCTGAGCGACGCGCTCAAGCGACGATGTCTCTACGCGTTCGTCGACTACCCGACCGTCGAACGGGAGACCGAGATCCTTCGGAAGCGGATTCCCGGTCTCGGGGAGCTGCTCGCCCGGCAGGTTGTCGGCTTCGTCCAGCGGATCCGTAGCGAGAAAGAGCTGGTGAAGAAACCCGGCGTGGCGGAGACACTCGACTGGGCGGCTGCCCTGCTCGCGCTCCACCGCGACGCGCTCGACCCGCACGTGATCGACGATACACTGGGATGCCTCCTCAAGGACGCCCAGGACATGCAACTCGCCCACGACCGCGGCCTCGGTCGACTCCTCGCCTCCTAGGGGCCGGAGCGGCCCGTGCCGGTGTCTCCACCGCCCGAGGACCACATGCACCGGCGGCTTGCGGAGTTCGTCGCCTTCGTACGGGAACGTGGCGTGCCGGTCGGGATCGGTGCAGAGGTCGATCTCGGCCGCGCGTTGACGATTCTTCCGGTGCTTGATCGAGACCATGTGCGCGACGCCGCCGGCGCGATTCTCGCGAAGTCGCCGGAGCAGCTCGCCCGAGTGACGGAGGCCTTCGACGTGTTTTTCTCCACCACCTTCAGCCGGGAGAGCGTCCCCTCCCCGGGACAGCTATCATCGGCGAGACGGCTCCGCGTCTCGGCCCGGAGGGCCGGGCCGGTGCCGGTGACACCCGAACTAGAGGACGAGCCCCCGACGCGCACGACCACGTTCGGAGCGTACAGCGCCCAGGCGCCCGGGGCGGGGCACGTGCTGACCCAGCTCAGCCCGAGGGAGATGCTCTGCCTCCGTCGAGGAGCCCGTCGGTTCCGGCGTCGGACGGCGACGCTCCCCGGACGTCGGTTTGCACGGACCCGGCGGGGCGCGGTGGACTTTCCCGAGACGCTGCGCCGGAGCGTCGGCCGCGACGGCGAATGGATCGAGCTCCTCCGGCACGCTCCCAACCCTCGCCGGACCAAGCTCGTCATTCTGTGGGACGTTAGCGGCTCGATGCGCGAATACGACGCCCTCCTCTTCGGTCTCGTCTACTCCCTCGAACGGGTCTCCCGCTCGGCGCGGGTGTTCGCGTTCAGCACCCGGATCCAGGAGATCACGAGCGAGATTCGACGGAACGGGTACCGCCGGGCCACCGTGGCAGTGGCGACCTGCATCGCCGGGGCGGAGGGTGGAACGCAGATCGGTCCGTGCCTTCAGCGGTTCTCGGAACAGTATCCGGCGGCGATCCGAGACCGAGCCACGGTCGTGGTCGTGAGCGACGGGTGGGACCGGGCGGAGTCCGGGGCCCTCGCGGACGAGCTCCGGAGGATCCGCCGCCGGAGCCACTTCGTGGCGTGGGTGAGCCCGTATGCCCGACGCGCGGGGTTCGAGCCGAGAACCGCTGGGCTCGTCGCGGCCCTTCCCCACACCGACGCGTTGTTGGCCCCCGAGGATTTCCAGTCCCCGTTCCCCTTGCCCGCCATCGACTGGAAGCGCGTTCGGGTCCCGGCTTAAGGTGGGAGCGTCGGGGACGAGGACGTCGCCTCGGTCCGTGCGGTCGTCGCGAGGGCCGCGGGCGAAGAGGGCGGCCCGCCGGCCATCGCCCAGCGCGCGAGCACGAACAGCTCGAGCGTCATGACGACGAACGCGACGAGTCCGAAGGGAACAGGGGCCCACACCGAACTGCGAAGAGCGTACGAGAGGACTTCGCCGCCGACCATCGCGAGAAACCCGGCGGATACCCCGAGCCCGACCCAGAGGAAACGTGGGGACGGCGCCGGAGCCGAACTCGTCCAAAGCTCGCGGGCGAGGTACGCGAACGTTCCGCTCATCACCACGGCCATTCCCACCGCCCCCACGACCGGGTCCGGAACGACCCAGGGGCCGATGGCCGATGCCGTGGCAAAGCCGTAGAGGAGCGTCCGCTCGGGCCGGGAGAGGGGGAGCCACGTGACTAGGAAGGTCATCGTGACGAGCATCGCCCAGAAGAACCACGCGGAGTCGGCCGCGTCGCCGACCACGGCCGCCAATCCGGCCCATCCCGCGGCGCCATAGGGCGCCGGTCCGACCTGGGCCAAGACGAAGGTGAGGCCCATTAGGAGCTCGTTGCCGACGATCAGCAGGGCGAAGCCGAGCGGCCACAGGACGCCGTGGGTCGGGAGATGTTTGATGCCGGCCCGGAACAGGAGGCTCATCGCCCAAAGCCCGACGACTGCCATCATGCTGTTGACCGCGATGAAGACCGACACGGTCGAAGCCTCGCCGGGGCTGAGGACCGCATAGATGCCGGAGAACCAGAGGGCCATCGACATCAGCAGGATGCCGAGCAACAGGATCGCGGTCGCGAGGGTCGGCCGCGACCCGTTGCGCGGGAACAGCCGGAAGATCACGAAGACGTTGCCGCCGACCATGAGGACGGCCAGCATTACGAAGACGAGGAGCCACAGACCGGGTGTCGGCAGCGCCGGGATCATCCCACGGCGACTCCGGCTCCGGTCATTGGGAACCTAGCTTGGCGGTGCCGGCGGTGGACGTGGAGGCGCCGCGCACGGGGCGGGGGCTCGCCCGGATCACGGGAAGGATCGTATCGGCCGAGGGGGACGACGGGCGGGGAAGTTTTCCCCGGAGCCAGTGGCGAATGTCGTGGATGTAGAGGTTTCCGTAGGGGCAAGCGCCGACGCAGTTCCCGACGCCGCAGCACTTCGTGCTCCGGAACTCCCCCTTGGTCCGGAAGTGGCCCGGCATGTCGACGAGTCCCACCGGGCAGCTCTTGGCGCAGTCGAGCGTCGTGCAGTCGCGGCAGACCTGCTGGTCCTTCACCTTGAGCTTGAAGAAGCCGATCTTCTGGAAGGCCTGGGCGATCGTGCCGGTGTAACACCAGCCCATCGTGACGCAGTTGTAATTCCCGGTGTACGGGATCGTGACGAACATCACGTACCAGAGCACGCTGAAGGAGAACACGAATAGGAAGACGCTCGGGTCCGTTCCGCCGATCAGGATGTGGAGGCGACCGATCTGGTCGAAGTACGAGAGAAAGGAGGTGCCGACGAGCGCGACCATCACTACGGCCGTCGTGGTGGAGTAGAGACTCGAGAACCGGCTGCTGAGGTACTTCCGGGCGAGGGGGGAGCTTCGGTTGAAGGTCTTCATCGCGTCGATGGTTGTTCCCTGGTACATCAGCGGGGCCGAGCAAAACACGGAGCAGATCACGCGCCGACCAAACAGGGTGGACAAGATGCCGGTGGCCGCGTACGATATCAGGATGACCGCGAACAACGAGGGAACGATGGGAGCGGAGCCCAGCCCCATCGACCAGCCCAGCACGGGGACCTGCGTACCGGACGCCCAGTTCGGGAACACGGCGCTGTAGTAGACGCTGGGGAAGAACACGACGAAGAGGCCGTAGCAGGCCATCATGAGCCCGAGTCGTACCTTGGTCTCTCGTTGCCGGACCTCCTTGAACTTGAAGACGACGAGGGCGCCCATCTCGGCGCCCATCATGGCGAGGAACCAGGTGGATCCGGCGACCAGCGCGAAGAACCAGAACCCGTTCGAGACGGCGTGCTCCAGGACCACCATCGGCGAGCCGCTCAGGGCGAGTGCCGGCCACGCTCCGGCGAATGCCGCCGGCTCGATCTGCAGGTCGAGGAGCGCCCCCATGAACAGTTCGGCGACGAAAATGAAGGCGAGCAACTGGAACGCCCAATTGGCGTTCAGCTGCCACGCCATCCGGTCGGGGGCCCCGTACCGGTCCGGACGGGCCACCGCGTCCAGGTAGACGAGCATCTCGAGCACAATGGCCACCGCGAACAGAAGCGGTTGGGCGTAGAACGCCCACAGGAACAGGCCAGCCATCATCGCGCCGTAGACGGCGATGATGCGGACGAGGTAGGTGGCGTACGCCCGGTTGATCTCTTTCTGACGGTAGATATGCTCCATCAGGTAGACGAAGAGCATGATCATGACCGCGCTCCCCACCAGGACCGATCCCTCGCGCCACCCCGCGACGGCCAGGGCCGGTGGAGAGAGGAACATCAACGCGGCCTGAAACCCGACGACGGTGACGAACGGTCGGTCCAGACGGGACCGGAGCAAGAACGCGGTCAGGGCCATTTCACCGGCCATCGTGAAAAGGAACCACGGGGAATCGATCACCGCGGCGAGGTCGGCCGCCCACGCGTCCGCGCCGCCCGCCACTCCCGCGAAGCGCACTCCCGCCGCGAGATTGAAGGCCCAACCCATCAGGAACTCATTGGCGAGGACCAGGCCGGCGATCATCGCGCCGAAGAAAGCACCCTTCTCCACGGGCGTCGGAACCACTTCGACGGGAGCGTCTGACGGGGTCTGCGTCGTCCGAACGAACGCGAAGAAGGGAACGAACGCCGCCAACGACATCAACCCGGCCGCGAGCCAGAGACCTTCGACCAGTCCCGTGGTGCCGGGGTGGAGGAAGTACACGACGGCTCCGCCGAACATCGCCGCCATCATCACCAGCAGGAAAACGACGCCGGCGACCTGCAACGGGTACTTCGCCTCGACGGCCCATCGGATCACGAGGGCGGTGAACACCGCCATCACCGAGGCCAAGCCGGCCAGGATCAGGTCGATGGCCAGCATCGTCACCGTCCCAGAGTGCGTCCGATCATCGGTCCGACTCCGGACTGAGTACGAGGCGGCTCTCGGAGGCGGGGGCCGATATTCCGACGGAGGCTTTGGGCAAGGTCGGGGCGACGTGCGCCATCCGCCCCCCGGCCCCCGTCCAAAGGATGGGACGGAGGGCGAGCAGCGGCCGAAGGCCCAGCGCCATCGCAAATCCCCCGAGGAGGAGGTACTGCACTACCCAGCGAACCACGAGCCCGACGCCGACCGCCATCCCCGGCGATACGGCGCCCCAGCTCGCAGAAGCTCCGGCGGCGCCGAGGACCTCGTTCAGGAATCCATGCCAGCCGGTGGCGGCCAACGGCGGGGGCACTCCGACCGCCAGCGAAATGCCGGCGATGACGAGTAGGATGCGGAGACCGACGCCCGACACCGAATTCATGATCCGGGCGAATGTCCGGTAGGTGGCCATAGGAATTAGAGCCGCGAAGATGGCGGCCAATCCGATCAATTGGTGCTGAAGAATCCAGCTGGTCCAAGTCCCCGCGGATGCCGAGGCCGGATTTGCCGTGAGCCACTCGGCGACCATCGCGAGGCTCCAGGTGACGCCCCCGGCGAGCAGAACGACCCGGAGCACCGCGCCCGCGGCAAACCGTCGGTCGAGAGGGGGCGGCGCGGTCATGGGCGAATTCGCGACCCCCCCGGGAGTGACCGCCGACCCGTAGACCGTCAGCAGTTGTTCCTGGGCGAGGAGTGCAATGTACAATATCACGAGCTGGAAGAGGCCGAGATACCAGTTGTTGAGGAGAAGCGCCCCCGTGCTCGTCCCAGTCGCCTGCGCCGTGATCCCGATTCCGGCTGTGGCGGCCGCGGTAGTGGAGCAACACGCCCCAAGGGTCACCAGTGCGATCATAGCCGGGGTGAGCCCGGCGGCGGTCCCGACCGCCGCGGGCCGCGCGGAGGAGGTCTTCCGGCGCCGGATCAAACTCGCACTGAGCACCACGGCCACCGACATGCCGAGTCCGACCCCTGCGGAGGTCAGCAACATGAACAGGGTGGGCAGGAACGGGAGCGTGAGGATGAAGTATGGATTTACGGCGAGCAGGCCGGGGTAATCCCACCACGGGGACCCCGTCGTGAGAATGACCCAGAAAGACGAGAGGTGGGCTGGCGGGGAGAACACCTGGAGCATACCTCCCACCACCATCGCGATCAACGCGTAGACGATCGCGATGGCCAGCGCGAGCGCGAAAAAGCGGGGTCGCCGCACGAGGGCACGTGAGTGACCGAGGGACAGTAAGGTCCAGATTCCGGGGCGCGCCCGGCGCTCGTCCATAGAAGCGCGCGACGAGGGGGTTCCCGACTGATAATGGCTCCGTACGGACCATCGGTGCGCCGACCTGGAGATGGTCGGGACGGGGCCACTGGCCATCGGCCCAGTCCCTCAGGAGGTTCTAGAACGACAGGCGGCGAATTCCGGGAAGGAGAACCGGTCCCAAGACCGCGCAGAGCAGGTACGTCAGGGCGATGACCCACGCGAGTGTGGGGGCGCCCCAGAGGACCGCGAGCACTCCGATGGCCACCGCACCTACCGCCGTGGGAATTCCCCGGAACAGGTACAGATTAGTGAGAACGCGGCCGAATCGGTCGTGCGGCACCTTGGCCTGCAAGTAGGGGGTGTAGGACTGGTAGAATCCGGAAGCGAAAATCCCGGTCAAGAACCAGAGGACGAGGCTCGGGCCGAGGAGGGGGGCCGCGTACACGGCTGCCAGGATCAGCACTCCTTGGGCCGCGGTGCTGCCAAACATGACTAGCGAGACCCATTTCCGAGGGTTCACATACCCGAGGATGAGCCCACCCACAACGCCGCCGACCGTGAAGGCCGTGAACAAGATCGCGTAGCTGAACGTGTGATCGGCGAACTGCTTCTGAGTGAGCAGTGTGATCAGCAGCGGCCCGGCCGCGGTGAAGAACCCCTGCACACTCGAGTACACGGCGAGCTGCAGCAGGGGCCGGCCGGGGCCTCGGCCCAGCTCCCTCCATCCGTCCCAGAAGTCCTCGAGGAACCCGGTCACGACGCTCCGCGTGGACGGTAGAGACAGAGGAATCACGATCAGAAGGGCAGCGAAGTTGAGAAGGGCGTAGAGGAACATTCCGCCGTCCGGACCCACGAACAGAAGGAGGGCCGCCCCGACGCCGAATCCGGCGACGGTGTTGCCTCCGGAGATCGTGTTGAAGAGCGCGTTGGCGCGGAACAGCTCCTCATCGGAAACCAACCGGGGAACCATCGCGTTGTCGGCGGCCCAGGTGAAATCCCACACCAGCGAGATTCCAGCCACCAGCACCAGGAGCACCGGCACGCTCAGGTGCCCGGCGTTCAGCGTCACCCCGATGACGAAGGCGAAGAGGGCCTGGAGGCCGTAGCCGATCAGCAGAACGCTTCGAAGGTTTCGAGCCCGGTCCACGGTGGGCCCTGCGATGAAGGTGACCGAGTAGGCCGCGAACTCCACCAGGAGCACGAGCCCGGCGATCGCCAAGCTGTGGGAGATCCGGTACGACAGCAGCAGCACGGAGATCTCGTAGACCGCGTAGCCGCCCCACGCCAGCCCGGACGACGTGAGGCCGAGAGCGAGGCGCCGGTTCCGGAACAGGGCGAGATATCCCCGGTCCGTCCCGGCCATCGTGGCTTCAGCGCGCGCGAGAGAAAAGGCGGACGGAGAACGACGCGGCAGAGTACGTTCAAGTATGTCCCCCCCTGTCCTTGAGCCGGTGTCGCATGCCATTCGGTAAGACCGGCCCTCGCACGGCGGAGTTCGACAGCTCCACCTTCGCCGAGGGCACCCAGCTGGTGGACCGGATTGCGAGCGAGCTCGACCTGCTGTCTCGGAACGTCGAGATCCTGGAACGGCTCGGGGACAAGAATCCGCTTGGGATCATTCGATTGAGTGAGGCCTTGCGCCTCCCGATCCACAAGGTGCGCTATTCGTTGCATCTGCTGGAGCGGGAGGGGGTGATACAGCCGTCGGCGGAGGGGGCGATGCTGACCGACAAGGCCCGACAGTTCTGGGTCCAACTCGATGAATCCCTCGACCGGATGGCCACGCTGGTCCAGCAACTAAAGCAGAAGGCGAGCGCGCACCAAGCAAAATCGCCCGCCGGTCCGAAAGGCTATTAGACGGTGCCTCGGTCGGCGCCGCCGGTGCCGCCGTAGCTCAGCGGCAGAGCGATCGGCTGTTAACCGAAAGGTCAGCGGTTCAAACGTCCGGGCGTCTGCGCGCCCGAACTGAAAATCCGCTCGGCGGCGCCTCCATTCCCTGGTGGGCCCGTAGCTTAGCCCGGCTCAGAGCGACCGGCTCATAACCGGTCGGTCGGCGGTTCAAATCCGCCCGGGCCCATCTCCGGGCCGGCGGCTTCGAGGCCCCCTGCGCGCTTCCGCTCCGGAGGCGGGGCGCTGATCACGTGAACTCTTCGAGTTTGAAGAGTTGGAGCCCGCCGACCAGCGTCACGACGAGGTAGCCCAGCATGATGAGTACGCCTTCCGCGACGCCCGCGACCGTGTAGATCTTCACGACCACGTTCTTCTCGATATCTCCGTGCATGAGGATCCAAGAGCCCGTGAACCCCCAGTTGACCGACGGGCCGAAGACACTCCCGACCGTCCCGGACGCGTAGGTGATGACCATCCACGGCTCGACGTGGGCGAGGGCCGAAACGTAGTCCTGGAGGATCGTGAATCCGAACAGGAGGAGCAGCGCGGTGAGGACGAAACCATAGGCGCTCGTCTTGAACAGCGAACTGAAGACGAAGGTCACGCCGACCACCGCCGCGAGATACAGGAAGGCCAGGACGACGGAGACCCCCAACTGCCAGGGGACCGCCCCCGCTCCGAAGTAGAAGGCCCCGTTCGCGACGAGGATCGCGAGATAGATCAGCAAGGTCGACGCCGCCGCGATGTAGACGGCGAGGAACTTGCCGAAATAGACCGTGGAGCGGCGGACCGGGAGCCCCATCAGGAAGTACCCAGTCTTGTTCTGAAACTCCCCGGCGATCGCGTCGCCGCCAAAGAGCACGGCGGCGAGCACGATGAGATACCCCGAAGCGCTGCCCCAATCTCCGGAGTAGAACTCGATGTTGTTCGCCACGAGCGAACCACGGTAATGCCCCACCACGACGGTGAGGAGTGCGCCGAGGGCAACGACGATCCCGACCATTGCCAGAAATCGCCGCGACCTCAGGTACTCCCGCAGTTGGTACCGCGCGAGCTTCGGAACCTGTTCGAGGAGCGGCGGGGCGCGGAACGAAGGCGCCTCCAAGGCCGGCGGGTTCGAGTGGGCTATCTTCTCCGCCACGGGTTCACTCTCCTTCGGAGATCTGGCTCAGGTAGACCTCCTCCAGCGCGCTGTCCGACTCCGTGAACCCCACGACGCCGAGATTCAGGCCCACAAGCGCCTTCAGAAGACGTTCCTTTCCCTCGATCCCGCCGTCGATCTGGAGCCGCACGCGTCCGGGGTCGAGCTGGGTGAGCCCGTGGACGCCGGGCAGCGCCGCGACGGTCTCCGGTGGGACCGGCCGGGAGAGGAGGACGTCGACCGAGACGGTGCCACCGGTGAACCGGCCAATGACGTTCGGGAGAGTGTCGTAGAAGAGGAGTCGCCCGTGGTTGAGGAGAGCGACCTCGTCGCAGACGTCCGTAACCTCGCTCAGGAGGTGGCTGCTCATGAAGATCAGTCGGTTCGAGCGCTTCAGAGCGCGGAGGATTTCTCGGACCTCCGCCACCCCCCGAGGGTCGAGCCCCGTCGAGGGCTCGTCGAGCAGCACCACGGCGGGGTCATGGACCAGGGCCGCCGCGATGTTGATCCGCTGCTTCATCCCCTTCGAGAATTTGCCGACCTTGCGGTCGGCCCACTCGGACATCTTCACCTCGGCGAGGACGGTCTCGATCCGATGTTGCCACTCGCCCGGCGGGACCCCCCGGACGTCCGCCACCATCTCCAGCGCTTCGCGAGGAGTGAGCGAGGGGTAGATCTCCGGACTCTCGATGAGCACCCCGGCACCGGCCAGCGCGCTCGTTCGGTCGTGTCGGGTCGAGACCCCGTTGAGAAAGCACTCCCCCTCCGAGGGATAGATCATGTCGGTCAGCAGCTTGAGGGTGGTCGTCTTCCCGGAGCCGTTGGGTCCGAGGAACCCGACGCATTTCGCTCCCTCGAGGTGGAGGTCGAGGTGGTCGAGCGCGGTGAACGACCCGAAGCGCTTCGTCAGCCCCCGGGCCTCGAGTGAGGGCCCCGTCATGAATGCCGACCCTCCCGGAGGAACATTCGTAGCACGATCCTGGCTTCCGGGAATGCAACCGCTCCCGAGGGGGAACGGACCCAACCGACCCGGGAAAGCCCGTCGAGGGTCGCCAGCAGGGCGACCAAGAGCTGGTCCGGGTCCCCCTCGACGATCTCCCCGGAGGCATGGCCCTCCACGATCAGACGGCGGAGCTGCGTCCGAACCCGCAGCCCGTGCTGGAGTAGGTCCTGCCGGAGTCTGGCGGGCAGCAGTGCCCGGTCCATCCCCTCATGGAACAGCTGGGAAAGTTCGGGGGACATCCGGCGCAGGTCGACCATGTTCGTGACAATCCGTTCGAACCGCTCCCCCGGCGAACCTTCCATCGATTGGGCCCGCAGGGCCGATTCACTCTGGGTGCGGAGGACTCCCTCGAAAAGGGCACGGAACAGCGCCCGCTTCGAACGGAAGTAGCGGTACGGCAGGCCCTGACTCACGCCCGCCTCCTCGGCAATCTCTGCAATGGTCGC
>JBARJD010000100.1:0-9267 GCA_049800095.1 Thermoplasmata archaeon | reverse complement strand
GCCGAGAAGGCTGAACGCCAGGACGGTCACAAAGACCGCCCCGCCCACGAAGATCGTGGGCCAGGGGTCGGAGGTGAGGAAGGTCGAGTAGTCGGAGATCATGTTGCCCCATTCCGGAATGTTCGGGGGGACGCCGAGCCCAATGAAGGTGATCGTCGAGAACGCGATCAGCACGCTCCCCACATCGAGGGTATAGTAGACGACGACCGGTTCGAGGATGTTCCGGATGACATGTCGGGTCAGGATCCGGCCGTTGGAGAGCCCGGCGGCCCGAGCCGCCGTCACGTACGGGGCGTTCTTCACCGCGAGCACCTCGCCGCGTACGAGCCGGACGTAGAACGGCCACCAGGTCGCGGCGATGGCGAAGACGGCGTCCCCGAAACTCCGGCCGAGCGACGCGGCGATGGCCAGGGCGAGGACCAGGCTCGGGAAGGCCAGGAAGACGTCGGTGACCCTCAGGATCACGACGGACATCGCTCCCCCGAGCGTTCCCGGGGTGTCCCAGAATCCGGAGATGAGGCCCAGGCCGCCCCCGAGGATGACGGAGAAGAGGGTGATGCTCAGGCCGATGCTGATGTCGATCGGGAGCGCGGCCAGGACCCGGGTGAAGACATCGCGTCCGAAGTCATCGGTCCCAAACGGGTGGGCCGCAGACGGAGGCAGGAATTTTTGGGCGACCACCGCATTCGGAGGATACGGCAAGGCCGAGACCGCGTGGCCGACCAGGAACGGCGTGACGGTCGGGACGATCCAGATGACGAGGGTCGATCCGGCGATGACCACCACGAGGACGAATCCGACCAGCGTGAGCGGGTTCGCCCGAAAGATGAGCCAGAGCGTGAGGAACGAGCGGCGAAACCAGGCGGCGCGGCTTGCCCCTCGGGCGCTCGGAACCGGGTCGGTGGCCGTCGCCATTCAGCGCCACTCCACGCGAGGGTCGAGCACCCCGTACAGAATGTCGGCGATGAGGTTCGCGAGCACGACGCCCACCGAGAAGACGATCACGGTGCCGACGACCCCCGCGAAGTCGTAGTTGATGATCGAATTGTAGGCGTAGTAGCCGATCCCGGGCCACTCGAAGATCTCCTCGATCACGACGGTCCCGGAGAGGAGGTAGCCGGCGGTCAGGCCGATCACGGTCACGGTAGTGATGAGGGCGTTCCGGAGGGCGTGTTTGTAGAGCACCACCCACTCCTTGAGCCCCTTCATGCGGGCCGTGCGAACGTACTCGAGCGGGAGCACTTCGAGCATGGACGAGCGCGTCATCCGGGTGGCGATTCCCATGTTGAAGAACGCGAGCGCGATGGCGGGCAGGGCCAGGTGCTCGAGCGCGTTCCAGGTCCACGGAAGATTACCGGCGAGCAAGGCGTCGATGACGGACATATGGGTCCACTGGTGGAACGGCGGGGGCGAGCTGAACGCGCCGGACGACGGCAATCCCAAGGCCGGGGCGACGGCAATAGCCAGGATGACCCCTCCGAGGTAGGTCGGCGTGGCCCACCCGCTCAGATAGAATATCCGGACGATGTGGTCTCCCAACCGGCCGTTACTGTTCGCGGCGATGACCCCGAGCGGGATGCCGATCAAAATCATCAGAAAGAGCGAGGCGAGAACCAGCTCGAGCGTGGCGGGAAAGTACATCAGGATCAGCGTTAGGACCGGCTGCTGGCTCACCTGGTCGAGCCCCCAGTTCCCCGTGAGGAGCGTCTGGAAGTAATGGACGAGCTGGAGGTCGACCGGTTGGTTCAGGTCAAAGTACGACTTGCAGGCCGCGATCGATCGGGTATCGGAGTGGGGGCCGAGCCAGACGACGCACGGGTCGCTGACGGATAGGTGCGTGAAGATGAAGGTGATGATGATCGCGCCGACGAGGACCAGCGCGAGCTGTCCGAGCCGCTTGCCGATAAAGACCACGAGGTCGCTGGGATTGCGTCCCACGGATGTTACCCCCCGTCCGGCCCCGCCCGTCCCCGCGCGCCGGATAGGGACACGCGTCCGGACCGTGGCGGACTACAAATAGCCCTTCGGTGGCCCGCGGGGCGGTTCGTCGGGGCTACGCGGCGGGGAGGGGACTCTCCCCGATGTTGAGGATGACGGTCTTGAGCTCGGTGAACGCCTCGATGGTCCACTTCCCGGCGACGCGGCCGAACCCGCTCCTCCGGAACCCGCCCCACGGATGGTTGTAATCCCAGTAGAGGACCGGGTCGTTGACGACGATCTGGCCCGCCTTGAGCTCCCGGGCGAGGGTGAAGGCGCGCTTGATGTTCGCCGTATGGACGGCCATGCTGAGCCCGTACCGGGGGAGGTTGGCGATCTCGGCCGCCTCCTCCAACGATTGGAACTCGAGAATCGGCGCCACGGGTCCGAAGGTCTCGCTGTTCCCGAGGAGCATGTCGGACGTGACCCCGTCGACGACGGTGGCGGGGAAGTAGAGCCGAGTGGGCCGGTCGGCGGCCCGATGTCCACCGGTCAGGAGGTGAGCTCCCTTCCCTACCCCCTCGGCGATGTGCCGCTCCACCTTGTCTACCGTCGGTTCGTTGTTCATCGAACCGATGTCGGTCTCCTCGCTGCGTGGGTCACCCAGTCGCCAGCGTTGGGATTCCCCCACGACTTTCCGAACCAGCGCGTCGTGGACTTTTTCGTCCACGAGGATCCGGCCGTTCGCGCAGCAGACCTGCCCTGCATTGTTGTAGCAGCCCATTGCAATGTCGCGGGCCGCTTTCGACAGGTCGGCGTCGTCGAGCACGATGAGAGGGCCGGAGCCGCCGAGTTCCAATCCGACCTTCTTGAGTCCGGCTCGGTGCGAGATCTCCTCCCCAGTGGCCGTCTCGCCCGTGAAACAGATGCCATCGACCTTCGCGTTCTCGACGAGCTCCATGCCCGCCGTTGGACCCGGCCCGGTGATCAGATTCATGGCGCCGCGCGGGAGGCCCGCATGCTCCATCGCCTCGAGGAAGTGCACGGCACTGATCGGGGTCGTCGAGGCGGGTTTGAAGATCACCGCGTTACCGCAGAGGAGCGCCTGAACGACGAACTCTCCGGGGAGGAGCCAGGGATAGTTCCAGGGGGTGATCACCCCCACGGTGCCGAGCGGCTCTCGGCGCAGAATGTACAACATGTCGGGTTTTGAGTACCCTTCCAGCACGGGCGTTTCCACGCGCTTCAGGTCCTCGGTGTTCCAGAGGAGGTTCGGGATGACCTCGGAAACCTCGAGGCGAGACTCCTTGATCGGCTTCCCTTGCTCCAACGTCAGGTCGAGCGCCCACGCCTCGATGTTCGGCCGGATCGCATCGGTGATCCGCACCGCCATCTCGGCCCGTTCCTTCACCGAAAGGCGCGACAGCCGAGGCTGTGCCTTCTCGGCGGCGTCCACCGCGCGACGGACGTCCTCCCGATTGGCCTTGGGGAGGGTGGCGAGCGTCTCCCCCGTGGCTGGACTCCGAACCTCGAACGTCTCTCCGCTCACCGAATCGCACCAGTCGCCGTCGATGAACATCCGGAGATGAGGAACTCCCAAAGTCGACCGCCCCGAGGCCGTGGACATGTCGGGGCGGTAAATGCCTGACGGAAGAGGCCCGGGCGAGTTAGGGCACCGGCGTTACGGGAGGCTGCGACCAGGCGGAGGGGGGCTCTGCGCCGGGTGGGGCGGAGGCAACAGAGCGGGTTGGCCCACGGACGCGGGGCGCGGCCGAGCGGGAGAGTTCGAGACCGGGGGAACAGGGCTCTTCTCTACCGGCGCCGAATCCAAGTTCGATAGGGCCGCCTCGAAGACAGCCAGGCCCCGTTCTAGCAGGGGGTCTTCGATCGTCAGGGGAGCCATGAACCGGAGGGCGTTGTCGTAGCTTCCACACGTGTGCATCAGCAGGCCGTTCTGGAACAGCTCGCTCCGCATCGCCTTGGCGCGCTCATCCCACGGCGTCTTTCGGGCGGCGTCCTTCACGAATTCGACTCCGATCATGAACCCCTTCCCACGCACGTCGCCGATCGAGGGGTGGGTCCCTGCGTACTCCCGGAATCGAGCCTGGACCTGCTTCCCTCGTTGAGCGGCCAAGGAGATCCAGTTCTCCTCCCGTAGGGTCTTGAGAACCTCGGTTCCGACGGCCAGCGCCAACGGGTTCCCACGGTATGTTCCTAGATGGAAACCGCGGGGCAGCTCCTTGACCAAGTCTTCCCGGTACGCCACCATCGAGGCCGGGATTCCGCCACCGATGGTCTTCGCGATGCAAATGATATCCGGAGTCACGTTCCAGTTGTCGACGCCCCAGAATTTGCCGGTGCGCCCCAGTCCGGTCTGGACCTCGTCCGCGATGAGGAGAAGGTCGTGCTCGTCGCAGAACTCGCGGAGTGACGGTAGGAAGTCATCCGGGGGCACCACGTAGCCTCCCTCCCCGAGGATCGGCTCGACCAGGACGGACGAGGCTCGGTCGACTCCAGAATACGGGTCGTTGAGGAGATGTTCCATGTACCGAATCACGCCCTGGGCACTGTCCGGAGTGTTCAGCACCGGTCGATACGGATTCGGGTAGGGTACCCGGATGACAGAGCCGCCGCGAAAAGAGCTCGTGTCCCGGTACCGGCGCCCACCGGTCAGGTTCACCGAACCGCCATGCACGCCATGGTAGGCCCCGGAAAATACGAATGTGCCAGAGCGACCCTTGGCATAGTCGGCCAGGCTCACCGCCGCCTCGATGGAGTCTCCCCCCGTGATCGTGAACAGCACCTTGGCGTGGTTACGGAGGGTCCCCGGTAGGGACTGTGTCAACTGTTCGAGGAATTCGACCCGGGCCTCGGTGGGGACCTCGAGCGTGTGCCAAACCTTCTCCGCTTGGCGCTGAAGGGCCGCCACGAGGCGCGGATGACGATGGCCCAAGTTGAGGACCGATATTCCGGCGACCCAATCGATGAACCGGTTGCCATCGACATCCTCCACCGTCGACCCTCGGGCTTCCCGGATGGCCATCGGGAAATACTTCGGGTACGCGACGGCGTCGGTCTCGAGACGGGCTTGCACCGCCAACAGGGCCCGGGACTTGGGGCCGGGCGGTGGGGTCAGGATCTTGGGTGCGTCAGGGAAGCTCAACCAGTTTTCCGCCATCGGAAATCCTCTGGGAATGGGATGTGGAGGCCCATAGGCGATATCAAGCCGTCGGCGGTCCCAATCCGCGTCGGACGAGGTGTTTTCCGTCCCACGCAATCCACGGGATGACATGGTGCCGGGACTGGGTCCGCGAGTGGACGTTCACGTCCATCCCAGTCGTTACTCCCGCCATGGGGTCACCTTCGCTGAAAAGAACCGGATCGAATACAGCCCCTCCGGCCTGCTCCAGGAGATGTACGCCGCGGGGATCGGGTGGGGGGTTTTCCTCTGCCCCCGGCTGGCTCCCACGCTCGAAGACGGGTTGAAGAACGTCTCGGAGGTCGCTATCGAGAGCGGAGGTCGTCTGCTCCCGACGGGCACGGTGGACCCGACCCGGGGGGAGGCCGAAGTGGAGCACGCGATAGAGCTGTGGTCGCGGAACCAACCCCGTCTCCGTGGCATCAAGCTGTATCCGGGCTACCTGCCGTTCGACGTGACGGACCAACGGCTCGAGCCGGTCTATCGGTGGGCGGAGCGGCAGCGGGTTCCGGTGTGGGTCCACCAAGGGGACACCGCGGATCCAGATGGATTGATCCGGTTCTCCCGGCCGATCTTTCTCGACGAAGTGGCCGTCCGTTGGCGCTCGGTCCGCTTCGTTCTCTGCCATGTTGGAAATCCTTGGATGGAGGAGGCGGCTGAGGTCACGTACAAGAACGAGAACGTCTACACCGATACGTCCGGCTTGCTGAATCCCTTCGCCGAGCACTACGATGCTCAGGTCCGACGGATGCGAACGCGCCTCCACCACGCGATTTTAGCTGTCGGCGACGTGCGAAAGATTCTCTACGGGTCCGACTGGCCGATCAGCTCGATCGCGGACGGGGTCGGGCTGGTGGAGGGGCTCGACCTCCCCCGACCCGACAAGGAACGGATCCTGGGGGGCAACGCACGAGAGCTCCTCGGCCTCCCCGACGGAGGCCTCCGGTGAAAAGGTTCGTAAGCTCCGTCGGCTAGCGACCGGCGTGCCGGTCCTCCCAATGGGGCGTCGAGTCGACGTCCACGTCCATCTGAGCCGGTACTGGCCCGACCTGCAGCGGAACTCGTATCGGCCCGCCCTCGAATTCACGGTCCCCTCGCTGCTCCGCGAGCTGGACGCCCAGTCGATCGGATTCGCCGTCCTGCTCCAGTTATACTCGAGTCCGAGCCCGGCCGAGGTTCTCCGAGAGGGAGAAGAGATGTTCAGGAAGAGCGGGGGTCGGCTCCTCCGGACCGTTACGGTGGACCCCACGAAGGGCGAATCCGCGGTCCGAGAAACCCTGGAGGCATGGGAGCGCGCCCGCGACCTCACTGCGATCAAGCTGTACCCCGGCTATCAGTCGTTCTACCCCCACGACGCCCGACTCCACCCCGTGTACGAAGTCGCCCACAAGTTGGGGATCCCCGTGATGATCCACCAAGGGGACACGCTCGACCCGAACGGCCACCTGAAGTATGCGCGCCCGCTCGAAGTGGACGAAGTGGCGGTTCGCTTCCGTGACGTGCGCTTCGTTCTGTGCCATCTCGGAAACCCCTGGGTTGAGGAACTGGCCGAAGTTGTCTACAAGAACTCCAATGTGTACACCGACACCTCGGGGCTTCTCGCCAATCCCGGGGTCCCCTACTTCCGGGAGATGGTACATCGGGCGCAGCGTCGGCTGGCGAACGCGCTCGCTACGATGGGCGATGTCCACCGGGTGCTCTATGGTTCCGACTGGCCGCTCGAGTCCATCGAGACGGCGGTGGGCCTGATCACCGGACTCGACCTTCCTGCGGAGGACAAGGAGTTGATCCTAGGGGAGAATGCGCGGGCGCTCTTTCGGATCGACACGCCCGGCTGACCGGGCATCCGGGGCCCTCTAAAGGAAACGTTACGCGCGACGCAATTCCCGGCGCCGCCCGAGCCTTGATATCCGTTCCCGCGTCCGGTGCGGCGATACTCGCCGGTGAAGGACCGGCCGTTTTCTATGTCCCGTACCTTCGAGGCCGCGCTGGCGCGTGCGCCCGTTTTTTTTGAACCGGTGCCCCCCTCTCTCCGTACCCGGCCGGATCGGGTCGACGCGTATTTCCTGGACCTGGCCACCCGTCTCAAGTCGGTCGAATCACTCGACGCGATCGATATACCTGAATTGATCGACGAGAATCACGACGGCCGGCCATACTATCGGACCGCCGACCCGCGAGAGATCGGTCGGCGACTGGCGGAGCTCGCGCAGCGACCCGTGGTGGTCAACAAGGTCGTGGCCCACCTTCCTTCGGAAGCGGCGTTGGTCGAATGGACCCGGCAGACCCTAGACGGTGGGATCCGCCACGTGGTCCTGGTCGGGGGATCGAGTCGGTACATCCCGTACCCCGGTCCCCCAGTGATCGAAGCGGACCGGGCCTGCTCCGGGATTCTTCGCGAGGGGGGAGGTCACCTCGGGAACATCGCGATTCCGCAGCGTCAGGGAGAGGCGCACCGGATGCTGGCCAAGACGCGGGCGGGGGCGTCGTTCTTCACAACTCAAATCCTCTTTGACAGCGAGAGCCTGCGACGCACCCTTCGGGAATACGACGCGCTGTGCCAGAAGGCGGGAGTGCCGCCCGCGGCCGTGCTGCTGAGTTTCGCTCCGCTCTCCGACGAGACCGATGCCGAGTTCGTCCGCTGGCTCGGAGCGGACATCCCAGAGGCCGCGGAACGATGGATCCTGAACGGGGACGAGAGCTTGGCGGGGGACCGTGCGATCGAGCACGCGCGTCGAGTGTGGACTGACGCCCGGGCCGGTGCGGATGCCGATGGCCTGACCCTTACCCTCGGGGTCAACGTCGAGCAGCTGACCCAGCGTCATCTCGACGTGGCGCTCCGGATGCTGACCGAACTTTCCCCCCTGATGCACCGGAACTCCGTCGGCTAGCCGACCTTTTCCGGCGCCACGGTGCGACGGAAGATCAGGCAATAGTGATGGTGATAATTCGGCACAAACGTTGACGGAAACCCCCAGATGCCGAGCGGTTTCGAATCCTGGCACCAAATCCGTTCGCCTTGGAACTGGAAGGGGTACCGATCGAGCCTCCGTGCGAGGTCCCATGCGAGGGTCCGGATCCTCCCATCCACGTCGCGAAGGTTCTGTGCGATGACGACGAGGTATCGGCCGGGCTCCAGCACCTGTCCGGTGGTTCGGAGCACGTCCACGGTACGGGAGAGGAAGGTGGCGTAGTCGTGGAGATTGCCGAGATCGTTCGGATCCCCTGAGTACGTGGTCGCCAGCCCACCCGCGGCGCGTGCGCGGTGGGCGGAGCGCGACCCTCCCCGGCTCTTCCCGAGCATGTCCCAGTACGGGGGCGAGGTCAGCACCAGCTGGACCGGAGGCATCCTTTCCCAGCCCCAGATGGCGGCCAGCTCCCGTGCGTCGCCGACGACCACCCGGGCGTCCGTACCCGCGGTCCCCTGCTCCCGTATTCGTTCTGTCGCCAAGCCCGCAAAGACTGGGTTGATCTCGATTCCGATGGCGTTGCGCCGGTGTCGGACCGCCGCGACCAGTGTCGATCCGGTGCCCGCGAACGGGTCCAGGACCCACATCCCGGCCCGCGTGAAGAACTGGACGAAGCTCTCGCAGAGTTGTTCGGGAAACTTGGCCGGATGCGACCGTTCCGCTGCGCTCCGGCGCGGAGGGTTGGCGACGAACCAGGATTTTGTGAAGCGGACCCAGTCCCTGCCGGAGAGGTCGTTGAGCCGACCGAACGGCGGGGAGCGTCCGTCGGGGTGGGGGGCCATGACCGCCGATAAGCCGGCGCAAGGAAAAAGGTCCCGGTGCCAGGCAGACTACTCGCCGAGCAGTGTCTCTACGAGCTCGGGCAGCAACGCGAACTGGTCGATACGGAACTCAACGTCCCGGAGTTCCGGCCGGTCCGGGCCGATCAAGCGGCCGTAGGTCTCTCCGTACCGTCGCTCCCCTGAGTACAAGATGCCGGCCCGGAGCCCGGCAGCCCGCGCACCAGCGATGTCCACCCATCCGTCGCCGACGTGCACCGCTCGTTCTCGCCGTGTCGACAACATCCCCAAGCAGTGCCAAAAGATCTCGGGCGCCGGCTTCGTCCAAGGGAGCTGGTCGCTGAACGCCCACGCCTCGATGTAGCCTCCGACACCGGCGCAATCCAGCCTCTGCTGCAGCGCT
>JBARJD010000099.1:0-3928 GCA_049800095.1 Thermoplasmata archaeon | reverse complement strand
CACCGGCCGTGACGAGCTAGTTGGAAAATCGGTCGGACTAGGAATCTCTCGGGATACCGGCCGCGGTATCGATCAGTTCCTTCGCGGCGCCGATGAACCGCATGATCTTCGCCGGGTTTCCGGACATCTTGATCGTTCCACCGAGGAAGGCTTTGACGGGGTCCACCTCTCGCCGCATGATTCGTTGCCAGTTCTCCCGGGTCGCTCGGAACACGAACTCAGGGCTCAGCGTCGAGGCATCGGCCACGAAGCGTGCCTCTCGGCACTGACCGCGGGACAGGTCAAGATCGATTCCCGGACCCTTCGCGGCTTGCCCATCGGCGAGAACTTCGAACAGGATGTCGCCTTCCCACGCCGCGGCGGCTTGCGCGTACACCGGATTATCATTGAGTGCCGTCCGGAACAGAGCGGCCCATTCAGCGGAAGGAAACGCGGCCATGAGACTGCCCCCGCGAGGGACATTCGGCTCTCAAGAAGACTGCGGTCGACGGGCCCGCCCGCTTGGCGCGCCCACCTGTGGTTTCCTACGTTGCCCCAACGGATTATAACCTCGCGCGCCGACGGGCGCCCCGATGCCGCTCGACCTCCCTATCCTCATGGGCAGCATGCGAGCGGAACGTCGGTCGATCTGGGTCGCGCGATACGTGCACGCGCGACTTGCGCAGCGACCCGACGTGACGACCCGTCTCTGGGACCCGGTCGATCTTCCCTTCGGAAATCTGGTGCTCCGTGAGTGGGAAATGACGGAACGGCCGGCGGCGGTAGACGAATTCGTGCGGGCCATGGAGCACGCCGACGGGTTCGTGATCGTCACGCCGGAGTACAACTACGGAATGCCGGGCACGCTCAAGAATCTCATCGACCACCTGTTTGACGAGTGGAACCGGAAGCCCTTCGGGTTCGTCACCGCCGGGGGAGTGGCGGGGGGAGTCCGGGCCCAGGACCAACTCCGTCAAGTCATCTCGGGCATCCGCGCGATCACGATCCCTACCGCGATACCGGTCATGAGCGTGGAGCACACGTGGGACGAGAACGGGCCCAAGGCCGACCGCAAGGAGTGGGACTCCCGCTTCGATCGGTTCTTCTCCGAGCTCGAGTGGTATGCTCGAGCCCTCAAGTCCGCGCGGGAAGAGCCCGCGCGCTAGCGCGAGCAGCCCTACGCGTACTCGTAGAAGCCGCGACCGGTCTTTCGGCCGAGGTGGCCGGCGTCGACCAGGCGCCGCAGCATAGGGGGGGCCCGGTACTTCGGGTCCTCGAACTCTCGGTACAGCGTATTCAGTACGTCGAGCGTGACGTCCAGCCCGACCAGGTCGGCGAGCTCGAACGGGCCCATCGGCATCCCGGCGCCAGCCTTCATGGCCTGGTCGATGTCGCGGGCACTCGCGACGCCCTCCTGGAGAGCGAAGCACGCTTCGGCTAAGACGGGGATGAGCAGACGGTTCACGACGAAGGCCGGGGATTCCTGGACCCGGATCGGCACAAGAGGAGACCGGTGGTTCCGGAGTCTTTGGAGGAAGTCGATCGTATCGGTGACCACATCCTCTCGAGTGTCCACGCCGCCCGCCACCTCGACGAGTGGGAGGGTCACGGGGGGGTTGAAGAAATGCGTGACGAGGATCTGCGGGGCATGGTGGAGTCCGCGGGCGAGACGGGTGATCGAGAGAGAGGAGGTGTTGGAGCCGAGCACGGCATACTCCGGGAGCACGGAGTCGAGAGCCTCGAAGACCTCGCGTTTGATATCCAGCTTTTCGAACGCCGCCTCGACGACAAAGTCGACTTTTCCGAACGGCTCCCACGTTGTCGTGCCGTGGACGCGGGCCGCGATCTCGTCCCCTTGTTGGCGGGTGACCTTGGGGGCAAGCTTCGCGCGCACGGCGGAGACCTGATCGGGCGAGAGGTTCACGCCGAAATCCCGGATCCGGGCGAGTTCTTTCTCCGCCCGCCCGGCGTGGAAGCTGACGAGTTCGTCCACGTGCTGCCGGACCCGGACCAGCCCTTTCTCCACCAAAGCCGCGTCCAGGTCCTTGAGCACGACGTCGATGCCGTTGAAAGCGAGCACCTCTGCGATGGCGGCACCCATCGTTCCGGCGCCGACCACTCCCGCGCGCTTGACCTGCATCGCGGTCCCCGGGCCGCGAGCGGACGCGGCGTACATAAGCGCGAGGCCGAGAGGAGCGTACCGATGCGCCCGGGCGGCCAACTATTAAACCAACGGCGGGAACTGTCCCGCGTGCGCGGGGATGGCCCAGCCCGGTAAGGCGCTGGATTGCTAATCCAGTGGTGATTTCACCTCGGGGGTTCAAAGGAGGGTCGGACGCGACCGGCCCTCGGAAAATCCCCCTCCCCGCGTACCCCGTCGGGCCGAGCGCTCCCGAGATCACCGAACCCGATACACCGTACCGTCGCGCCCGATCCGCACCGAGTCGCCGACGGTGGGCAACGGACCCGACGCCACGCAAAGCAGCCGGATGCCTTCGGCGATCTCGACGAGGGCCAGCCGGTGCGGAGCGCTCCATCCGCGCGCGGGCGCTGCGAGTTCGGTAGCCGCCCGAACGATCCCAAGCGCCGGGAGTGAGATCGCGTCGATCTGATACGAGCCGCAACGAGGGCAGGCCCCTGGTCTCGGCAGGAATTCCGCGTGGCAACTCCCGCACCGACTCATCTCGAGCGTGGCCTCTGTCATTTCAGATCGTTCCTCGGCGGCCCAGGAGGGTGACAAAGTTGTGGCTCGCAAGGCCCCCGATCGACTGAGCAAGTCCCACCGATCCGGCATGCGGAAGTTGCGTGGGCCCGGCTTCCTGAGAAAGTTGTCGGCAGACCTCGACGATCTGGGCGAGGCCCGACGCGCCCACCGGATGCCCCCTCCCGAGTAGTCCGCCGGAGGGGTTCACCGGAAACCGTCCCTCCGGTGCGATGGCTCCGCTCTCGAGCCAACGGCCGGCCTCGCCCGGTCCGCAGACGCCAATGTCCTCGAGGTCGATCAGCAGAAACGGCGCGAACGCGTCGTGAAGCTCGGCGAACGCGACCTCCTTGCGGGTGAGCTTCGCCATGGTGTAGGCTCGCTCCGCCGCGACGCGACTCGCGCGGAACGACGTGACGTCTTCGCGGTCCGAGACGAGAAGCTGGTCAAACCCCTGGCCAAGACCGAGGACGGAGGCGGCGCCGTCGCCTTTGGAGAGCACCACCGCGGCCGCCCCATCCGTGATGGCCGAACAGTGCAGCAGGCGGAGGGGTGTAGAGACCATCCGACTCGAGGCTACCTCTTCCGCGGTGACGGGCGTCGAGAAGTGCGCCATCGGGTTCCGAGCCGCCGCGGCTCTCGCAAGTACGGTAACCAGGTCGAAAGCGGCGGTCGTCGTTCCATGCCGGGCGGAGTACAGTTGAGCTACGAGGGCCGCAAGGGCCGGCATCGTCGCGCCCGCGGCCTGCTCCTGCGGGGCGAGGGATCGGGCCAGGATCCGGGCCACATCGGCAGTAGGAAGGTCCGTCATTTTCTCGCCAGCCACCGCCAGCACCCGACGAAATTGTCCGGACGCGACCGCGAGGGCCGCCGCGTGGAAGACGGCGGCCCCGGTCGCCGACGCGGCCTCGACGCGCCATCCCGCGGCCGACTCGAGGCTGAGCCGTTCGACCAGCCGGCTCGTAACGTTCTCCACGTCGCTCAGTGACCCGGCGGCCATTGTGCCCACCAGCACGGCGTCCACCGGCTTCCGGCCCACGCCTTCCAACGCCGCCGAGCCGGCCTCGGCCAGGAGGTCGACCAGGGTTTCCGGGCGCCGGCCGAAGCGGGTGAGTCCGGTGGATTCGACGTGGACGCGCACGCGCTAGGCCCCGGCGTCCGGGTCGAACAAACTGAACAATCGCTCCAAGAAGGCGCTCAAGGGGAGGCCGTTCTCCCAGCGCAGGACCCCGTTGCCTTCCTTTGTTC
>JBARJD010000098.1:0-26942 GCA_049800095.1 Thermoplasmata archaeon | reverse complement strand
CGGCGGCCCCGCGCCTACCCCGAGGGTCACCGAGCACCCAGCCAACATCCTCGGGGCCCCGGGTTGAACCGAGGGCGCGCCGGAGAAAGCGATCTCCCTCGGTCAGGAAAGGGGCCCCAGCCGAGACCCAGACTGGCCCAGGGCATACCGCCAACCCCCCGGGGTGCGAACGTAGGTATCGCTGAACCAGACCCGATATTCGAATGGCTTACCTTCTTCGGTACCTTTAGCCCAAAGGAGAGCAGTCACCACGCCGGTATCGCCCCAAACGCGGACGGTCCTCTCGGAGTCATCTTGGCGCTCGTAGACGAAACGCCCGCTCCGAGCTTCCGCGAGTAGATCGGATTTCGAAAACTGCGTCCCTCGGCCCGTCACGAGAACGAAGTCGTCGGCGAGAATCCGGTCCATACCCTCTGGGTCGTTCCGGGCCACCGCGGCCTGATACTCATCGTCCAGTCTCGCGAGCGTTGTTTCGTCGTCGGCGGGCATCGACTCCTCGGGTTAGCTTGTTACCCCGTACTAGTACTTTCATTCCTTGTAAGCCGAAGCATTTTTCCCATCGGGCGAGCATACTCGTCCACCCGTCGTCCCGTACCGCCGGATCCGAACGTTTCGGCCGTTCTGGATTATTTCCGCCGACTGGGGTTTTGGATGGCCCGTTGACGCTCCGTTCTCAGGCGTTCTCTCCGCGCGAATTACTTAAGCGCGCGCCGGGAGTTTGCTCTTCGGTAATCCCGTTCCAGCACCCGTCCAAAACTCCTCCAATTGGCCGCGATCGAACGTTCCCATTTCGTTTTCGACGGATTCCTCCCTCCGATCCCGGACGGCCGACGGCGGGCCCTCAGAGTCAGCTGGGTCCGGTTTCCTGGAATCATCGACAGCCGATATTCCAGCGCGATGTCCCGGTGGCTTCCGACCGATTCGGAGTGCCAACGGTTCGGGGGCGAGAGACGAACCACGTGCCTGGACCAACGCCAGCCGAGCTGCGTTTCTTCGAGGTCTTCATAAATCACCCGGCGAGCAGAGCGGCGGAGGATGAGACGTGCGTACCCTTCGCCATCGTATCGTCCATCCTTCGATGAATAATCCGTACACCACTTGTAAACAAAGTCCAGAGGGGCGTCAAACGTGGCGCGTACTTCGTACGTGGAAGTTGGCGGGCGTCGTGCCATGGAGCGACCCTAGTGCAGGAGTTCCAATACAGAAAAGCGCGACTAAAGGGTTACGTCGCACAGACTGGACCCCTCCAAATCGTTCTAAGGTCCGCGGAAGTACGAACAGGGTGCCGCGTCACGCCGGTCCCCGCCGCCATGTTCAGCGAGCGCCGCGGCCCCGGCCGAAGCCCAGACCGCTTCCGGACCCGGCGACGCGGCCTCCGCCATCGGTCCTTATCCTCGACGCCGCGTTCCGTAAGGCCCACCGAGCGTCGGCGCACGGTACCTCGAAGCTGGACCGCTCCCGGCGGAACGCCAAGCTTCGGATCGTCCGAAGTACGGCCATCATTCTGCGGACGATCCGTGGACTCGGGAAGTCGGCAACGACTCCGGCCCTCACGGAACTCGACAATCGGCTCCTCAACACGCATTTTCCCGAAGGATCGCTTGAAAGGGCCATGCGGCGCCTTCGCACCGCTGAGGGCCGGATGCGACGCCTCCTTCAGGAGGAGGAGCAACGGCTAACCACTTTGTCTACCGAAGACGAGTTCGGCGACCTCGTGCGCCGGACCTATGGCCGTCTGGCGAGCTATCTCCAAGAGATCGATCCTGATCTCGAGCGACTGCACCAAATCATTCAGTTTCGCCGGGCCCGGCCGGAAGTGCTTCCCGGCGTGCCCTCGGTGGTAGTTGCCGGTTTCCCGAACGTGGGCAAGTCCTCGCTCGTGGCGCGGCTGTCTTCCGCCAAACCGGAAGTGGCACCCTACGCCTTCACCACCCGGGCGATTGTGGTCGGTCACACCGACCTCGGGTTCGACCGACTGCAGGTGGTCGACACGCCCGGGGTTCTGGGACGATCGGCCCGCTCCAACGAGGCGGAAGAAGAAGCTCTCGCTGTCGTGGGAACGGAGCCCACTATCATCCTGTTCGTGCTCGACCCCTCGGGCACGAGTGGGTATCCGCTCCCGGACCAGGAGCATCTTCTCGCGCGGTGGAAGGCCGAGTTTCCGAACACCCCGATAATTGCCGTCGAGACGAAGGCCGACATAGGTCGCACGGGTTCCGGCCGACTCACGGTATCGTCGGTCTCCGGTGAAGGCATCGACGACCTCCGGCGAGAGATTCAACGGCTCCTCGCCCTGATGCCCAGGGCTCCAGTCGTGCCTGCGGAAGACTACGTCGTGTAGCGATGCCCGTTCTCGGGCAGCAGCACCTCGACCTCGTCTTGGATCACCGTCGAGAGCAGCTCCCGGTGGTCGCCGTGCATCAGGACGACCTTCTTCGCCTTGGTCTTACGGATGAAGTTCACGAGATCCGTATGGCCGGCGTGCGCCGAGAAATCGTAGGAATCCACCTCGCAGGAGGGCCGGATGGTCACCTCATCGATCGTCAGCGTGCCTTGTTCGACGAGCTGTCGCCCGTTCGATCCCTCCACCTGATATCCCGTGAGCAGGATCGACGTGCGTTCGTCCTGATACTTTTCGCCCACGTAGTAAAGGACGGGTCCCCCGTCCATCATCCCGCCCGTCGTCACGATGACATCGGCCTCGCGGAGTGCGTGGCGGCGTTGCGCGGCGTGCTCGACCAGGTGGACCGAATCCAACGCGCTTCGGAACTTTCGCGCGTCGTGGAGGTATTCCGGGTTTCCTCGGTAGATGCCGTTGACGGCCCGAGCCAGTCCGTCCATCCAGACCTCGAAGCCGGTTTGGGCCAGGGCCATGATGACCTCCTGCGCCCGCCCGACCGCGAACGCCGGCACGATGACCTTCCCCCCCCGGTCGACGGTCTCCTCAATCTTCGCCCGAAAGCGATCTTCTGTGGCTCTTCGGTCGGGGTGTTCGCGTCCCGCGTACGTCGACTCAATCACGAGGATCTCGCACTCCGGTGGTCGGGCGCCGTCCACCAGGTGGGTCGGAATCGTTTGAAGGTCACCGGTAAAGAGCAAGTCCTTCTCGCCCCGATAGAGGAACATCGTGGCCCCCGGTATGTGACCCGCCGGAAAAAGCTCCACCTCGAGCCCGTGCTGACGGAACGTTCCGCGTCGGTCGACCGGGTAGAACCGGCCTCCAAGGCTCCGGATATCGTCAGCCGTAAACGGCTCCAGGTAACCTTCGAGACGCGCCACTTTGAGCGTGTCTCGCGCCATGAGTTCCGTCACGGCCACCGTGACGGGGGTGGCGACTACCCGAGTATGCGGGAGTCGGGAGAGCACGGGAGTCATCCCTGAGTGGTCGAGGTGAGCGTGGGAGAGGAACGCCGCGTCCAGGTGCGCGGGCGCCGGCCGAGGGTACGTCGGCGGGTCGCTCGGCGTGAGGCCGTAATCGAATAGGATCGTGCGACCCTGGTCTCGAACCACGAGACCGAGCGACCCGACTTGAGAGGCCCCCCCCAGAAACTGGAGTTCCATTCGGTCGGCAACCTAGGAGGCGGATTTAACGCCTGCTTCGAAGAAGAACGCCGCCTCCGGGAGCGCCGCGTGCGCTCGGGGCAGCGCTAATAGTCCGGTCCCGGTCGGGGCGGGCGTGACCGAAGCGACCGCCGAAGAGTTGGAGGCGCTCTTCCGGATCTCGTATGCAGTGAGGCACGCGGTCCGGCAGTCGGGTGCCTCACCGACCCGGGGCGACTTCGTCGCCATGGGGGCCGCCGGGAGCCCCACCGAGGAGCTTGACCGGATTGCCGAAGCTCAGGTCTTTTCATGCCTCGAAGAGGAGGGGATCGACTGGAACGTCCTGAGCGAGGAGGTCGGCTTTGTCGACCGGGGAGGATCGCGTCTGCTCGTGGTCGACCCAGTGGATGGGAGCCACAACGCGCTGCGGGGTTTCCCGATGTCGACGGTCTCGCTCGCCCTCGGGCGGTCGACCCTCGGCGACATCGACGTTGGGGTGGTCCACAACCTCGACAACGGGGTAACTCACTGGGCCGAACGGGGTCAAGGGGCCTTCCGCGACGGTCACCGGCTCAGTACTCGCACTTGGGAGGCGCGCACGGAGCTCTTCTGTGTCAATCTCGGTCGCCACTCCTCGGCCAAAGCGGCGAGACTCGCCGAAAGGGGGCGGCGGGTCCGGTCCCTCGGGTGTGCCTCGCTGGAAATTGCGATGGTCGCTCAGGGGAGTGCGGACGCATATTACTTCGAGAACGACAACGAGGGGCGGAATCTCAGGGTCACCGATATCGCGGCCGCGTACCTCGTCGTACGCGAAGCCGGCGGAGGCATCAGCGACGCCACTCAGCAACCGCTCGAATCGTTCCCGCTCACGCTGGACCAACGAACGAGCGTGTTCGCATGGGGGGATCCCTCCTTCGCGCGCCAAGCGGTATCGGAGGGGTATCTGTGAGAATCGGAATTCACGCGAACCCCGTCAAGCCGAAGGCGCTCGACCTCGCCCGACAGCTCATGACCTTCGTGGGGAACCGAGCCGAGGTCGTGGCTTCCTCGGAGACGGCGGAACTCGTTCCCGAAATGTTTCCGGGGGCGGAGCCGCTCGCTCGGCTATCGGTCGACGTATTGGTCGCCCTGGGCGGCGATGGGACGTTTCTCTACGCCCTTCAAAGGAGTGCCGCCCCGCTCCTGCCGGTGAACGCAGGAACGGTCGGCTTCCTAGCGGAGGTCGACGGAGATAACCGGACCGCGTTCGAGGGCGCGCTCGAACGTTTGCTCCGCGGCGCGTACTTCTTGGAAGAACGGATGCGGATCGCGACACAGGTCGACTCGACGCACCTCCCCGACGCTACGAACGAGGTAGTGATCCATACGTCGCAGGTCGCCAAGATGCGACAGTTCGAGATCGGCATCGACCGGAAGGCCGTGGGCCGGCTCCGGGCCGACGGCATCATCGTCGCTACGCCCACGGGGTCCACTTCGTACGCCATGTCCGCCCTGGGACCGGTGATCGAGCCCACGCTGGAGGCGATGCTCATTACCGCGCTCGCGCCCTTCCAGACGACCCCGCGCGCGGTACTCATCGAGCCGGCCCATACGATCACCGTTCGTCTCGTAGCGCCGGACAAGGACGCGGTCGTCGTCGTCGACGGGCAGAGCGAGACCCGGCTACCAGGGGGCTCGGAGGTCACGTGCTACCGTTCGCCCCGAAAAGCGGTGTTCATCCGGTTTGCCTCTCGTTACTTTCCGCGTCTGTATGGGAAGCGCATCCTTCCATGGGGCGCCGACGGTGTGAACGGCAAGAGCTTCGAGGACTCGGATGTTCCGACCGACCCGTAAACGCGCGCCCGGCGGACCGCGCTTCGGGTCCACGCCGACGGCGATCAGCCGGAACTGCCTCGACTCTGCCCTCGCGTGCGGGAAATCGAGCTACCCGAACGAGTTCGGAGGAATCCTTCGGTCGGAGGACCCGGGCGTCATCACCGACCTGCTGCTCTTGCCGGGGACGACCTCTGGAGTTCGCCACGCGAATTTCCAGCTCTACATGCTGCCCGTCGACCTCGGGGTGATGGGAACGGTTCACTCCCACCCATCGGGCGCCTTGCATCCCTCGGACGCCGACCTAAGGTTGTTCCGGCACTGGGGCCGTCGCCACCTGATCCTCGGCTATCCGTTCGGCGCCGGGTCCTGGCGGGCCTACGATGGAAACGGCGAGGAGACCCATCTCTCCGTGCGAGGGCCGCCGGCGGGGCCGACCGGGTCACCGCTCCCCGTGTATCGACCGCCGGCCCGGCATCCGCCGGAACCCGGCTCCAATCTCCCCCTTCCGGACGACGTGGAGTAGCCACGCGACCCGGTGGGTTCGAAACGTTCACTCGCGGACTGGGATCGTGGGCATCGGCATCCGGTCCGGGTTCCGAAGCGGGCTCACCAAGCTCGGCGCAACGCCCTTCGGCTCGCTCCAGAGACCGTTGGCCTTGGCGATCCATTCCAGGAAGCCGATGAAGCCGCGGAAGGCGGATCGATACAGGCCCGCGCTCCGGCCCTCCATGTCGAAGAAGTCGCGGAGCATTACGGGGGAATGCCGGAGACCATGGGTCAAGGCTCGTTTGAGCAGCTCGACTTGGACATCCGAGAGCATCTTCCGGTTGAACCAGTCCTTCGTCTTCAGGTGGCCCAGCGGAACGAAGAACATCGGGACGAGAATGGCCTTGAAGTCCCAAAGGTCGTCGATCAGGTCGATCGTCTTCAGGACATCGTCCTCTGTCTCTTGCGGCAAACCGACGATGAACGTGCAGGCCGGGTAGACGTGGTTATCGTTGAGTAATCCAGCGGCCTGGACGACGAGTTCCGGCCACTGGCTCGCCTTGAACGGTGCCACCTTTCCGGGCATCGCCTTGGTGACCAGGCGAGGGCTACCGGTCTCGACGCCGATCTCGACGCCCCACCAGCTCTGGTTCTCGTCGAGCAGCACTTCGGCGCACTTCGGGATGAGGTCGGGCTTCGTCATCAACGAGGCAACGGCGACGTGGCTCCAGCCGACCTGCATGTAGTGCTTTTTTGCAAGCTTCAGCAGCGGGAGCAGTTTCTCTTCGTGCGGCATGACGTTCGGGCTGCCGTAGAAGAAGACGTCGTCGGAGTGCAGGATACCCTTTTTGATGCCGATCGCGGCGTTGATCTTGAGCTCCGCTTCGATCTTGTCAAGAGGGTACCAGCGAGTCGGACGCTGCGTCACTGAACAGAACGAGCAGCCCCGGCAGCAACCGCGGCCGATCTCGATCAACCCGTTGACGCTGGGGTAATGGATCGTCGGGATCTCCTCGACCTTTGGCGAACTTTTGGGGGGCAAGATAACGTGGGGGGGGAGGAACTCGTCCTTGAGCGCCTTTTGAACGATCTCACGAACGTAGAGGTCGGCTTCGCCCTCAACGACGCAGTCGACGCCTCCGAACGAGGAAACAAATTCCCCGATCCAGGGGAGCTTCATCTGGGTCGGGGGCGAGATCTGCCAAGCACACGGGCCACCCGCGATGATCTTCATGCCCTGCTTGCGGGCCCCGATGACGTGCGGCTGGGTCATCATCCGCTTGAAGTTCGTGCAGTTGAGGGTCTCCTTGCGCATGATGCCGCCGAACGTAGAGGAAGGCGGGTTCAAGCCGAAGTAGTCGTGACCGGAGATCATCAGGATTTTCGCTTGGCCGGGCATGTACTTGTCGAGGTGGCTCGGGTGCACGATACGGGCGTCAAATCCGGCGTCCAGTAGTGAAGACTCGATTTTTCGCATCCCGTAGGGCGCCTGTTGCGGGTATCCGTGTTCGTCGACGGGCATGTCGGGGAAGAAGAGATTCTTGTAAACCGCCTCCGGGAGCAGGTAGGCCGGAGTCGTCGTGCCAAACCCGAGGAATTCCTTGCCGTGATGATTGCTCATCATCGTCCAGTCGCACGTAATGACAACTTCCGGCATCGCTACATCCTGAATATCTATGCCATTCTCGAGGGGGAACGGTCGAATTCGATACCGGGTTCAGTTCTTAATGGTTGTGATATCGCACGCGCGAACGACGCGCGACTCCGGAGAAGCGACGAGTGCGCATACTGACGGTTAGCCGAACTCCTCGTCGTCATCCTCGCGCGGCGTCGACTCATCCGGGGCTTCGGGGGTTTCTTCGCTTGACTCCCCTTCATGAGTCCAATCGCGGAACGCGGGGTCCCGCTGGACCAAGTGGATTCGGACACACTCACGGTGCGCCGGAACCCCATTCCACGAACTGACTTCGGACCCACGACCCAGCGGCTCCTTACAAAGACAGCACGTCTCGGGCGGGGCCACGATCCACGAGATGCGTCGGGGTGGAGCCGTCACGGGGTCCGTCGAAGAGTACGGCCTCGGCCGACTTGTAGGTTTCGACCGGCCGGGGGTCCGGATGGAACCCTTGCACCATCGATCCGGAGACGCCCCCTTCGGGGAAAAATTGGAGTACGAGTGCAGGGTAGCCTTCCGTCATGGACTCTCTCGCAGAAATCCGGAAGCGGCGGACCTCGCTCGGTTTATCCCTCGGGGAATTGGCCCGAGCGGTCGGACGCAGCGACGCCACGATCTCCCGCATCGAGCGGGGTCAGATTCGCCCGTCGTATGAACTGGTCCAGAAGATACTCTCTTACCTCGAGGAGCTGGAGTCCCATGCCTCGCCTCCTCTGCGGAGCCGGGATGTGATGAAACGCGAAGTGACCACCGTCGATGGAATCTCGCTCGTCGGGGAGGCGGCGCGGGTCATGGAAAAGGGGGGCTTCTCCCAGTTGCCGGTGGTCGAGACTGGGAGGGTTACCGGCGCGGTCTCCGAGTCGAGCTTGTTGCGGGCTCTTGCTCAGCCGAACGGTCGACGGGTTCGGGTCCGCGATGTCCAAGAAGAGGCGTACCCTCAGGTGGGCGAGGATTTTCCGGCTGACCTACTGGCCGCGATTCTTACGCGATATCCGGCGGTGCTTGTTCTGAACCGGGGGGATCTGCGGGGAATCGTTACGCGTATCGATCTGATTCGAGGACTTCGCGGCACGCCACTGCGACGCGCTGCACACAGCTCCGGTAGCTAACGAAGGGTGGGCCGAACCGCCACCACGGCGGCGTGGGCTACTAGATCCGCCGCCAGGCTCCCGATACGGTCCGCGGTGGCGCCCCGGTACGGTTCTCGTATCGGCCGGGACGCCGTGTCGGTTGTTGCAACAAATGCAACGTCTCCGTCCGTCGCAGTGTGCGCCGGGACCACCGCCCGGGCAAGACCGTCGTGGGCCTGCTGCGCGAGGCGGTACAGACCGCTTCGACCGAGGGCCACGTCCGTTACAACGAGGACCAAGTTCGTGCCTCGGGGGGTGGCCCTCTCGCCGGGAACTTTCCGACGCGCAGAACCTGGGGGGACCACCCTTCCCGACCGTCCTCGAGCGCCGGCGATCCAGCCTCCCGTGTCGGCGTCCCGGATAGCCCCCACGGAATTCAGCACGACCAGGGCCCCGGTAGAACCGAGACCTTGGATGCGGCCGCTTGCGTATCCTAGGCCCCCGGGCATCGCTCGCCCTCGCCCGAGATACTTGCCCACCGTCGCACCCGCGCCGGCACCAACCCGCCCTATCTCGACCATCGATTGCGAGGCGCGGGCAACAGCTTCGAAACCGAGGGGCAGGTAGTCTGTGATTGGTCCTTCTACACCGGGTAGATCGAAGAGGGTAGCCCCGGAGATCTGAACCACTCGGTTAGGATTTTGGAACGGTCGATCGCCGGCCCCGGCCGAAAGGAGCGAAGTTCGAATTCCTCGTGCCGCGTCCAACCCGTGTATGCTCCCTCCGGCGAAGAAAAGGGCCCATCGCCGGCCGAAGGTCGCCTCGACCGCCAAAGAGGCCGTATCATACGTGCACGAAGCGCCGCCCCGCACATCCACGACGACCGCCGCAGGGGGTTGGAACAGGGCCACGGTGACGCCCGTTGAGCCGTCGGGTGCTGTCGCGTGACCGATCCGCAACCCTTTCACACGAACCGGGCGGCGCGTACCTCGTCGTGGCTTAGGCATCGGCGGGGCCAAACGTCCGCCGCCCCAATAGAATGTCGCCCTTCCTCCGACACGAAGTTTATGCCCGGGCACGGTTCGGGGACGACGATGGCCAAGAAGCCCACCGCCTTCGTTGCTCCAGACTCACCCAAAGGGTTTGTCATTCAGCGACCGCTGGCGAGCGGTCGACACCCGATCCTGAGAGTCTTCCCGGGCCTCGAGGGCCTACCCACGGCAAAGCACCTGGAGCCGGTACGAGCGAAGCGCTCCGAACTATTCGCTTCGACCCAGATCGAACTCGTGGAGGACGACATCTGGATGTACGTTGCGCCGTGGGAGATCCCTGCTACCGCGAGGGGCCGATGGAATCCGGTGGTCGCCCCCGGTGCGGACTGCATCGTCGTCGGTCTTGGGCATCTCCGGGACAGTCCGGCGTTTACTCTGTTCATGGACATTTTTCACGAGTTGCGACACATTCAACAGCGGCACGACGGGGCGCAACTCTTCGGCGGTGGCCAGAGTTACGTGCGTCGACCGACCGAGGTCGAGGCATACCGATTCGTCGTCGAAGAGGCGCGGGGCCTGGGCGTCTCCGACGAGTTCCTCCGGGACTACCTCCGCGTGGAATGGATCGATGACGGAGAATTCCTCGAGCTTCTCACGGCCGTCGGCGTTCCGCCGTCCTGATTTTCGCAGGCCGGGGCCCCGACGGGTCGCCCGGGGCGGTCGCGGATTTCCAGAGCGACCGAGTCTTTAAGCGACCCATCCCCGACTGATTCCGTGCCGGGCACCGGACGGGGCGAGCAGCTTGGACGTCAAGAGCTCGGTGGCGATACGCGCATCGTCTAACGACCTTTGGTTCTTCTCCTATCTTCCCCTGTCCATCTCCGACGGGATTGCGACGCCGCTGATCCCGCTGCTAGCCCTCGTCCACTTCCGGGCGCAACCGATCGTCGTCATCCTGATCATCGCGGCGAGCGGTATCAGCCAGGTCCCCTTCACGATCCTGTGGGGAAATTTATCGGACCGGATTTCTCACCGGAAATACTTCCTGGTCGGCTCCTTCTTGGCCACGGGCATCGCGTTGATTATGATCGCGCTCGCGAGTAATATTTACTCGTATTTCTGGCTCAATGTGGGCGAGGGCCTTGCCTCGGCCGCCAGCGCGCCGATCGGGACGATGCTCCTTCTCGAGACTCGCCATAAGCGCTGGTGGCCGCAAGACATCGGGTTGTTCGGGCTGATTTCCGGCATCGGGACCACGGCGGGACTCGCCTTGGGGTTCGTTTGGCTGTTTGTGTTCGGCCCGGGTTCGGCCTCCTCGATCCTCGTACACGCTCTCACCTCTCTCCTCATCACAGCCGGCGCCCTCGCGCTGCTCTCATCGATCCTCGCCTGGGCATGGATTGAGGAGCCGCTCCACCGAATCGAGCGACGGTCGGTGGCCGAGCTGCTCAATCTGCAACGCGGGATCGTTGAGCGTTTTCTGGGATTCCGCCGCCGGGTGACGAGTATCCTCGAGTTGACGCGGGCACCGGAGGAGCCCCTCCCACCGCGCGAGTGGCTCTTCCTTGCAGCGCTCGCAATCATGTCGGTGGGATTCTTCCTTTTCTACGGACCCTTCCCCGTGTACCTGGTCCAAGTGGCCAAGCTCAAGGACGCACAGGTATTCGTCGTCTACCTGGCATCGGCCGCGGCGTCGACTTCGTTGTTCTTCCCCTCTGGAAAGGCGGTCGAGTGGCACTCCCCCAAACTGGTATTCCTGGAGAGCTTGGTCGCCCGCTTCGCGCTGATTCCGCTCTTCCTACCGCTGGTGTTCACCCTCGCGTTTACGTCTGGCTCCGTCGGCCTGGTAGGCTGGCTGGCGCTCCTGAACGCGCTGATGGGCGTGACGTGGGCGTTCATGAGCACCGCGAGCACGCTTTTCCTCGTCCGCCTGGCAGGGCGGTCTAGCCGCGGGCGGGCCTTGGGGCTCTACAACGCCGTCGCCGGTTTCGGCGGATTGCTGGGGACGATTGCGGGCGCCTTGGCCTATTCGATGTTAGGCGTCACGGTCACTTACATCGCCGCTGCAGTGGTCGTGCTCGTCGGCGCGGCGATGCTCGCTCCGATCCCGTACCACATGTTCAGCCTCTCCTCTAGTGCTCGCCGCCGTCGGTTCGGAACCACGCGAGCCGTGGGCCCGCGGGCCCTTCGACGCGCTCGACATGCGCGGGACGATACGACGCGAGAGACCCGGTAGTCAACCCAGGGATACCCTGAATTCGGACCGACGGCCTTCTAAGCCGTCCCGTCTAGCCCCGGGACGGTGTTGGAGTTCCTCTCCTTCGCGATCTCGCCGATCGAGTTCGTGGTCCTTCTACTGCTCTTTGCGCTCGGTGCGGGTCTCGTGGGGGCCCTCCTGGGATTGGGTGGAGGGATCTTCCTCGTGCCGGTGATGATCGTTCTCTTCGGTGTCGACGCGCAGACTGCGATCGCCGCCAGCCTCGTGAGCGTCATCGCCACGTCGAGCGGTTCCGCCGCCTCCTACGTCAAGGAGGGTTTGTCCGACCTGCGACTGGCCATGTTCCTCGAGGTCGCGACCGTCATCGGGGGTATTGTTGGAGCCCTAGTTTCCGTCACGCTCCTCGTGGGCCGGTCCCAGCTCCTTACGCTCGCGTTCGTACCGATCGTGGTATTGGCGGCCGTGCTCATGTATCGAACCCGCACGGTGGATGTTCGGTCAGACCCCCCACACGACGCGTGGGCTGACCGGTTGAACCTCCATGCTCGGTATTTCGATGCCGCCCGAAACGAGTGGGTAGACTACCGCGTCACCGGGACGAAGCCGGGACTCGCCGTGTCGGGTCTGGCCGGCATCGTGTCCGGCCTTCTTGGGATCGGAGGGGGGATGTTCTTCGTTCCGGGAATGAACGCCCTTATGAACATCCCGGTCCGCGTCGCAAGCGCAACATCCAATTTCATGATCGGAGTGGCGGCGACCGCCGGGGCGCTCGTCTACCTGATTTCCGGCCACCTGGCGGTCGGCCTTGCAGGTCCCGTGGTTATCGGCGTGCTCGCCGGGAGCCTCGTGGGGGCCCGCTTGCACCGGACCACCTCGGCCGCGACGCTGAAGGGGCTGTTTCTCCCGATCCTGGCCCTCGCGGCGACCGTGATGCTACTCCGGGGAATCGGGGTCATTCAATGACAGCGGGCAGGACACTCGAACCTCGAGGCCGCCCGGACGATAGCGATGCCTTGCCGCCGAAGTTGACGCGGATGATCTCCTTCGCCCTGCGCATCGGAGTCGGGCTCGCGGCAGCACTGGCCATCGTCGGAGTCGCGCTCTTGCTCTCGAGCCCTGCAGGCGTCTTCACCAACGCCACGGTGCACGGCGCCCCGTTCTCGGCCGCCGGATTCGTGTCCGGACTCGTGCATGGCCAAGCCGTGGACATCCTGCTGCTGGCACTTCTTGTGTTGATCGCGACCCCGTTGTCCCGGGTGATCATCTCGATCGCACTTTTCGCCCAGGTTGGCGACCGGCCGTTCACCCTTCTGACGGTGACGGTGTTGGTGCTCCTGGGAACGAGTGTCTTGATCGGTGCCCTCGCCTGACGGGACCGAACGGTCAGCGGAGGGTGGCCCACCATAGGGTCCGGATGAGGTACCCGAGGGCCATGTTCGCGAGGAAACCTTCCATCTCCGGAGGGTAATCCCGGATGACGACGGTGCGGAAGAGGAGTTCCCCGGAGGCGACGAGTTCGGTGCCCTTGAGGACGCCGAACCGGCCGGTGAGCTTCTCATTGATCGTGTAGGCAGAGTTTGCGTATTCGAAGGTGATCGGACCAAACATGGTGGATTTCGTCCTCCACTTCTGTTCTCCGACTTGGATGAGGATCTCGTCCTTCTTGGGTTGATAGGTGACCGTCGAGTGCACCTTACCCTCGTCGCTGACTCGGAGCGTCTCATATCGCGTCGAGAAGAGCAGCGCGATCCGATGGGAGAGCGCCCCGTCGCCTCCCTCCGCGACGGGTTGGCAACTCCAGGTCTCCCCGCCGACCTCCATCTCGATCACATTGCGCAGTACCCGCGCGGTCGCCCGAATCATGTCGTCCGTAAGTCGGACCGTACGGTGGGGCTATCTTCTTTGTGCTGAAGTCCCCCCGCCTCCATGTCCCCACCCCAGTGGCTGCCCCCCGAAGACGAGCGCTTCCTCGGGCTCGATTTCTACGCGACAACCGGAACGGGTCTGGGGGGTCGCTTGAAACGAGAACCCTCCGACTTCCGGGTGCAGGAACTTTCCGCGTACCCGGTCCCGGATTCTAGCGGAGACGTGACGATTCTGAGGGTCGAGAGCCAGGGGTGGGAGCAACACGAGCTCACGGACCGCATCGCACAGCAGCTCGGGATCCCGGCGCACGCCATTCGTTGGGCCGGCACGAAGGATCGACGGGCGATCGCCGAACGCATTCTATCCTACCGCGGGCCACCGCCCGATGTCGGGCGGATCACCCTCCGTAATGTCGAGGTCCGAGAAATCTACCGGGCGCGCGAGGAGCTCGTCCTCGGCCATCACTACGGCAATCGCTTCGACCTCCGGCTGCGCGAGGTCCCCGGGGCCCCCGAGGAAGCGCTCGAACGGGCGGGAACGATCCGGTCCGAGATCGGCGCCGCCGGCGGTTTTCCCAATTTCTTCGGAGCGCAGCGGTTCGGAGAGGTCCGGCCCATCACCCACTCGGTCGGCCGGGCGCTCGTGCAAGGGGACGTCGCGCGAGCGATCGAAATCTACCTCTGCGAGATTCCGCCGGGGGAAGTGCCGCTCGGCGCGACGGCCCGGAAGGCCTACGCGGCGCACCACGACCCAATACGGGCGCTACGAGAATTTCCTCCTCCACTCCAATTTGAGCGCCAACTACTGGACCATCTCGCTCGCGGCCAACCGCCCGAACGGGCGCTCAAGGCGTTGGGTCGACCTCTCCGCACATTGTTCGTTCACGCCTATCAAGCACACATCTTCAATCGATACCTGTCCCTACGGCGCGCCGCGGGGCTGTCCCTGCTCGAACCGACCGCGGGAGATTGGCTCCTCCGCGTCGCGCGAGACGGAACCGTACCGGGTCGCGATCCCGTGCCGGTCACCGGGGACAATCTTGCAGAGACCCAGGTCCTCGCGGGACAGGGGAAGGCACGTCTGGTCGGTCCCCTGGTCGGCTATTCTACCCCTTTGCTCGGCGGCCAAGGAGGCGAACTTCTCGAATCACTTCTCAAGGGGGATGGGGTGACCCGCGATCGATTTCGGCTGCCCTCGACCCCTGATCTCGCGAGCCCGGGAAACTGGAGGCCGTTCTGGTGCCCAGCCCCTCCCATCGAAATCGGCTGGGACCCCGCCGGAGCGGGCGGCGCGCTCCGGTTCACCTTCAACCTACCGCGTGGAACCTACGCCACCGTCCTGCTCCGCGAGTTCACCAAGCGAGGCGCCGAACCCATCCGAGAGGCGTAGAGTCGGCCTCCCGTGACCGCTGAAGACAAGGGTTCTAATACCGGCCCCCTCGGTCGAAGCCATGGTCCCGGGACGCGAATGACGGCACAACTTACGGCGAGCCCGGTGGCCCGCTCATCGCTGCCTGCGCTTCGGAACAGCGCGAACGCTCCTTCGGACGCGCGAATCCCGACGGGGGTCGGGGACTTTGACTCGGTGGCGGGGGGAATCCCGATCGGCTCCGTCGTATTGCTCACGGGCGACGCGGGAGCGGGTCACCAAGAGTTCGCCCTGACGTCGGCCACGCATCTGATGTTCTCTTATGACGCCGAGCGCATGCACAAGTTCTATCTCGGGAGCGTCAAGGGAAACTTCGTATACCCCGCGGGCGTCGCGTATGTGAGTCTGACCCGCTCGCGCGAGCAAGTCGTCCGAGAGGTAGAAATCTCGTTCGAGCCGACGCACCATGCGTCGTTCGTCCGTCACCTGATCTTCCACGACCTTTCCTCGATATACTTCTCGGACACCGTCGTTCCCCGGGCGTGGGCCCAAACCTCCGCGCCCCTGCTGGCCCAGTTGGCCGAACCGAATCCGGGCCCCGGAGGTAGTGACCCGCTCGATGCCATTGTTCACGCGGTAGAGCAGGACGGCAACGGAAACGTCGTCATCGTCGACTCGCTCACGGACCTTCTCGTCCGCCGGAATCTCGATACGGAAGCCATCTTGACCCTCGTCAAAGGCCTACGCCGCCGGGCGAAGGAGTGGGGCGGAGTCATCTACCTCCTCCTGTCACGGGGCGTGGCCCCGACCGCCACGGAACAAGCCCTGGCGGACTCGGTGGACGGGGTACTCTCCTTCACCTGGTCCACGCACCCCCTCCGTTCGACCCGACAACGAACGATGCTGATCGAGAAGTTCATGCCGGTGCTCTCGCACGTCCCGCATGAACATCAGGGACGGTTCGTGATTCGCGTGAGCGCCCTTACGGGGTTGGTGACCACTCAGTATGAGCGAATCTGAGGCCCTCCGGAAGGTCTCGACGGGGATCGCCGGGCTCGACGAAATGCTTGGAGGCGGTTTTCCCGCCGGCCACGTCGTGCTCGTCACCGGCCTCGCCGGAACCGGAAAGACCTGTTTCGGCCTGCAGTTCCTCTTCGCGGGGCTCGCCGGAGGGGAGAAGGGGTTGTTCCTCTCCCTGGAGGAGGATGCCAAGGCGCTGACCGAGTCAGCTCAACAGTTCGGTTGGCCAGTCGATAAAGCCGTGAAGGAGGAATCACTTCGGTTCTTCCGGCTCGACCCCAAGGAGACAGACCGAAACATCCATCGGATCCAGAGCGAGCTTCCGAAGGAGCTCGCCAACTTCGGCGTCAAACGAATCGTCGTCGATTCGGTCTCGTTGCTCAACATGTTGAGCGACACGGAGAGTGGGCGACGGAACACGCTCTTCACGCTGGCCGCGGCCTGTCGCGGCGCCGGCGCCACCACTATCTTCACCGCGGAAGCGAATCCGCTCCATCCCGAGACCAGTCGCGACGGCCTCTCCGAGTACGTGGCAGACGGAGTCATCCTTCTAGGGTACAGCACAGCGCAAGACGGCCATCGCGTCGGCCTCTCCCTGAGGGTCCTAAAAATGCGACGGACGGCCCACAGCCGAAGCGTTCAGCCGTACCAGATCACGCCCACCGGCCTCCGCGTCGATGCGAAGGCAGTTGACTTCGGCAACTCGTTCTAGACCCCGCCCCTGTTTCATCCCCCCTCCCGGGAGGCTAAGGGCGGCGAACGCCGATCTGGCCGGCGATGCGCTGGTGCCTCTACGTGGACATGGACGCGTTCTACGTCTCCTGTGAACTGCGCGACCGTCCCGACCTCCAGGGGCTTCCGGTCGCCGTGGGTCCTAATCCGCGGGAGGGCCATTCCCGGGGTGTGGTGCTCTCGGCGAGCTACGAGGCCCGGAAGTTCGGTCTTCGGAGCGCCCTCCCTATCGGTAGGGCACACACCCTTTGCCCGACCGCCGTTTGGATTCCGCCTGACTTTGCGAAGTATCAAGCCGCCGCGAAAGAAGTGCGAAGGGTTCTGGGTCGGTTCAGCGCAGAGGTGATTCCCTTCAGCATCGACGAAGCGGCCGTCCTCCTCGAGCTGCCGTCGATGGACGCGGTGCGCGCCGTGGCCGGTAAGATTCAGTCGACCCTCTCTTCGGAACTCCACCTCCCCAGCTCCATCGGCGCCTCCGTCTTCCGAACCGTGGCCAAAATTGCTACCGACCGGGCCAAGCCCGGCGGCGTCTGCGTGGTACCGGCCGAGACGACCGCCGAGTTCCTCGCGCCGCTACCGGTATCAGCCATTCCCGGGGTGGGTCCGAAAACCCACGCGATCCTCGAGGGATTGGGCATTCAGACGATCGGCGACCTTCGCTCGACGGCCCTCCAGCCTCTCCTCCGCCGGTTCGGCACGTTCGGAGAAGAACTGCGAGCGCTCGCATCCGGAACACCACGGGAGACCGGGGAGCTGGAGGTGGGCCCTCCGAAATCTCGGAGCTCCGAACGGACCCTGAGCGAAGACACGCGGGAGTTAGACGTCCTCGATGGCGTGGTCCGCGAGCTTGCCCGCGAGGCGGCGCTCTCGGTGCAGTCGGAGGGATTTCGGTACGAGACCGTTACGCTCCGACTCCGCTGGGAGGATTTTCAGCAGATCCAACACGGCCGGTCGCTCGGAGCGGCGAGGGAAGGCAGCGAACCGAGTACTCGAGCGTCGGTGCGGTTGCTCCGTGAACTGCTTGAGGAAGAGCGCAGGGGGCGTAACCGCCGGGTGCGACTCGTCTCCGTGCGGCTCGGCGGTCTTCATCCCCGCACCGGGCGACAGCGGCGACTGGATCGATATCTTCGAACCCCCCCTCCCAAAGCGGGTTCCCTGAACGTCGCGCCGGAGGACACGGTGTAAGCTCGACTCGTGGGCCGGAAAGCAAGTGCGCCGGCCAAACGATAAAGCGGAAGGGCCGGTCCCGGCCCTCGTGCCCGAGCTCCGTCAGCCGATCGTGTCATTGCTCGGCCATGTCGACCACGGCAAGACCACGCTATTGGACCGTATCACCGGCGCGGCGCGGGCGGCACACGAGGCCGGCGGAATCACCCAACACATCGGCGCGTTTGAGGTTCCTCGTTCGACGCTGCTGAAGTTGTCGCACGGACTCCTTCCGCCCGAACAGGTGGCGATTCCCGGTTTCCTCATGATCGACACCCCCGGTCACCGTTCCTTCGAAACGATGCGGCGTCGAGGTGGCGCTCTGGCCGACCTCGCGGTCCTGGTCATCGACGTGAACGAGGGCGTGATGCCGCAGACTCGGGAGTCGATCCAGATTCTCCGGCGGGAGAAGACACCGTTCGCCGTGGCCTTGACCAAGATCGACCTCGTCCCCGGCTGGCGGGAGCCGGCGGCCCACGCCTCACTCAAGACCCAGATTCAGCGATGTGGCCCGGAGTACTCGCGGGCCCTCGATATACGTCTCTACTCGGTCGTCGAGGAACTCCTCCCGTTCGGATTTTCTTCGGAGCGGTACGACCGCGTGAGCGACTTCACGCGGAACATCGGGATCGTTCCCCTCTCCGCGAAGTCCGGCGTCGGTGTCGCGGAGCTCGTGGCCCTGGTGGTCGGGCTCTCGCAGAGGTTCCTCGAGAAAGAACTCGCGCTCGAGAATGCGGTGGGCGAGGGCACGGTACTGGAACGGACGGAGCAACGGGGACTGGGCGCCGTGGCGAGCGTAATCGTCTACCAGGGGACGTTTCGGCTGGGCGATGAGATCGTCGTCACCGGCAGCTCCGGGCCCTTCTCGAGCCGGGTTCGGGGCCTCTACCGCCCGCCCCCCGCGACCGGACGCCGAGAGTCCGCCTTCAAGAAGCTCCAGAGCGTCGAGGAGGTCTCGGCGGCGGCGGGAGTTTTCTTGTCGGCGCCCGAAGTCGAGAAGGCGCTTCCGGGCGGTCTGATCAAGGCGGTGCGCACCGCCGAGGAACGAGCGGGGACCCTGGCGGAACTGGCCGCGGAGAGTCAACCAGTCGCTGACCTGGCCGAGAGCGGCGTCGGGCTCGCCGCCGACACCCTGGGTGGCTTGGAGGCGCTGGCCTTCGAGTGCCGAGAGGCCTCAGTGCCGGTCCATGTAGCGGAGATCGGCCCAGTGAACCGGCCGATGGTCCTCCGGATGGCGGACGTGAACGACGAAACGCACCGTGCGATCCTCGCCTTCAACGTACCCGTCCTGCCCGATGCGGTGCCCGAGTCACAACGGGACCAGGTACGGATCTTCTCCGCGGAGGTCATGTACCAGCTCCTCGAGCAGTACGCCAAGTGGCGGGACGAAAAGGAGCACGCGCTCGATGTCGAGCAACGTCAGGAGATCGTGCATCCGGCCAAGATTCAGGTCTTGCCTGGATTCGTCTTCCGACGTTCGAAGCCGGCCGTGGTGGGCATCAAGGTGCTGTCGGGCCAGCTGCGGCCCGGGGTTCGGCTCATGTCGTCCCGAGGAGAGGAGGTCGGGATGCTCCGCAGCCTGCAACGGGAGAATGAATCGGTCAAGGAGGCCGAGGAAGGGACGGAGCTCGCGGCGTCGATCGATGGCGCCACCGTGGGGCGCACGCTCGAGGAGGGGGACGTGCTGTATGTCACGATCCCGGAGTCCGCGGCACGGGTGCTGAAGGACCGGCCCCTGTCCGATGCGGAACGCAGGGTGCTCGACGAAGTGGTGCGCATTCGCCGGGCGACCCAGCCGTTCTGGGGTCAGTGATCCGGTGGCGGGTCCCGCGAGAGATCTTCCAAGTCGTCCGGCGACCGAGAAATGACGGGCGCCTCGGGGCCGTACGGATCCCCTCGAAGGAACAGACCAAGAAATATCGCCAGCGCGCCCACCGCGAAGAGGCCTCCCGCCCCCGCGCCCAGGACGATTTCTACGGGCAGCGAGAGAGGCGTCGGATGCGTCGAACTGGCGCTGCTCTTCAAAGTGACCGTCGGCGAATCGGTCTCGGCGTTCGTGAAGAGGCACTGGAGGGGGTAGTGGAACGGCCCGGACCCGGCCCACGTACCAGAGGTGTTCGCCTTCCATGCGGCGAGTATCGATGTGTTCCAACAGGGCCCGGAGGGACGCGTGCACCCGGCCGGCGATTCCAGTGTGACCTGGAGCAGGCCGGTCGATTGCCACGCGAACGAGAACTGCTCTCCCGTGCCATTGGAACCAGGGGGGTTTACCGACTCGCTCTCGTTGGACGGCACGACGAGGGTCAGCCCGAAGGGCGAGGTGGTGCGGCTCGGGTTCCCCTGCCCGGCGAAGTATATCGTCGCGCCGGTACCCAGGGCGAGGGTGAGGAAAACGATCCCTACGACGACCAGCCACGGACGCACGGTATTCTGAGGGCCCTTAGCACGGAAATACACTTCGAAGTAAGCGAAACCGGCGCGGCGAGCGGGGGGGGCGGCCCCTTAGAGGCGCAGGCCGGCGGTCGGACGGTCCAAGATGTCCATATCGGTCGCACGAATTCCGTTCTCCACATCCTGCGACGAAAGCTCGCCCCGCTGGCCGGAGGTCAACGCGCGCCGCAAGACCGCTAGGCGAACCACCTGATCCGCCACCATCTGAAGGTCGCTCGCCACGACCTGCTCGGGAAGGGCGGGTTCCTGCCCGAGGAGAGAATGGTACGCCGCGCTGATCGTCGCGTCGCGTTCCAGGACATAGGCCAGGTAGCCCCGTAGCATCGCCCGCGCCGGCGCATCCAATCCAGGGGAGCGACTAGGTGAGGCGAGCACCTCCAGGTGTCTGGCTATTCCCCCGGCTTCCCGCAGTGAGAGGAATTCCGTGCCTCCGGGGTGGGGTCGCCAGGCCACGCGACCGAGGGTGGGCTCATAGAACATCGGCAGACTCTCGAGCTCCTCATCCTCTTCGAGGAGCACCAGCGGCCGCAATTCCGTTGGGATCGCTCCATCGAGTTTGGGGCGTAGGCGCGCCCGAACCTCCTCCTCTGACTGCCAGCTCCCAACTCGGCGGAGCCTGCGCTCGACGTTCCTACGCCGCTGCAACGCCCAACGCAGTTGGCCCGTGGTCTCGGCGTGGCTTACTTCAGAACGTACGGATTCCACTTCGGAGCTGAAATCGGAGGAAAGTGGCCCCACCGGAGTCCCTTCTCCTCGCCGCCCCAGGGCGGAAAGGTCGACGCCGGGGCACGTGAGGACCACCGCGACCTGGACGCGCTGACCGACGTGCACCGTCAATGGAAATTCGCCGCACGTCGCGGGACGCGCGTCGTGGCATCGGCATCGCTCCCCCTGAAGGAAATGACAGGCGCCTCCCTCGGCCCGGCTCGCGATCTGCGCCCACCCATCCACCGTATCCAAGAGAGGAATCCCCGGATCGAGTTGAATCAGCCTCGCTCGTTCCCCCGGGGCTACGGCGGGGGTTGTGTAGCAGCAGAGTCCACAGCCCGGGAGGCACCGGTAGCGGAAACCAGCCACCAGCCCGAAGTCGGGGAGAGCCGGCGCCTCTCCGTTCATTTCGGCAGAACAACCGCCCCGTTTCGGTCGAGCTTCCAGCCCGGATTGTGGGCCACTTCCCAGAGATGGTTATCGGGGTCGGCGAAGTACCCGCTGAACCCTCCCCAGTCCGTCGCCCGGGGCGGCTTCACGATGGATGCACCCCGGCGCCTCAAACGGGCGAATATGGCGACGACGGCCCGGCGACTCCGTACATTGTGGGCGAGGGTGATCCCTCGAAATCCGTTCCCCTCGGGGCTCACGTTCACGTCCGCCGCGAGGGCCCGGCGCTCATACAACCCGAGCACTAGACCTCTGAGTCGGAAGAACGCGATCGGGTCGCCCTCTGTAAAGGTGGTGTTCCATCCCAGGTCGTCCTGGTAGAACTTCACGGACCGTCGGAGGTCGCTCACGCCGAGGGTAACCAGGGAGATTCGGGGCTCCATGGCCGGGTCGCTCACTTCAGTTCTATTTATACAGTCTAGGGCCTCGGTCCGACAACGTGTCCGAGGGACGCGAGACTGGGGCCGGGGCGGTGGACGCCGCACCCACGTGCAGCATGTGCGGTAGCCATCGCCGCGTCCAGAATCCCACGAGCCTCGAAGAGCACTGCCTGGACTGCGGTCTCGTGTTCGAAGGCTCCGAACTCGTAACGCCCGGCCCTCCTCTACGGGAGTCCCCGGGAGCGCAGGGGTCTGGTCGGGGTATCGGTCCGTTCACAACTCCCGGATCGTCGCGCCGAGAGCTCGGCACGATATTGAGAGGCACCCGGGACGGGCAAGGTCGACCCCTAGGCTGGCAGCGGCGCTACGAATTCCAGCACCTTCGACGGGTAATGCAACGTCAGACCGTGCGGGCGCTCGAGGATCCTCTGGAGCGCTCCCAAGCGCGGGACGCGATCGCGATGGCCGCGGACCGGCTTTCGCTCCCCCCCGTTATCCGTTCGGAAGCCGAACGGTTCTTCCGCGATGCTACCCAACGGGGTCTCTACCGGGGACGAAGCCAAGTGGCTGCGGTAGGCGCATCGGTCTACGCGGCGTGCCGACGCTACTCGCTCCCCCGGACTCTGGGGGAAGTATCGAAGGTGCTCGGGGCGCGACGCTCCGAAGTCGGCCGCGCGTTCAAGGTGGCCTGTCGGGGCATGGGAACGGTGGTTCCTTCGGTGGATCCGAGAGTCTACCTCGCGCGATATGCTCAGGAGCTCGCCCTGTCCCCACAGATACGCTCCTCGGCGGAGTCGATGCTGAAAGAAGCCGAAACGAGTCCGGAGGTCTCTGGCCTCTCGGCCCACGGCCTGGTGGCGGCCTTGATTTACATCGCTGCGGAACGGAGCGGCGAACGCCGATCCCGTGCTCAGGTCGCGCGAATCAGCGCGGTGACCGAGGTGACCTTGCGGTCGACGAGCCGGCTGTTGGAACGGCTGCTCGGTCCCCGGCCGGAAGGGGCCGAACCGTAGGCGTGGCTACCGCACGAGATAGTATCCGGCGGCTTTCTCGCGGACCTTCCGCCGGGCGAAGCCCTTGTTCTGGAGCTCCTGCAGTGCGTTCATGACCATGTTCTTCGGGAGTTTGGCGACCATCGTTATCCGCTCCGCGGTCCCCATTTTGTCCTCGGTCGAGAAGCCCATCTCCTTCATCGCCTTGTAGATCTTGACCGCTTGAGGGCCCAGCTCATCCTCGATCGCCATCGCCGAAATCCCGCGGGCGCCGAGCGAGGTCCCCTATTTAACCGCCCGCCGGGCCCGAGCGCCTCTTTGACGCCGGGACGGGGCTCACCCGGCCGGGCCCAAATACTCGCGCGATGCGGTCGTCAGGAATCGAAAACCGCGGTCGGTTACCACCACATCGTCCTCGATGCGTACCCCACCCTTGCCCGGGATGTAGATTCCCGGTTCGACCGTGACGGTCTCGCCGACCTCGAGCGGGTCGGTCGTTTCCCGATTGAGGCTGAAGCCGTCGTGCACCGCCAAGCCGATTGAATGACCGAGCCGATGGGTGAAGAGGCCCTTCCACGGACTCCCGTCGATGACATCCTGCGCCGCCTGATGCAGGTCGCAGGCGCGGACACCCGGTCGCAGGAGGTTCAGAGCCGCTTGTTGCGCCTCGGCGACCTTGGCGTGCACCTTCCGCATCTCGGGGTCTACCGGACCGAAGTGGAACGGGCGCGTGAGGTCGCTAATGTACCGCTGGTACAGCGCCCCGAAGTCGCAGACGATCGATTGACCCGGTTCGAGTGGGGTCTCGCTCGGGGAGAAATGGGGCTCGGCCGAGTGGGGGCCGAACCCTACAATCGTGTCGAAGCTCCGACCGGCCGCCCCATGCTGTGTCATTCGATATTCGATCTCTCCCGCGAGTTGGAGTTCGGTCAAGCCAGCCTTCAGGAGAGAAGGGATCTCGCCGGCCACGTGGGACGCGATCGCGCCCGCTTTCTCGATCCGGGCGATCTCTGTTGCGTCCTTGACCCTCCGTGTCCTCTGTATCGCGGTCGAGGCGTCAAACCACTGGACCCCGGGCAGGGTCCGTCGGAATTCGTTGAACAGCTCGTGGGTGAGTTCCCGGTAGTCGAGACCCACCCGAGCCTTGGCATCAACCAGGCTTCGTAGGGCCCGGTCGGCGTCTTCCATCCGTGCACACGTCTCGATCTGAACGGACGAGTCCCTGTCGGCGGCTTGACGAGCCGTTTCCGCTTCGAGTGGGGACGTAAGTACTGTCAGGGAACCGTCGGGCCGCGCGACCAGGACCGACCCCTCGAACGAGCCGCTCGGGACCTCGAAGAGGTAGAAGAAGCTCGTATCGATGTGCGGACCCTCCGAGTTTGCTAGTATCAAGGCGTCGGGTGTCGGAGAGAGACGCTCGAAAATCCGCCGGACCCGGTTCTGCATTCGATCAACCTTCAGCTACTCTGCTCGACATATGGGCGTTCCGACCGGGTCGTCACTTGGTCGGATCGACCCGGCTCGGAGAAACGGATGACCGGGTGAAGGGTTACACGTTCCTCCGGCGTGGTGGCCCTCGAGTCTAAAGCGGGAGATTATCTATCAGTAATTCGAGCGGGGTAGAGCGCGCCAACCAGTCGCCGATCTGCCCGGGAAAGCAGGTCCTCCGGACGCTCCCCCGCGAGCGGCGCGAGTTCCGAGAGGCCCTGAGCCCCAGTGCGGCATGGAACGGGCAGGTCTGCGAGCCGGAAGGTACCCGCTCAACGAGCGAAACAATGGAGACGACCAATCGACTACGGCGCGGGCAGCCCCGGAGGCACGCTCTCCGGAGTGTCGACGCAATGGCCGCCGTGGTCCTCCTGGTGCTCCTTCCAAGCGCCGCTACGCTACTCGCTGCCCTACAGGAGGGGCCTCCCTCCACCGGCGTGAGCTTGGTCGGCGCCAAGGCCCTCTGGGATAAACCGGTCTACTTCAACGAATCCGGACTTCCGCACGGTACGACTTGGAGTGTGGACCTGAGCGGGTCCAACATGTCGAGCAATGGAACGGTGATCACCTTCTACGAAGTCCCCGGGACTTATCCGTTCACTGTGGCCCCCGTTGCGGGATACTCGGCGGACCCCTCCGCGGGGAACGTAACCGTGAACGACTGCATGGGAACAGTCAGCGTGACGTTCACGCCGGTGCGTGCGCCCTCCAACTACACGATATCGTTCGATGAGACCGGGTTGTTGGCCGGCACCCTTTGGTGGGCCCACCTGGATGGGATGAATTCGAGCACGTCAAGCTCTACGATTCGCTTCTCCGTCGCGAACGGAACGTACGGGTTCACCATCCCCGACCGCCTTTCGGGTACCGCCGGCGTGCAATTCGTCTCGAACGTAAGCAACGGAACCGTGACCGTCAAGGGGGCCAACGTAAAGGTGCTGGTCCCGTTCTCGACGGAGTACTTCCTAACGATGACCGCGCAGCCGAGAGGCACGGGCACGGTAACGCCGGAGTCGGGGTGGTATCCTGCGGGCACGTCGCTCGGCATCTCTGCCACTCCCACTGCTGGATACGCCCTCCTCGAATGGAACGGGTCCGGGACTGGCAGCTACTCCGGAACGAATCTCAACCAGACCATCACGATGGGCTCCCCTGTCCGCGAGAACGCCACCTTCGGGCCGGCTTACGCGGTGGACTTCCAAGAGACGGGGCTGCCGGACGGGGTCACTTGGGCGGTCACCTTTGACAACGTCACACAGTCCGGCTTTTTTGTCTACCTTGACTTCGTTGCCGTGAACGGCACCTACGCCTACAACGTGACGCCGATCCCCGGCTACCACGCCGACTCGTACTCGGGACCCATCGACGTCGAGGGAAGTGACGTCAACGTGCTCATCGATTGGGCGCGCGTGACGTACAACGCCACATTCGTCGAACGCGGACTCCCGGGCGGGAGCCCTTGGTCCGTGACCGTCAACGGAAGCGAACAAAGCGCCGAAACCTCGACGATCCTGTTCGTCGAGCCCAACGGTACGTATGCGTGGACCGTCTCGCCGATCTCCGGCTACACGCCGAACGTTACCGGAGGGACCCTCGTTGTCCACGGAGCCAATGTGGTGGTCCAAATACAGTGGTCGACCGCGGGGCAGCCCCTGACCCCCTACGTCATCACTTTCGTAGAGGCCGGACTTCCGCCGTCCACATACTGGTCGGTGACCCTGAACGGGACAACCTCTGACACACAAGGGTCCGCCACTCCAACAATTGCCTTCCTCGACGTTCCCGACGGCTCGTACGCCTACTGGGCGCCCGCGGTGGATGGCTATCACACGCCGTATGCCACGGGAGCGGTAACGGTCTCCGGGGAGAACGTAACCGTGTCCCTTCCCTTCGCGACCCTCGCACCGACGGCAACGCCTCCCGGTGGTTCCCAGATTTCGGTAGAGGATCTCGTCATCTTCGGCCTCATCGCCATCGGCGGGATGATCGCGACCTACCTGATCTACCGTCGGCAGTGACACCCGGCGGCCGAGGGGGCGCAGTCCATATCCTCCGGTGGCCCTCGCGGCGTCGATGGCAACGGGCTCGGATGTTACGGTGCGGCCCGCGCGGACAGAGGACCTGGCCCAAGTGGCTCGTCACTATGGTCCGGGAGGCGAGACGCCGTGGGACCCGTTTACCGATGCCCGACGACTGGCCGCCGTTCCCCTTGATGGCCTCTTGATCGCAGAAAAGGACGGCCACTACGCCGGCTTCCTCTACTGGTTCGAGGGACGGAAGCCGTGGTTCGACAAGGGGGCCGACCAGTACGCCCGACTCGAGGAACTCCACGTCGTGCCGGAGTTCCAGGGATGGGGAGTGGCGCAGCGTCTCGTCGACCGCTTTTTGCACGAGGTGACGGCGCGCGGTATCCCCCTCCTGTACGTAGCCACCGACGAAACTAACTCGGCGGCCCAGCACATCTACGAACGGGCCGGCTTCCATC
>JBARJD010000097.1:0-22144 GCA_049800095.1 Thermoplasmata archaeon | reverse complement strand
CCCTTGCACAACCCCGTCGTTAGAAATAGGTGCGATCAGTTGGATTGGCTCCTACGTGCACAGAACCCGCAGGATTGCCACACCCGTCCGATCGAATGGGGGCCCACCCACCGGATTCTAAGGCAGGAAATGGCCGGCGTGGGATGGCAGGTTCATGAATGTCGGACGCCCTGCGCGTCGGCTTTGGCCCGAAGAAACTATTCGGCGATTACCCTCGATGGATTCATGGTCGAATGGCTATGGGCGAGAATGGGAGTGAAGGGCACCCTAGTTCGTCGGCACCGCCTCCTGCTCTTGCGGCGCCGGAAGGACCTAGACATATGGCCCGGCTTGTGGGACCTTCCAGGGGGTGGCGTGGAGAAGGAGGACACCCTCGAAAGGGCACTCGTTAGGGAGGTTCTGGAAGAGACGGGATTCCGAGTTAGGGTGGGCCCGGTACTGGACGTTTCACTAAGATGGGTCCCGGTACGCGGCGAACCAACCTTCCCGAGCGTTCGGACCTGCTTCCAATGTTCGACGCGGTCGCGCGGCGCCCCTCGACTTGACCCCTCCGAGCATACGGACTTTGCCTGGGTGACGAGAAGTGATCTCAGGGGACTCGCCGCAGTTCCCGGCCTGCGGCGGGCGATGGACAAGGCGTTGCTGGCCGGCCGATAGCGAAAGTAATCCACACGACTCCTACACCCCCAAGAAGGCTTGGGCCTAGCTCGACAGAACCCGCCCGTTTCGGGCTAAAGATGGACACGTCAGCTTGGCGGCAGGAGTTAATCTTACGGAAACGGTCCCCGAGACGTGGCCTCCGTCCGGCGGCTCGCCGCAATCATGTTCACGGACATGGTTGGCTCCACGGCCGCCGCTCAGACCGACGAGGCGGAAGCACTCCGGCTTCGGGACGAACAAGAGACCATCGTTCGACCCCTGTTCTCCGCCCACCTGGGACGCGAGGTCAAGTCGATCGGCGACGGGTTTCTCGTCGTGTTCGAGAGCGCCCTGCGGGCGGTTCAGTGTGCGATCGCTATCCAGGAGCATCTCGAGGCGCGGAACTCGAAGCCGGGGGTTCCGTCGATCCACCTGCGCATCGGGGTCCACCTCGGGGACGTTGAGGAGCGGGCCGGCGACATCTTTGGGGATTCCGTCAACATCGCCGCCCGCATCGAACCTCTCGCGGAGCCGGGCGGGGTTTGCATCTCCGAGTCGGTGTTCGGTCAGGTCCGGAACAAGATCCCGAACCCACTTGAGAAACTGGAACCCAAGGCGCTCAAGGGCGTTCTGTTCCCGGTGGACGTCTACCGGGTTCGCCTAGGTTGGTCGGCTACGGTGCCCGCTTCCACCGGGCCCGATCCGAGCCCACTCGAGAAGAGCCGGATCGCCGTCCTTCCGTTCGTGAGTATGAGCCCGGATCCGAACGACGAATACTTCGCCGACGGGATGACGGAGGAGCTCATCGACCGGTTGGCTCAGGTGAAGGAATTGCAGGTCATCGCGAGGACCTCGGTGATGACCTACAAGAAGAAGGAGAAGAAGGCCACGGAGATCGCGAAGGAACTCTTCGTCGGGTCGGTAGTGGAGGTGAGTGTCCGGAAGGTCGGGAACAGGGTCCGGGTCACGGCCCAACTCATCCACGGCGGCACCGAGGCGCACCTGTGGTCCTCGCACTATGACGCGAGCCTGGACGACATATTCGGCGTCCAGAGCGAGATCGCGGAGAAGGTGGCCGGGGAGCTGAAGATCCAGCTTCTGCAGTCAGAGAAGAAGACCCTCGAGAAGAAGCCCACGGAGAACATGGAGGCCTACGGGGACTTCCTCCGCGGAAGGGAGCTGCTCAGGGAGGGGTCCGAGCCGTCGCTGAGGCAGGCGCTGGAGCTCTTCGAGAAGGCGGGGGAGCTGGACCCATCGTTCGCCAAAGCCCATGTGGCGGTAGCGGAGTGCCACCAGCGCCTCGCCACCAGCGGATTCGAGCCCTTTGACGTCATGCTCCCCGTCGTGAGGGCCTCGCTGCAGCGAGCGCAGGAGCTGGACCGAGACCTCGCCGATGCCCACGCATCGCTCGCGAAACTGCATTTCAACGAGGACGACGACGCCGGCGCCGAGGTGGAGGCAAGGAGGGCCCTGGAGATCAACCCGAGCCTCCCGGAGCCCTACCGCCAGCTCTGCGAAATCGCCGCCGTCAAAGGGGAGATGGAGGAGATGATGAAGAACATCGAGACCGCCTACCGGCTCGACCCAATCTCCACGGAGTACATCTTCCTCCTCGGGTTCACCTACCTCTTCACGGGGAGGGAGCAGGAGCTATTGGAGCACTGCAGGAGAACGGAGCACTTGGCCCCCGCCATGACCTACCGGAACATGACCGACTACTACCTCTCCAAGGGGGACCTAGCGAAGGCCAGGGAACTGCACGCGAAATACGAGAAGCTACGGCCCACGGCACCCTGGGCAACTTACACGGGAGGTTTCATCGACGCGATGGCTGGGGAGAAAGAGAAGGCACTCCAAACGATTCGGAGGATCGAGGACGCGAAGCCGGGACCGATCGCGCACAACTACGTGGCCTACATCTACCATGCCCTCGGGGACATGGACCGGTACTTCGAAAACCTCAACCGGGCGCTGGACGAGCACGTGGTCATCAGCATGATCGCGATGTACTCCCCCCTACTGGCGAAGGCGAGGGAGGACCCCCGGTACGAGAAGTTGGTCGTGAGGCTCAGAACGCAGACCGGTCTGGTGAGGTGAGGCATTGTCCCGGCATGTAGTGGGGCCTGACTGGGCTCACGTCCCGACTCCTCGGACCTCCGACTAACGGCAACTCAAAGGGCACGATTCCCACGTTATCGAGGTCTCCTTCCGTACCGAGTCGAAGACGACTCCGGGACCCCTCCTCCAGCGAACGAACCGCTGACTTCGAGCGCACTCGCCCGGGAGGGCTAAGATAACGCTTGCCGGAAGGGGCGCACACGGGTTCAAATCCCCTCTCGACACGCGGTCGAACACCGTTCTTTCTCGGTGAGAAATCGAAGTAATGTGTCGGAGGCGGACATTCCGGAATTCTTCATATCCCCGACCAGGCAACAGCAGGCTTCTCGAAACCCGTCGGTGAACTCTTCCCTTCTGTGTTTGACCCCCGGGGGGATTAATTTGCCACGCAGGCGAGCTCCTCAGGTTGCGAGTTGCGTTGTGACCCATTTGAGGACTCGAGTAGCGTTTAGGCGGACCTCTTCAGCCTCCTTTTCGGTAAACTCACGTGCCTCGTACTCGACTCGGTTCTTCTTGTCGAGCACGCTGGAGATCTGCCGTAGAGCAGGGTTTGACTTCGGCAAGTTGAGGGTACTGACTACTCCGATCACCCCGGCGTGGGCTTGGCCGCTCCACCGTTGGCCCGAACGTTGGATGGTCAGTGCGTCACAGGCAGAAATCACGCAGTGAACTCCGAGCAACCCGACAGAGTTCCAGGCACGATCCGCGGCGGCTTGGCCCATTTGCTGGGCAAATTCTCGGGCACGGGCGAGGAAGACGGCGTGCCGCGATTTCGGAATAACCTCGGTTCGCGCCATCGACTAGTGGGCCACCCTCCCCACTTCGATGCCCTCACTTTCGATTGATTCCATCAGCGCGGGATTCGGCGGTCGGTTGACCTCCGCACGGGTGTACACAAGCGCGGAGACCGGGTTTCCGAATCGACTCCAAATGCGCGAGCGAACCCGATCGATTGCCGCCTCCGCCCGACCGTGTTCGGCAGGAGAGTGGATCTGAAGGAACAGGTCTACATCGCTGTCGTCCCGTTCATCACCCCGCGATAGAGAGCCAAACAGCCGGGCTCGTTCGAACGGAACGGATCCCAATGCTTCAGCTACTTGACGGACCATTTCCGCCTTGAGATCTGCTTCCCGAGCGAACAGCTCTGTGAGGGCCGGGAACAGGACGTGGACGGGGTTTAATTCCCAGGAGTAGGACCTCCCGGTCACTTCGCGAAGAACGAGGGCTGAGTCGGCCAGCGTTGCCAGATCACGAGCCGCCTGGGCCGTCGAAACGCGAGCGGCTCCCGCCACTTCACGTCCGGTCCAATGCCGACCCGGAGAGGTGAACATCGTTCGGAGCAATCCCAGTTTGGTGTTGCTGCCGAAGATTGAATCCAAAGCCCGCGCGAGTCGCATTGTCTCCTCTGAGATACACATAACTCATATTAGATACATAACGTCTTGTCTCGGCCGGACTCACCCAAAGGGCCCGGACTCCTCGGGCGAGTCAAGAACGGCTGCGACCAGGCGCTTCCAACTCGAAAGCTGCCCGGACATCGCAGATCGATCCCATCCCCGATCACTACTGAGCCGTAGCTAAGGGATCTGTTTTGAACCCCCGCTGCCAGCAACGGAAGGGGTTCACACTGTTCCAGTGAGTATTCAAGAGATGTGAATGCAGATCTCAGGCTTGCTGCAAATGTTGCTTCGCCGTCTCGATCTTCCCTTTGACTTGGGCCATCATTTGTTGAAACTGCCGATCATTGTGCAGGTTTCGAAAGAGAGGATCGCGCATCGCCAAACGATACGTGCGCCACCCCGCGTCGATTGCGCTCTGTAACCAGCGATAGGCTTCCGCCTTCTCACCCCGAATGGCGTTGACCGCAGCCAAGTCATAGCGAGGCATGAAGCTCTCATCCCCTTCGTCCAAGCATGTCCGATTCATGTCTGCGCTTTGACCGAGTCGTCTCTGGGCCGTGTCTCTAGCTTCATCCCAGAGTATGCAGCCCAAGATAGTGGTCGGGTAGACGCCGCGCGGAAAATACCGTGCTTCTGGCTCCTTGGCGACGGCTTTCTCCGCGAACACGCGCGCTTCCACGGCGTTACCGAGCAGGAGTTCCACGTCGGCTGCTTTGACGAAGTAACGGTCGTCGTCGGGGTTGGCACGAAAGCGTCGGTTCTGCTCAATGGCCTGCTCCCGCTTCCCATGGGAGAGGTTCGTACAGATCAAGCCGATCCTCCCCGAGCTCAGGTTCTCAAGCGCTATGGCCTTGCCATACATTTCCTCCGCTTGCTCGTAAAGCTCCAGGGCCAGGGACGCATTCCCGACGTAAAAGTGAGCCCACGCTGACGCCGGTTCAAGCGCCAGAGCGTTCTTCAGATAGGGCAACGCTTCCTCGGCACGGCCCGTGAACCACAGCGGCCAGCCAGGATTGAGGAAGCCGGAAGCCAAATCCGGATTGAGTTCTAACAATTTGCGACATGCGTCGACTGCTTATGATGCCAGCCTTTGCGGTAGTATGCCGTTGCCAGAGCCCGGTATCCCTCATCGAGGTTGGGCGCAATTGCTACAGCCTTTTCAGCCGCGCTGATCGCCTCGTCTAGCCAGTTGCTCCCAAGACCCAAACCGAGCCCCAAAGGGGCCGCTCGCTGGGCGTAAACAAGGCTCAAGCCGGCAAGCGCAGGGGCATATGTCGCATCGAGTTCGAGCGCCTTTAGGAAGCTAGCGGTGGCCGCGTCGTTGGCCTCGCGGGTGTTGTGCGCCAAAAGGTCCTGACCTTGACGGTGGTAATCATGGGGACCCGAGGTAGTCAAGGTCGGCCTCTAATGATGCCTACTTCCGCTAGGAATGGTAACGGTATCGGGACCTCGCGACCCACTGGGTCCCGAGCGGTTAACGAACCCATGCTTTGTCAACCCACACCTTTCCAGAGGGGCGAGCAGCTGGTTCAAGTCCCCACCAAACGAATTGTCAGATGTTGCCACCTCTCGGCGAGGAATCGTGAAAAGATGTCGGAGGGGGACACTACTGAATTCTTCATATCCCCGACTCGCGGGACGCCAGGTTGCGGCCTACTTCTCTGCCCGAGTCTCACGCGGAGATGCACATAGCAATCTATATGACAACTATGTGCTGTCTCATTATCGATGATTACGACGATTCAAGTTACTCCGGCCACCCGCGAGCGACTCGCTGCCTTGAAAAGTTCGCCTCGAGAGACCTACGACGAGCTCCTGAACAAGCTCCTGGGGCTCATCCCCCAGGGAGACGACGAAGGGGCGTACACCGATGCCTTCCGGATGGGGCTATTAAACGCTCGACTTGACATCCGGTCGGGTCACGTGGTCGACCACGAGCAGGTCAAGAAGCGGTTGGGCCTCTGACGCATTGGTCGATTAAGTGGTCGGACACCGCTGTCCGCGATCTGCATCGGCTCGATCGGACGGTAGCTCGTAGGGTTGTAGCACGGCTTGAGGCGGCCGCTTCAAAACCGACTCACTATTTCACGAGGTTAGCGAGTTCGGACGAGTACAAACTTCGTGTCGGTGACTACAGGGTCCTGGCGATGCTCTCCCACGCAGAACAGACCATTCTGGTCGAGCGCGTTGACCACCGGTCGCGAATCTACGACCGGTGAAACTGGTCTCCTCCCCGCGCGCTCATTAGGGGGGGTGAGGATGTCAGATGCAATTTATCTTGGCCTGCTTCTTAGCGCGAAGTCACGGCGAGGTGTCGGAAGCGGACCTTCCTGAATTTTTCGTAATGTCACCCTAGCCCGGACGATATTCTGGCGCGAGCAATCCAAAACGGAACTGGTTCCGCCATCGCCCTCGGAGCCAGGCCGCCTTCCGAGCAGATCCCTCCCGTCGGAACCCGAGCTTCTTCAGAAGTCGTATCGACGCATCGTTTCCTTCGCCGACCACCGCATCGAGCCGGCGCAACCGCAGGGCCCGGAACGCGACCCGACACACTCGGTCACCCGCCTCAGATGCGTAGCCTTTTCCCCATTGGGTTCTCGTGATATGGTAGCCGAGTTCAGCGGTGCGCTCCGCCCAATCGATGCCGAAGATCGCAATCTCTCCGACAAGCGCTCCGGATTGACGGTCCTTGATGACGTACCAGCAGGCGGTCTGTTTACCGACCGATTGACGGATTCTCACAATAGCTGCCTTCCCTCCGGGTTTCCAGACTGCCGGTGGGATGTATGCCCATATACTTCGGTCCCGGTACATGCTCTCGAACGCGGCGGAATCCCTCGGAACGGGAGCGCGCAGGATTAGGCGATGAGTCAACAACCGGTCGGGAATCCAACGCCGTAACGACCCTTTCGTGTGACCGCAAACGGCCGCCGGAACTTAGCCACAGTCAACTCATCCGTTACCGGAGAAATGTACTCGCGGGTTCAAATCCTCAACACGTGAACGGTCAAACTTTCCATTTTCTCGGCGATAAATCGGCGAAAAGTGTCGGAGGGGGTATTCGAACCCCCCGGGGGTTCAAATACAGAGTTTGCGGGCCGTTCTGACGGCCACAAGTGCTCGCAGAGACACCTCCGTGGAGGAACCCGGTCGCTTCGCCCGGTCCCCCTAATTGCGCGGAAGCCACATCGCCGGGTTGCGGAACGAAGGGAGGCGTCACGAACCGAGCTAGGGGGGGACGCCCGGAACAAAGATATATCATTGCCACCATGATAGCCATGATGCCCGCAACCGACGCAGTTACAAGTATTCCACTCCACCAATCGACCCTCCGTTTCTTGCAGCGGGTCAAGAGCGCCGCGGAGACTTGGGACGAGTTCCTGATCAATGTGACAGATGACTATCTTTCCCCGTCCCTTCGAGCGGAGCTCGATCGGCGATTGAAGTCGGATCGCATTGTGACCGGCGCAGAGGCTCGTCGAGAATTCATGGAGCGCAGGAAGCGTGCCCGTTAAAGGGCCGCTGCGACGGGGCTGGCCAGACTTTACCGAAACTGCGTGGCGCGAGTTCCTCTCTCTCCCCCCGGAAGTTCAGGACATCCTGGTCGCTGCTTTCCCGGAGTTCGTTGCCCATCCAACCCGGCCCTCCCCCACGCTGGATGTCGTACCAGTTCGGGACGACCCAATCCGCTGGCGCCTCAAGACCCCAGGGTATAGGGCCCTTTTTCAGATCCGTCACGGTCGCGCCTTGATCGAGGAGATCGAGCCGCGCACCGGGTCTACCTACGTCCGGTTCGGTCGCTACGCGTCCGCGCATTCTCGAAAGCGTTGAGCGGCGACCTCCCTTACACAACCCCGTCGTTTGAAATCGGTCCAAGTTCCTGGATCAACTACTGCGATCGCAGAACCCGCAGGTTAAGGACGGTGGCGACATGAGGAGTCTGTGGGTATGGCTTCCAGCCGAGTAGGACCGATTCTGGTTATTTCGGGGGTCGCGATCGTCGCGGCCGCACTTCTCGTTCAGTTTGGCTCCGAGTACTGGTACTTTCAAACCTACCAATTCGCGTTTCCCACCGAGGCGGGGTACCGTTTGTACGAACAGCTGAACGCCGGTTCGTACTTGCTCTTGGGTCCGGGGGTCGGCCTAGTAGGTGTAGGTTGGGCACAGAACCACGGGCCCGGCTCTGTCTCCTATTCAGAGGTTGGCGGTTCTGGGCTCGCTAACAAGCGACTTGGAATCGCTCTCGCAGTCGTCGGACCGCTGCTCTTTGCCGGTTGGTCCGTTGTCTACGGCATTGTTCAGGAGTATGCGAGCTCCGGCGGCAGCTTTTCGATCCCCATTTGGTTCGCCTATTCCGAAGGGTTGTTCGCAGGCATTGGGTTAGTGCTCTGGGGATCTGGATGGTTCATTCAGAGCCGCTCGTAAGCCCTCGGTTGGCTCCGCGGCGTCCAACAAGGTCTGCCGAGCCCGATCGGATTTTCTACGGGTCGCCGCTATGCAGCACCGGACGAGAACAACGCACTCCTTTCCGAGGGGCAGATTTGAACCCCCCGAGGGTTCAAATCCTAGACATGACTGGTAAAAAGTCACCAATTCTCGGCGAGAAATCGGTGGATTTTGTCGGAGGGGGACACTACTGAATTCTTCATATCCCCAACGTGAGGCCGGGGGTCGACCGGGACTCCCCCATAGACAACCCCGTCGTTAGAGATCGGTCCGAACCCTGGACCGATCAACTCCCGTCGCACGAAGCGCCCATTTCGGGCGTAATCAAAGTCCCTCTATCTCATGTCAATTTTCGTTCGAGGAACCCCGGCAAACAGGGCTCAATGTACGGATGGGGTGCTTAGACCCCCTGCTCATCCGCGAATTTGTACAATTTCTCGAAACTTCGAACCAGAATCCGGATCTCGTCAGGGTCCAGCAAGGCGACGAATCCAGCGACGATCGCCTGGTGTCGCCGCCTTGCGACAGCAAAAAGTTTCTTGCCAGCAGGAGTCATCTGGATGTTCACGACCCTTCGGTCCGGGGAATCTCTCACCCTACGAACCAGGCCCTTGGCTTCCATTTCGTCAATGATCGCTGTAATCGCGGCCTTCGTGACGAGGTTTTCGTCGCTCAGCCGGACCATCGAAGTCGGCCCGGATTCCGACAGCTGTTGGAGCACCCCGAACTCGGTCAGTCGTAGATCGGGTACCCCGAACGCCTTGTCGAAGTAGTGGGGCAGCTTCTTGCTGGCCAAATTCATGGCGCGAAAGACATCGTCAGGGCTAGGCGAGGGCTCTCGTATCGGCCCTTTGCCCCCAGTGGATGGGCCTTCTGTCCGGGGGGATGGCATCGTGACGCTCCTAAGTAGACTGTCTGTCCAGAGTCCGCAGGCGGCGGATCGTTAAAGCCATTGCTGTATGGTCAATCGTTAAGTAGTTCACTACTTTACCATATTGCCATGAACCTCGCGACCGGAGGGATGATCGGCCCGACCACGACCGTGGCGCTTGAAGAGCGAGGCCCCGACTGCGTTGTAACTCGATACGACGATGCCGAGGCTCGCGGTTGCTTCAACCGGCACGGTCTCCAGATGTTCGTCAGACCGGCCGCCGCGGCGAGGTGGGGCACCACATGAAGGCAGTCCTCCAGGATCGGTACGGGAAGGCCGACGCTCTGAAGTTCGCCGACGCTGAGACGCCGGTCCCGGACGCGACCAGCGTGCTCCTCCGAGTGCGTTCCGCATCGGTGAACAGTCTAGACTGGCGGATCATGTTGGGCAGACCGATCATCCTCCGGTTCCTGGGGTTCGGGCTGACGCGGCCCAAGCGAAGGATCCGCGGCGTAGATCTGGCGGGCGAGGTCATCGCTGTGAGAAAGCCGGACTCGCGGTTCAAGGTCGGCGACGCCGTGTTCGGCCTCGGTAGCGGGTCGTTTGCGGAGTACGTGGCAGCGGACGAGCGCGAGCTTACGAACAAGCCGGACGCTGTTTCCTTCGACGACGCGGCCACTCTCGGAACCGCCGCCTTCACTGCCCTCCAGGCAGTACGGGACCGGGGACACGTTCAGCCCGGCCAGTCCGTGGCTATCACTGGGGCGGGCAGCGGCGTCGGAACGTTCGCCGTTCAGCTCGCCAAGGGGATGGGGGCTCGGGTGACAGCGATTACGCGTGCGGACAACGTCGAGATGCTCCGTTCGGTAGGGGCGGACGTGGCCATCGACTATCACAAGGCGGACTTCACGCGCGGACCCGATCGCTACGACGTCATCTTCGACGTCTCGGGACTGAAGGGAATAGGGGCTCTCCTGCGGACTCTGAAGCCGGGGGGTACCCTGGTAGTTGTCGGGGGCCGCGGCGGCTTCGGCCGATTCATCCACGCCGGACTTCGTCGCCGACTGCTTCGTCAGCGCGTCTGGGGCCTCCTGGCAAGGCCAAACGTGGAGGACATGGCGAAGCTTGGCAGTCTCGTAGCCGAAGGGAAGCTGAAACCCGTCATCGACCACGTCTACTTGCTACCGGAAGCGCCGGAAGCGATGGCCCGAGCCGAACTTCACCAGGCGCGAGGAAAACTGGTCATTCGCGTTTCCTGAGCCGCGCACCTTGGCGGCATAGTCCCCATATGACCCGAGACTCGTCGTATCGAGAGTAGGAAGTCTGGGCCCGCAGGCGACGGGGAAGCCGGGATCTGGATGGGGCCTCGCGCTTCACCCGCGCGACTGAGCCCTTGGAGGCACTCGAGGAAGAGAACGCCCCCCCTCGAGCCGTAGGCTGGCGAGGGGGTCGAGTGAACGAATCGAGGATATCGAATTCACTCCCACGGGGGTAAGGCACTCTTGTCTGGGAAGGGCGTTGACGGGTTCAATTCCTTGTCACACAAACGGTCGAACTTCGTCGTTTCTCGGCGATAAGTAAGTGAAAGATGTCGGAGGGGGCATTCAAACCCCCCGGGGGTTCAAAACTGATGGGCGAGGAATGAAACACCGCGACTTTTCGACGAAAAATCGACGAATCGAATCGGAGGCAGCATTCTCGCTGAATCGAAGCTTACCGACTCTGTGACAGATTGAGCCTGCCCAGTTTCCCTCATAGGGCTGGGATCCCGCTTCAACGACCGTCGGACCAGCTAGCCCGCGGAGCGAAACTCGTCATATTTATACCGGAAGGTCCAGGACCGACCTGATGACGGACACCGGCGGAGGCCGAGCGACATCGATTTTGAAGCCGGGGACGAGAGCGCCCAACTTCACGCTCAAGAGTACCCCTGACCAGAGCGTCTCCCTACGGGATTTTCGGGGCCAGCCGGTCGTGATCGCCTTCTATCCGGCCGATTGGAGTCCGGTCTGTAGCGACCAGATGGGACTCTATGCCCAGGTCATGCCCGAATTCAAGAAATTCAACGCAGAAGTGCTGGGAATCTCTGTGGATGGAATCTGGTCCCATCTCGCCTTTGCAAAGGACCGCAAGCTGAATTTCCCGCTCCTCTCCGACTTCGAACCGAAGGGCGCGGTCTCCCGGTCGTACGGGGCGTACGAATCGCGCGTCGGGGAATCCGCGCGAGCGCTCTTCGTAATCGACTCGAGAGGCTCCATCGCCTGGAGCATGCTCTCCCCCGACGGCGTCAACCCCGGCGCAGATGGGATTCTGTCGGCATTGGAGGGGCTCGAGCGAGACGCTCCTCGGAGTAAATCAGTATGACCCAGTCGTACCAAGCGCCACGGCTCACCTTGCCGGTCGGGGTGAGAGACCACACCGAAGGCCCGTCCGACGCCCGAGTGGTACTCGTCGAGTATGGAGACTATCAGTGCCCGTACTGCGGGGCGGCGTATCCGATCGTCAAACGGATCCAGAAAAAGCTGGGAGGAAGATTGCGATTCGTCTTCCGGAATTTTCCGATTACGAACGCGCACCCGCAGGCACAATGGGCCGCGGAAAGCGCGGAGGCGGCGGCCGCTCAGGGGAAGTTCTGGGAGATGCACGACTACCTCTATGAGAATCAAAAGTCGCTAGGGGACCCGGCGTACTTCGTCCGGTTTGAACACAAGCTCAAGCTGGACCTGGACCAACTCCAGCGGGAGGTTGACCAGCATGTCCACTTGGACCGGATCCAAGAGGATTTCATGAGCGGGGTCCGAAGCGGCGTCAACGGCACGCCCACGTTTTTTATCAATGACCGGAGGTACGACGGATATCCCGAGTTCGTACCACTCGTCTCAGCCCTCGAAGCGGCCGAGAATGGGTCGCGCTGAGATCGAGCCCATCGACGGGGCGACCGAAGGTTTCACCCAGCCGGATCGCCGGCGGAGGCCGGCGGCTCGTTAGCGAGAGATTCCATCGCCTGCAGGGCCGCGTCAGGGAATGCGCGTTTGCGAGGCAACCGGCAATCGGGAAAGTGCGACGGCAAGATTGCTCGGAGCGATGCGCCGTCCCGAGATTCGGATTCGCCCGTTCCACCGGGGGCCGCCAACTCTTCGAGCACCGGGCCTTAACCCATGCGAAACCGGTTTCGAGCGGAAGCCTACGTCCGAGCCTACGCCATGAGTGACCATTCCTGTAACATGCCTCCTCTACTCGATGATTCGGCGACGCGGCCTCGCTACGATGGTTTTGTTTCGGTCTCGAACCTTCGAGCTAACTCTCGCAAAAAGGCGCTCCAACGCCGCTCAAATTCGGGATCGCTGGGGTCCAATCCCGTCAAGGTCCGGGTCACGGCCGCGAACATCCGGGGATAGAAGCTGACGGCGAAGAGCAACAGGGTGAGATACTCCGGATCGACGTCGCGGCTAACGAGCCCCTTCTCCTGGCGTTCTCGCGTGTCGTACAGGAACTTTTGGATGACTTGCTCTCGCTCCTCCGGGAGCATCTCGAATTTGCCCCCTGACTCGAGGGCCTCCCGCATCAGATACTTGATCCACGACTGCTCTTCTCGGTTGATCCCCAGGAATTGACGCACCATGTGGTCCGGGAAGCTCTCCTCGGGCCCCTTGATTCCCTCCCGCCGGTGACGGGTGGCTTCCGCCAGTATCTCATTGAACAGCGGCCGGCCGATTCTCCCTCCACTGATGAAGAAAAAGGAATAGGCCAGGCCCGGAAGCGGTCTCGGGTGGTGCTGGAGCAGCACATCCTTCCGTCCCCCCCGCACGGGTCGAGGCAAGCCGAGCACCAAACCGGAGACCACGACGGACGAGAACGCAAAGACCACCAACGTCGATTCCAGCGAGGCGACGTACCGATCTGCGACGGTCGCGGCCGACGAGAGATGCAGCAGTCCAAAGAAGAGCAGTCCGTACGAGGCCACACCGATCGTGTTCCCGATTTGGATCGCAGTGGACAGCATGCCGGAGGCCTGGCCGGCGTCCTCGGATCGGGCCCCGGCCAGTACGATGCCGATCAGGGGCGACAGGCCGAACCCATTTCCGAGACCAATGACGAAGAGCGGCACGGCGAGCTCCGAGAGGGTGACTGCACTCCCATACTCGCGGAGCAGGACGATGGCCAGCGCGTACCCGACCACGTCGAGTGCATATCCGAGGCTCAGGATGTGGCGCCCCAGCTGGGGAACCAGTCGGGGACTGGCCACCGACGCGACGATAAATCCGGTTCCAATCGCGGTAAACGTGAGGCCCGCCGTCAGTGGGGTGAGTCCCAGTCCGTCCTGCAGGAAGATCGCGAGCAAGAAGAACAGGCCGCTCAGCGTCGTGTAAAACACGATGGTCAGGGGGAGGCCCACCGAGAACGATCGCTGGGCGAACAGATGGATGTTGATGAGGGGATACCCGCCGCGGGCGATCCTCCGCCGCTCATACAGTACGAAAAGGGCGAGGAACGGAGCGGACAGAACCAGGAGACCCACCATCCAGGGAGGCCAGCCGATCGAGGGTCCTTCCACGAGCGGGATCACGAACGCGGCCAGGGCTAACGAGATCAGCCCGACGCCCCCGAAGTCCAGGGTGGGAGGCGGCGCAGACTTCGACTCGCGAAGGACGAGTACCCCCGCGATCACTCCGACGATCCCAATCGGAACGTTGACGAGAAATATGGGCCTCCAAGACAGCCCGGCCAGATTGAGCTGGATCAGGAATCCCCCGAGCAGTTGGCCGAACACCGCGGCGAATCCGATGACGGTCGCGAAAATTCCCAGGGCGACCACGCGGGGCTGCGCCTGGAAAGTGACCTGGATGATGGAGAGGATCTGGGGAAACATCATCGCGGCTCCGAACCCTTGAATGGCCCGGGACACAATGAGAAAATCCGGCGTGGGCGAAAGCCCGCACATCGCCGATGAGATACTGAAGACGACCATCCCGATCAGAAACATTCGTTTCCGGCCAAAGATGTCGCCCAGCCGTCCTCCGGTGATCAGGAAGACCGCATACAGCAGTGTGTAGCTGGCCAGCACCAGCTCCAGCTCCGACGAATCCGCGCCGATCGTGCGCTGGATGGTCGGAAGGGCAACGTTCACGATGAACGCGTCCAGGATGGCCATGAAGGTACCGACCAAGACGACGGCGAGGACCCACCAGTCCTCCCGGGACGGGCGACCGTCCGCCGGAACCTCGACCGGAGGGCCGCCGATCGGAGCGCTCATCCCCGCCTCAGACCCGCCTCAGTGCTTGCGCTTCGGAGAGGACGCCAAGGACTGAAGTTGCCGGGCGATCAGTTCGAGGGGAGCGACAGTACCTTCGGCTCGGCAAAGGATGAGTCCTCCCTCAACGGACGCGAGTGTGGTCACCGAGAGTGAACGGGCCTCGGTAAGCGTCAACCCGACGCCGACGAGTTGTTCCGTGAGGAGGGCAATCCAGGACCGGAAGCTTTCCCGCGCGGTCGCCCGAAGAGTGCCCTGATCTCCGTACGCGTCGATCACCACCCCCGCGACCGGACACCCGGCGCGACATTGAGTAGAAGTGAGTGACTGGCGGAACAGATCCACAAAGTGCTCCAAGACGCCGGCGGCCGAGTCGGCCGTGCAGGTTCGTTGGTAGGCCAGTATCTCTGCCGTTGTCCGATGCAGCGCGTCCCCGACGAGCTGACGTTTTCCCCCTGGGAAGTGGTGATAAATCGATCCGCGAGGCGCTCGACTGTCCTTCAGAACCTCGGTAAATGAGGTGGCCTTCACTCCTCGGGAACCGATGAGCGAGGCCGCGCTGGCCACCATTCGGTCCCGACTGTCCTTCCCCATGGGGCCCACCCATTTGGTACCGCACCTATCAAGGTGCTATTGCGCGCAACGGGGTATGAGAACGGTCGGCAACTATATGACTGTCGTCATAATACGCCGGAGGATTCCCCATGCCGATGATCGATGTGTACGCCAGTGCTGGGACCTTCGCCGATAAGCACGCCCTGGCGCAGGGTCTCGCCGCCGCCGTTATGCGGTGGGAGAAGGTTCCGAACCTGCCCCTGTTTCGCAAGAACACGGCGGCGTTCGTCCACGACCTGCCCGCCGATTCGCTTTCCAACGTGGACGGAGATCGCAACTACGTCCGAGTGCAGGTCCTGACACCGGTGGGCGTCTTAAACCGAGACAAACAGCTCGGGGTGGTCCAAGAACTGACCGATATTGTGGCGAAGGCCGCAGGGGACCCGACGTTGGCGGAACGTACCTGGGTGCTGATCACGGAGTCTCCCGAAGGCGGCTGGGGAATCAGCGGCCACGCGAACACCGGGTCAGACATCGCCCAAGCGGCCCGGAGTCAATTGGCCGCGCTGGCCAAGAATCCGCCCACGGGAACCTAGCTCATTCGGTGGAGCCTTTCGGGTGGCAAAAATCCGTACGAGGACTCGGAAGAACCGGCGATTTGGCTAGAAGCATGACCGACAGCGGGACTCAAGAAAGCCCTCTCGGATGGGACGTTTTCGTGACGCCCAGCATACCCATGGTCGCCACCGACCATCCTCCGGGTCAGAAGGCGATGGTGTGGCAGCCCATCGCTTCGACGCTGATCTACGGCAAGCGGGATGCTGCGTTGGTCGACGCATTTATGACGGTGGAACAGACCAACGCCCTGATCGATTGGATCGCCGCGAGCGGCAAAAATCTCACCACGGTGTACATCACGCATGGCCACGGGGACCACTGGTTCGGCACAGGTGCGATCTTGCGCCGGTTTCCCAATGCGAAGGCGGTCGCCACTCCCGAGGTAGTGGACGTCATGCGCCAGCGCAAGTCTCCGGAGGTTCTCCAGTGGTGGGAGAAGAGCTTTCCCGGTCAGATCCCGGACCGTCTCGTGATCGCCGACGTTCTGCAGGGGAACACGATCTCCCTTGAAGGGCAGGAATTGGTTTCCGTGGACGTCGGTCACGGGGATTCGGATCACTGTACCTGTCTCCATGTCCCATCCATCGGCCTCGTTGTCGCCGGGGACGTCGCTTACAACGATGCACACCTGTACTTTGTAGAATCCCCTCCCCCCAAGCGCCGCGAGTGGCTCGCAGCCCTCGACAAGATCGAATCCCTCCATCCTGCAGTTGTCGTTGCAGGACACAAGCGACCCGGAAGAGAGGACAGCCCCGGGATCATTGAAGAAACACGGCAGTATATCCGCGATTTTGACCGACTGGACGGGATGGCGGCAACCACGGAGGAGCTGTACGACCGGATGCTCCGTCTGTATCCAGATCGAGTCAACCCGGGTATGCTGTGGACTTCGGCCCGTGGGGCAAGGGGCGGAGCTCCATCTCAATGACCCGCTCGGGTTTGCGCGGCCAGCTGGTGCTCTTCTTGGACCCTTGACGGAATAGCGAGAAGGTGTCGGAGGGGGACACTACTGAATTCTTCATATCCCCGACAGGATCGCCAGCGGGAAAGCGCGATTACGGGGCTACACGAAATCGAGAAATCGTGATTACAAGATTTCCCGATGCGGTCGGACACTCCAGACCCCAGATATGATGAATCAGTTAGCCAGCCCAGCGCCTCCTCCGGGACGCGGGGCTTAATCTAACGAATGCCGTTCTCGGGCCGTGGCCCCCAACCGTCGCCTCGCCGCCATCATGTTCACCGATATGGTGGGGTTTACAGCGCTGGGTCAGCGGAACGAAACGCTCTCCCTGGAGTTACTCGACGAACAACGGGCGATGCTCCGACCCATCTTCCAGCGGCACGCAGGCAAGGAAGTCAAGACCATCGGAGACGGCTTCCTCGTGGAGTTCACGAACGCGCTCGAGGCCGTACGATGCGCTTACGAGATTCAGCGGACGAGCCGCGAGGCAAACTTCTCTCGACAGTCGGAGCGACAGGTACTCCTTCGGGTGGGCCTCCACCTGGGGGACGTGGTGGAAACCGAGGGCGACATCACGGGAGACGCGGTCAACGTGGCGTCGCGGATCGAGCCCCTCGCGGAAGCCGGTGGTGTTTGCATCACTCGCCAGGTCTACGACCAGGTTCAGAACAAGTTCGAGCTTCCCCTGATGAGCTTGGGGGCCAAGCCGCTCAAGAACGTGATTGCGCCCGTAGAAGTGTTCAAAGTGGTGATGCCTTGGGCGGAGGGGGGCGGGGCCGGGTTGTCCGAAGTCGATCGGAACCGGATCGCGATTCTTCCCCTCGCCAACTTCAGCCCAGCCCCGGGCGACGAGTATTTCGCCGACGGCATGACGGATGAGATCATTTCGATGGTATCGGGGATCAGCGGCCTCAGCGTGATCTCGCGGACCTCGGCGATGAGGTACAAGCAGACCTCGAAGAGCATGATCGAGATCGGGCGCGAACTGAAGGCGGGCAAGCTGCTCGAAGGGAGTGTGCGGAAGTCCGGAAATCGGGTACGCATCACGGTTCAACTCATCGACAGCGAACGTGATGCCCATCTCTGGGCTCAGAGCTACGATGGGAGCATGGAAAACGTCTTCGAGACACAGTCCGACATCGCGCGCAAGATCGCGGAGGCGTTGAAACTTCCCACCCCTCGGGCGGAGGGCCTGGCCGAAAATCCGGAGGCTCACGCTCTTTGCCTTCGAGCTCGGACACTGTGGAACAAAGCAACCCGGGAATCGAACGAGCAAGCGATGCTCCTGTTCGAAGACGCCCTGAAGATCGACTCCGGGTCGGCCCGAGCAACGGCCGGGCTGGCGCTTTGTTGCGCTTCAGCAGCGGAGTGGGGGTCCATCGACATGAAGGAAGGGTACGACAAGGCTCGGGCATTGGCCCGACGGGCTCTCGAACTGGACGAGACGCTGCCTGAGGCCCATGTCGCCTTGGGCAACACGATGATGGTGGACGACTACCCCGGCGCGGAAGTCGAACTCAAGAAGGCGCTTTTATTGAACCCCAGTCTCGCGGACGCCCATGAGTGGTACGCGAGTATCTTGCGGGGCTTGGGCCGGCTGGAGGAGTCCTTTGAGGAAGCCAAGAGAGCCTACGAGCTGGACCCGCTTCCACCGGGTCGAGCATTCTTCCTGTGTACTGAGTACTTCTTCATGGGCCGCAATGACGAAGCCCTTGCCGTTTGCACGAAGCTCATACAAACGGAGCCCGGGTTCCATTGGGCGTACGCCGGTCGAGCCGTTTTGACGGCCCTCAAGGGATCAAGGGAGGAGGCCTACCGGGACCTGCAGACATACCGCAGGTTGCGCAGCGAGATCGCGTACAAGAGCCTCCAGGCTCGAATCGAGGCTCACTTGGGAAACAAGGAAGAAGCTTCGCGACTCATCGATGAGACGCTCGCGATCGTCGCCAAGAGCGACTCCCCGGATGCGCGGTTTCAGAGTAACCAGTTATCTTATGCCTGCGCCCTGATTGGTGACCGGGAGCGATTTTTCCAGATCGCGGAGGACGGGATCCAACTCAAATGGCTGGGTCCCGGCGAACTTCAGGATCCCTCGTACCAGAACATGGCGAGTGATCCTAGATTTGCGGCTCTTCGCAAGAAGCTCCGTAGATCCTATGGCATCTCCAGCTGAATTTTCGGTCGTGGTTCGGAAAAGCGCCATGTCACCCGGGGGAATTGGGGTCTCTCCAGGGCGCCGACGCCCCGAGACCCAAACGCGATTGTTAAGGCGACCGGCAGACTGCGCGAACTGAGGATCCATGCCCGCCTACATGGTGGCCGACGTTGAGTGGCACGACGATGCTGCGCTCGCGAAGTACGTAGAGGGTCACTCTGACCTCCTGGCGAAGCATGGCGGCGAAATCTTGGCCGCCTCCGACGACGTCGAGGTCATGGAAGGGAATTGGAAACCCCGGCTCCTAGTAATTTTCAAGTTTCCCGCTAAGAAGGATTTCCACGCTTGGTACAATTCGGCAGAATATGCCCCACGTCTCGCCATTCGCCTGAAGCATGCGGATTCAAACGTTGCAGTAATCAGCGACCCAGAATGACTCGGACCAACCCCTCGTCGAACCCTCCGCTCCCACCATTTCCGGAGGAACAGTTTGCCGGTACGCTTCCCTGGGGCGCAACTGGACGAGTCTGATTTTTCTTAGCAAGACATCGGCGAAAGGTGTCGGAGGGGGACATTACTGAATTCTTCATATCCCCCACCTGACCGCTAACGGGAAGGCGGGATGGCACGATTACCCGATAGCGGGATTACGCGATGTTCCGAAAGCGAGGTTACAAAGGTACTCGCGTCGAGCGCTGGGTGCACCCGGTGCACCAGACGCCACTGGGCCCCTTTTGCGGAGGGGGGCTTAATCTAACAAACGCCGTTCTCGGGGCGTGGCCTCCACCCGGCGACTCGCCGCTATCATGTTCACCGACATGGTCGGGTCTACGGCCGCGGCCCAGGCCAACGAAACGGAGGCCCTCAAGCTCCGAGACGAGCAGGCGGGGCTCGTCCGTCCCCTATTCGCCGCGCACCAGGGTCGCGAGATCAAGTCAATGGGGGATGGGTTCCTCGCGGAATTCGATAGTGCTCTGCGGGCGGTCCAGTGCGCGATCGACATCCAACAACACTTGCACGAGCGGAATTCCCAGCTTGGTGTTGCGCCCATCCAACTGAGGGTCGGTATCCACCTAGGGGACGTCGAACAACGCGAGACCGACATTTTTGGCGATGCAGTTAACATCGCCTCGCGGATCGAGCCGCTGTCACCGCCCGGCGGGATCTGCATTTCCGGTGAGGTGTTCAGTCAGATTCGAAACAAGATTCCGAATCAGCTCGAAAAGATGCCCTCGACGTCCCTGAAAGGACTGCAAGGGCCGATTGACATCTATCGTATCGTGTTGCCGTGGAGCGGTCACGGCCAATCCTCCGCCCGCAACGGGCCGGTTCGCCTCGCCGTGCTCCCGTTCACCAACATGAGCACGGATCCTGCAGACCTTTACTTCGCGGACGGTCTGACGGAAGAACTGATCACCGTCCTATCTCAGCTGCGCGGGCTTCGCGTGATCGCCCGTACGTCGGTGATGCCGTACAAGTCTACGTCGAAAGGCATCTCCCAGATAGGGGTCGAGCTCCGTGTTTCATCGATTCTCGAAGGGAGCGTACGAAAGGCAGGAAATCGGCTGCGGGTGACCGCGCAGCTAGTTGACGCCGAGTCCGAGGATCATGTCTGGGCCAAATCGTACGACCGACAGATCGACGATGCCTTCGCGGTCCAGTCGGAGCTGGCCACTCAGGTCGCAGAGGCGTTAAAGATCGAGCTGCAACCGACAGAAGCGATCCGCCTTGAGGTGCGGCCCCCCGTTCGGCCGGATTCCTATCTTGCGTATCTGAAAGGCAGATCCCGCCTCCAATCCGTTTGGACGGAAGAGGTCTTTCGGGAAGCGAAACAACAGTTCGAGCACGCGCTGGCGCTGGATCCTGCGAACGCGAGGGCCCACTCTGGGTTGGCTGATGCCACAATCCAACTGTGGTGGCACTTTCGAGATCCTTCGCAAGGCGACCGAAGTCCGGCGATTCGAGAACACGTCGACCGAGCCTTGGAACTAGATCCTGACCTCGCGGAAGCACACTGTTCGCTCGCTCTCATCCTATGGGACGATTGTGACCACAGCGGGGCGGAGAAGGAATTCGAGCGTGCCTTGTCTCTCAATCCGAGTTACTCATACGCGCATTGGGATTACGGGCACCTACTGTGGGTGTTTGAACGAAACCAGGAGGCCCTCGTAGAGTTCGCTCTCGCCGAAGAATTGGACCCGAATTCGACGCAGTTCGCCATTTCGCATCCGCAGCTGTTGATTTCGCTTCGAAGGCTAGACGAGGCAAAAGTGGCATTGGAGCGGCTCAAAACGTTGGACACGAGGGGGAGCGAATTCCTTCGAATGCTTTGCTACTACCAGTACGCCCGAGCGGACTTTGAGGGAGCCCTTCAGACGACGGATCGTCTGCACGAGCTCGAATCCAAACGGGAGTGGTTTCTCCGCACCTTGATTTACTCGGCGATGGGGAAGCAAGAAGAGGCCTGGAAATTGATTCACGATCAGGAGTCGAAGGCTGAAAAGCCTCCCATGGAAGTGCTTGCCCAGGCGCATGCGGCAGTCGGCGACCTCGATGGCTGCTTCCAGTGCCTAGACAAGGCATTCGAACGCCACCAACTGGCCCTTCAATCCTGGCGTACCGAGCCGATGCTCAAACCAGTGCGATCGGATCCTCGATTCGGTCTGCTCCTAAGGAGGATGAACCTCGGGGGATGAAGCCACCCCCAAACTCTCTTGCTCGAGGAATGAGAACCGTTGTCGGAGAGAAGTAGCTGGTTCAAAACCCCGCGCACACGGCATGTGACGTCACCTTTTCTCGGAGAGAAATCAGCAAAATGTGTCGGAGGGGAACACTACTGAATTCTTCATATCCCCGACCTGACCATCATCAGGAGAGCGGGATTGCGCAACTACGTGAAAGCGAGATGACGCCACTCTCCCATCCAGGGGGCCTCCGGAGCGGGGGTGCACTTTGGGCACCCCGGTGGCTGGGTGCATGAGGTGCACCTACCCGCTCCTCCTGGGGGGATCGGGGCCAGGCACCGCACGATTCTTCCGATTCTATACCATGCTCTCCGGCGACCCACCTTCCTGATCGAGGGACCCCCCCGTTACACGACCCCCTCGTTAGAAAACGGTGCGAAGGG
>JBARJD010000096.1:0-1979 GCA_049800095.1 Thermoplasmata archaeon | reverse complement strand
GCTACATTCGGCCGTCCGGTCGGCGATCTCGTCACCTTCAACGAGCTTAGGGAAGTAATCGGTAACCCAACCGGGGAGCTGCTTCCGGCCGAAGGAGCCTTGGGTGCAATCAACCTTGCACCCACTTTGACCCTTCGTGGGCGCCGGGTGAGAGCCGCAGCGTCCGTGACACGCGCTATCGAGTACTTACGTACGGGGACTCCCGACGGCACCGACGCCCTCGCAACACTGTCATTGTTCCCAGAGTTTCCGCGAAGAGGCGAAGCACGAGCGTGACCTGCTATTGGTGAGCTTGGAACGCCCGCATCCGGATCTCCACCGCTTCCCGTGCGGGTCTAAGAGAGGTCTTGTTAGGAAGGAACGGAGGGACTTTCCCCTCGAGCCGGGGAAGGCAATTAGTATCGATCGTCCTTCGAAGCTCGGGATCATCGCCTACGACAACTCGGAGCTCCTCGTCTAGAGTCCAAGCCCAAGCTGGTTCGTCGAACAAGCTGTGGTGATTCGCGCAGAGCGCGATGCCATTCCTGATGTCCTCACTTGTCCCGCGACGTGAGTGAGGAACTACGTGAGCTGCTTCAAGTCCGCGAGGTCGCCCCGCACTTCGAACGCCATACCCACAGAGGGCGCACCGCTCGTTGTAGGCCCACAACACTCGACTCTTGAACCAGGCTTGCAATGGCCTCCGCGCGATCATCCCTGGAGAGAAAGTGTGGCCATGGTTAGAATAGGGGTGAAACGGAACGTCAACTTCAGATTCGACTGGGGTCAGTTGTGGGGAGGCCCCCCGCAATGTGAAATGGCGCCCGTCCCAGCCGACAACGAAAGCACTCCCCAGTACCTCGTAGGCCTTGTTCCCTTGATCATCTATCACCTGTCTGAAGACTCCAATCGGTTTCTGGTCTCGAAAACAGGCGAGTAGTGACTTGTTTGTCCAGAATCCAGGATCAACTTGACCGGCGGAGTCCTCCGCGTTGTATTGCCACTCCCAAGTTCCCCCCGGACCAAGCACCTGAGGTATCTGGTCGGCGTACCGACGTTGACCTTCCAGGGTGCTTCGGATCCAAAGAGCGTAGTCTGACCCAGCGGGTTTGTAGATTCCTTTGCCTTGCCTCAGACTTTGGCTTGCCGCCCCTGAGCCTAGCATCTTTCCCAGGTCGTTCGGAGGTACTACTTCACCGGAATGCGAGCCGATCGTTTCCAGTATTCTGGCCCTTTCCGAGTCTTCCACTGACTTTTGGAAGGTTCACGTTCTACTTCAACCGTCGGCCTTCCTGGAACGGGTTCGGTAAGTCGGAAAGGGTCGAGGGCACACTGTAACTTTCGATCGTGGGGTTGTTTGTACGGTTTGGCCCTCTCAAGCGTTCTTATAGCGCGAGCCGGGGAGCCGGTCGGACCGTGCCCAGAGCGTCCACTGTCAAGAGGCCGGTAGTCTGCTGGACCCAGCGGAGCCACGCAAGCACAGTTATTGTCCGCCGAGGAACAGTTGTCCCGTGTATCCGAGAATCATGACCCTGCAGTATTCTGCTAATTCTCGACCTAGTCATCTGTTCTCCGTCACCCTGGGAGATTTTCTCCAAAATCTCGTGAATGGCGGGTATCCTCGCAAGCTGCAACGTCGCGAGTTCGTTTCTCTGAACCGGCCCTGACGAAACGAATTTTCGGCCCAACTCGGTAAGATCGTACTCTCCTCCTCGTCGTACTACCAGACCAAGTGCCTCCGCAGCCCGCCTGTAGTAGGAACTCTGCCTCGTCGTAAAACCTTCCGTCTCCGCTACTAAAAATGCATTCGACTGACCTTGAGCGATTAGAAAAGGGACTCGAAGCACTCGGTCAATGTTGTCGGCCTGGGGTGTAAGTGTTGCGAGCGACTGTTCGGGCGGAACGTCAAATAAACCTCGGAATGGCCGCGAAGTTGCCTTTACTCGCATTCCACGAGCAACTACGAGTTTGATCGATTCGTAGTCAGCAGGGTCGGTGAA
>JBARJD010000095.1:0-24831 GCA_049800095.1 Thermoplasmata archaeon | reverse complement strand
GGGAGTTTGCCGCAACGAACTTCCTCTACATCCCGACGTACACTACTCTCGTGGTCGAGGCATATTTGCTCGAGACGCTCCGGCTTCCCGGAGCTGCATCGGCGCTAGGCGCCCTGCTCGTCGTGGTCAGCGGTATCGCTCTGTTCCTGCTCATGCGCGGAGGAAACCGTGTCCGCTTTTAGCGCGTCCGAAAATTCAGGCCTCCGGGTAGAGGGGCTCCGATACGCGTCCCAAGGCTTCCGGCTCGGGCCGGTGAATTTTCGACTGCAACCCGGCGAGATTCTCGGAGTCTTCGGGCCCAACGGCGCCGGAAAATCGACTCTCTTGCGGCTCTTGGCCGGCCTCGAGCCGACTGCGGAAGGCCGGATCTGGCTGGGCGGTCGAGAGATCAGTGGGCTGCCAAGTCACCGCCGGGGAGTGGGGATGGTGTTCCAGGACCTCGCCCTCTTCCCTCAACTCTCGGTCTGGGAGAACGTCGCCTACGGGCCTCGGGCCCATCGCTGGAGCGAGGCGGAGGTTTCCCGTCGGGTAGAAGGGCTGCTCCACGACTTCCGGTTGGAGAATCTAGCCGACCGGGCCCCAGCGAACCTTTCCGGGGGCGAGCAGCAGCGGGTGGCGCTGGCCCGAGCGCTGGGCCCCCGACCCCGGCTCATACTGTTCGACGAGCCGCTCTCCTCAGCCGACCGGGAGATCCGACACGCGCTGCAGAGGGACATCCGGAATCTCGTCGCGGCCGACGGTCTCGTCGGGGTGTACGTGACGCACGACCTGGACGAAGGCGCCGCCCTTGCCACGCGGATGGCCTTCCTTCGGGAAGGGCGCTGGGTGGCGGAAGGCCCCGCGGACGAGATCCGGCGGTCTCCTCACTCCCGGTTCGTCGCCGAGTTTCTGGGCTTCAACGTGCGTCGGATCGGCCCGGACTGGGTAGCAACGGACCCCTCGCGTACGGAGATCGTTCCTCCTGGAACGCCCGATAGCTCCCCAGGGGTGATCCGGGATATTCGACGGGATGGAGAACTGGTGCATGTCACCGTGACCGTGGACCAGGCCCCGGCCGATGACGGAGTTGTCGTGAGTTCGCTTGGTTGGGGCACCGAGGGCGGAATCCGGGTTCGCCAAAGGGTGGGAGTCCGTTTCCGTGAGGAGATTCCATTGCAGGACGATTAGACGCCCTTTCGGCGCGTACCTCTAAGGGCGGACGCATCCATGGCCAGCGCATGCCGCTGCTGGCCCACGGTGAAGGGGAAGCGGAGGCGCAGGTGCTCCGGGGACTCCGTCTCGCCGTCGAGCTGACGGTTCTGATCCTCATCATCGAGGCCGTCGGCGCGTTCTTCTCCCGTAGCCTGGCGCTGACCGCGGACGCCGTCCACGACCTCCCCGACCTCCTGGCCTTTGGGATCTCGTGGGGCGCGCTCCGGGCTACGGAACGGGGCGTCACGGCGGAGTCGACGTACGGTGCCCACCGGCTCGAGGTCTTCGCGAGCCTCGCGAACGCGAGCCTGATCCTGGGGAGCGGAGCGTTGTTCGGCTACCTGGGGGCGAGGGCGCTTCTGGTCGGCGGGACGTTCGCCGGCCCCGTGGAGGCGCTCTGGCTGCTGGCGGCCGCCATCCCGACCCTCGGTCTGAGGGCGGTGAACCTGGCGGTCCTGGCTCGGGTCCCGGGCCGGGTCCGGGACCTGAACCTGCGGAGCGTCGTCGTCCATCTGGCGAGCGACATCGCGATCACCGGAGCCTTGCTCGTGTCGGGCGGAGTGCTGTTGCTCCGGCCGGGGGCCGGCTGGATCGATGATGCCGCCGCGTTGGCCGTCGCCCTTGTGCTGGTCTTCGAATCCCTGCCGCTCTTCCGCGACTCGTGGGACGTCCTCGGGGAGCGGATCCCCCGAGGTTTGACCTTGGACGAGGTGATGAAGACCGCTCTCTCGGTCTCCGGCGTGGCCGAGGTCCACGACGTGCATGTTTGGTCGCTCTGCCCCACGCTCGTCTGCATGACGGCCCATGTGGGAGTGCGGAACATGTCGGTCCAGGAGTGGGGGACGGTCGCCGAGAGTCTGCGTCGTCGCATGGAGGCGGAGTACGGGATCCTCCACGCCGTGTTCGAGGTCGAGGCCGTGCGGCCGGCGACGGCCTAGCCGGGGCGCCTGAAACCGCGTGCGCGGGGAACGCCCGGGCCGACCGCCACGGCCTAGGCTGTGTTCACGTTCACGAGGTAGACTTCGTTGACCTGCGCGTAGTTCAACGTGTTGTCTCCGTCATCGATGTCGAGAGAGATTTCGCCGACCTGCAGTTGGGCGATCACCACGACGTCGTATGTCGAACCGGAGCCGGTGTAGGGGGAGTACACCGTGCCTCCCATCGTGGCCCCGCCGTCGGACGGTCCCCCCGAGCTGTTCGTCGTGCCCCAACCGAAGGAGACGCACGTGGAGGCGATCGCGCTGGTGCAGCTCAATCCGCTATCGGGCAGACCCGCGGTCGGTGGCTGCATGTCGAGATAGAGGCCGGCGCCGTCGATGCCGACGCCGGCGACGCCGAGGACCGCCGGTAGCAGGGCGAGATCGGCCCCACCGGTTTCGGGGGCGCCGATCACGATGCCGGCAACGCCCACCGCCGCTCCGAGGGCGTCCAAGAACCCGCTGAGGTCGTTGTCGCCCCCGGTGGTGCACTGGCAGGTGGGAGCAAGGTTCCATGCGGTCGTGCCTCCCCCGACGTTTTGGGAGGAAGTTTGCAGCCCGGCAGCGGTGGTGCCGCTGCCGCATCCGGAGGTGCAGATGAACCCGATCCCCAACCGGATAAGGTCGACGTACAGGCACGGCTGGTCCTTGGAATTCCAAGTCCACGTCGTGCAGGTGGCATTGGTCCCGCTGCCATGACCCACGGCCGCTACGGCGCTGACGGTGAACTGGAGCGCGTCATCGGTGTAGCTGGCCCCCCGGGTGAACTTGATGAGGTCAATCCCGGCGAGCAGGCCGCCGGTCCAGGTCATGCCGCTGCTGCCGGCAGGCTGGTAGGTTCCGGAGGCGTACCCCGCCTGGGCGAACGGGGTCAGATACTGGACGCCCGAGTCGTAGGGGAAGCTTGCGGCCGGGAACGAGAGGTCCCCCTCATCGAGGGGGGACACGTCCACGCCGTTGTAGCCGTAGTTGTTGCTGGACGAAGAGACCGGACTGTCCAACCAGCCCAGGTTGTCCGGCGTGAAGAAGATCCCCGTGACATACATGTAACTCACGTAGCCGTCGCCGGCCTGGCTCGTGGACAGAACGAACCAGACCATGTCTCCCCGGATGTCGTTGTCCCCGTTCATGATGTAGACGCACATCTGGTTCCATCCGCTGACCGTCTGCGCGGGGGAGCCGGCGTATCCCACGATGTTCACGATCGCGCCAGTGGTCAGGTCCTGGATGTAGACCCGCTGGTTCCCGTTGGCCGGGGTGGGGTCGTTGGTGAAGGCCATGTAGTACAGGCAGACCGAGTCGCTGGACACCGAGTTGGGCACCTCGAACTCCTGCTCGAGGGTGCTGGTCTGCGCCGTACTGCTCCCGCTCGTGTCCCCGACGAGGACCGAGCGGAGTGAGCCGCCGGTTTCCATGCCGAGGGACGAGGAGACGGGCAGGGTCGTGCCGCCCGTGGTCCATCCGTAAAGGCCCCCTTGCATGAAGTCACTGTTGACGAGCGAGGACGGCTGCTGGGAGGCCTCCAGTCGGATGTCCGCGAAGTACGCTTGGAACGCCCCGAGACCGTTCCCACCATCGTCCATCCCCACCGAGAGGTACTCGATCGTCTGATCGGTGATCTCGCTCAGGTCGACGATCACCGGCACCCACTGGCCCTGGGGGAGGAATTGATACGATGGGGCGATCCAGTTTCCGTGGTCGTCGAGCACGTGGGTGCCCAGATTGTTCGTGATGGTGTGGAGATCCTGGCCGCCGCTGAAGAGGGCGTCCATGGCCACGTGACCGTAGTCGCCCTCTTCCCAGACATAGTAGGAGAGCTGCATGGGCCCCGAGAGCGGAAGGCCGGTCGTGCCACTTCCGTAATAGCTGAGGGGGAGCACCTCCCAGTACGTGTACCCCTCGACGCCGATATCGGTGGTGCCGCTGAACGAGATCAGGTCGCACGTGGAAGCGGCGGTGCATCCGGGCGGCAACGGCTGGCTGGAGAGGACCGATTGCGTCGACTGGGTCACTTGCGACGCCTGGTCCGTGACCATTCCGCTTGTTGAGACCAGCGAGGAGAACGACATGCCCGTCGACGACTTGCACCCGGCTTGTACCGGCTGGAAGCACGGGGCCGACGCGACGTAGATCGACTCCGGTTCCTGGGCGAGCGTCGTGTTGAGCTGGAGGAGCAGGTTGTCGGTCGTCGTTGCCCCGCCGGAAACGCTCACGGGACTGTTGCACTGCGCGAAGTTGGGATTCGCGACCCCGACTTGATTCGATCGGTAACCTGGCGCGTCGGCACATACGGTGACGCTGCTCGCGCTGTTGGTGATCGTAAAGGAGTAGCTCCCGGTCGAACCCACGACCGAGGGCGAGGAAATGCCTTGAACGTAGACTTCGGCGCCGTACACGGGGGTGTTCTTGGACACGCCGGAGGGGGTGGCCATATCGACCACGCCACTGACGGTCCAGGTCCAGGTGGTTGACACGTCGCGGGAGGCCGACGCGGTGTACACTGTCCCGGACGGACAGGTCATCTTGGCGCCGACAATGAGCTCGTAGGTTTGGCCCTGGCTGGTGCCTATCGTATAACTAGTGCCCGAACCGGTGCTCACCGTCGTGAGCGTCCCTCCCTCGAGTCCGTACTCGAACGTGTAGGTGGTAGCGTAGTACCCGGTGGACGACCAGAACGCCTCGATCGACGTTCCCTCGGCGTTCACCGTGGCGCTGGTAATCGTGACCGAGAACGGTTTGCAGTCCGACCCCGGCGGCACGCAGTCGGCGAGCGGGACGCACTCGTTGTTGTCGTACGGGCACGGGATACAAGCGGTGCCCAAGTGGCCCCCAGACGACGGGGACGCCGCGCTGGGCGACGCGGCCGGGCTCGCCGTCGCCGAGGCCACCATGAGGAAGACGGCCGCGATCGCGATGACGAAGGTCCAGGGCCCCGGTCGCCAGCGGTTTCGACGGGGGGGAACTTCCCGGTCGAGCCTTTCGGGCGTCCCGCTACTTGGGGCGCTGGCAGACGGGTGCGGACAGGTCTCGGAGGTTTCGCAGGACAGACCGTCACCGATGGGGTCGGTCGATGGCGCCACAGCGGCAAGAGCAAAAGCCGGGAGTTATTCCCGACGCGCACAGGTGCGCCCTCGTCCCGAGCCCGGGGACGGGGGGGAAACTACCGCGATGACTGACGAACTCCGGGCCGGGTTAACATTGGAGTCCTCACCGTCCACGTCCGCCCTCGAACGGCGGTCCCCTTCCCCGTCGATTCCAAAGCTGCTGCATCCGCAGGACCTTCCGTGCATCGGCCGCAGAGAGGCTCTCGCTCGCCTCGACCGCGCGTTACTGGAGGCCCGTGGAGGCACCGGCAGCACGTGGGTGTTCACCGGCCCCGCGGGCATTGGAAAGTCGCGCCTCTTGCGAGAGGTCGAGCGATTGGCGGGCGGCCGAGGATTCCGGGTCCTTTGGGGGTACTCTCTGCCCCACTCGGCCGCGGCGCTCTTCCCCTTCGGCCAGATCCTTCGGCGTCTCGATGACGGGAGGCTCCCGCGCCCACGTGCCACGTCGAGGTCGGTCGCCCATCGCTTCCTGGCCCTCACGGACGCCATCGAACGGGCCGCGGAACGTCAGCCGCTGCTGCTTCTGATCGACGACCTCAACGACGCGGATGCCGAATCCGTCCGCATGGTCGCGTTGCTGGCCCGTCTCGTCACGCGCGAGCGGGTCGTAGTAGCGGCCGGCTTCCGGGAGGACGGCGAAGGCGCCCCGAGCGGGGCGGCGGCGGCCTTAGCGGCCGCCCAGCGAGCCGGGTTCATCCGGACCATCGAACTCGAACCGCTGGACGAGCTCGAGCGACTCGCGCTGCTGGCCGCGTACCTGGGGGAGCCGACCGAGCGCCTCGGCTCGGACGACCGAGTCGAGCGCCTCGTCCGACGGGTCGGCGGGAACCCGTACTTTCTCGTGGAGACCGTCGCGCAGCTCATCGCCGAGGGAGAGATCGTCGGGACACGGGCCGGTTGGAGGCTGAACCTGGAATCGGGATCGACACCGACCGGGGCCTCCTCTCCGGCCGAAGTACCGGTGAACGTTCGGCAGCTCATCCTCGACCGCTACGACCACCTTCCTCCAGCGGCCCGGGAGGCGGTGCGACTGGCGGCATTGCTCGGCGTCGAATTCGACACCGCTCCGCTGGCGTCGGCCTTGGACCGTCCCCCCGCCGACCTGCTCGCCCTTTTGAACCGGTTGGCAGACAACGGTTGGCCGATTCGGGCGGACCCCCATCATCATGGAAGATTTGCGTTCGAGCACTCGCTCCTTCAGGAGTGCCTGGCCGACCCGGCCGCGGTGCGACTTGACCCGACCGCCGCGCGCCGCTTGGAGTCGTGGTGGGGCGAACATCGTCCGGACGACCGGCTGACCTTGATCCGTCTCCGGCTCTCGTTGGGGGACGAGGAGGGCGCCGTCTCCGCGACCGGGGAGCGGGTCCGACTGGCGATCGCCGGTTGGGAGTCGCGGTTGGTCCCCGACCTCTTACGGTGGGTCGGCCGGAGTCTCTCGCCAGGCGGTGAAGCGGACCGAAGGCTGACCGAGGTGTACCTGGAGGTCGCCCAAACGCTCCGGGAACGGCTCGAGTTCGAAGTGGGCCAGAAGCTCCTCGTGGACCTGGAGGAGCGAGACCTGCCGGAGGCGACCCGCTGGCGCGTGGCGCTTTGGAAGCTTGAGATGGGATCCCGCCACGGTGCCGGCCCGCTGATCGCCGGATTGGAGGAGTTCGAGCGCGGGCTTCCGTCAGGCGCGGTCGAGCGATCCGCGGAGCTGGCGCTCCGCATCGCGTACGTACGCGGATTGACAGCCGTCTGGAGGAAGCCGCCCGCCGAGGCCTGGCGCGAGATCGGCGGCCTGATCCGTCGGCTGGGCCCCTCCGGCTACGTCTTCGAGCGTTGCCGTCTCTACGAAAACGGCGTCGTCGCCATCTCGAACGGGGGGCGGCTGCTCGAAGCTCGGCACGTTCTCCGGAGCGCCCGTCGCCTGGCGAGGAGGGCCGGGGTACTCCAGGGCCCTCTGGGGGCCACGCTCGCCCACTGCCAGGCCTTCGTCGACCGGATCGGGCGAGACGCCACCCGGTCGTCGCGCACCCTCCGTCAGGTGGTGGGGAGCTACCGTCGACTGGCCCTGCCGGCGCTCGAGGCGGAGGCGGTGGCGGAACTCGCTTCGGCCGAGATGTCGCTGCGACGTTTCGGTCCGTGTCGGGAGCACCTGGCGCAGGCGCTCCGGGTGGGCACGCGACTAGGCATCGAGTACCTGGTCGGGTACGTGCACGTCCTAGAGGGTTCGGTGCACCTCTTCGATGGACGGTGGGAGGAAGCGCGACGGTCGTTGAAGGAGGCCCGGGACGTCTTCGCGACCGCCCCGGCGCACCCGTTCCGGCCGGTGATCGCTGTGGGGCTTGCTTGGGCGCGGGCGGAGACCGGGGAGGCCCCCGCCGCGCGGGCCGAGCTCGCCGAGCTGATCGAGGCGGCCGGCGTCCTCCACTTTGCCTACGAGCCGGAGACGTTCCGGGTGCTCGCCCGAGCGTACGAGCTCGAGAGAAACCCGGTCAGCAGCCGGCGGGCCCTGCGTCGGGCGATAGCGAGTGCGAGCCGAATCCGGGATTGGCCGAATCTCGCCGGTAGCCTAACGGAGTACGCGGCATGGATGCGGGCGCACGGCACCCGCCGAGAGGCCGCCCGATGGGAGAAACGGTATCAGGAGGTCGCGCGGGTGCACCGACTGCGGAGAGACACCGACTGGGGAGGGATCGCCTTCCGTCAAACGCCGGCCGACGGGGCCGTTCCGGCCCCGGTGGCGGCACAGCCTGGGACTCCCGCCAGGCCGACCGGGCCGCATCTCACCGACCTGGTTCTCCGCTGTATCGCCGCCGGTCTCCGAGGTCGGTCGGGCGCCACCGGGAGCCCGGCGGGGATCACCCAACAGGGAATCGCGCGGTCCATCGGCGTCTCCCGCAGTCGGTTCGCGAAGGCGCTGAGACGGCTCGAGCAGAGGGGCTGGGTCCAGCGGCGCGCCGTCCGGCACGAAGATTCGCCACGACGGGTCCTCGCCTACACCATCACCCCGGCAGGGCAGCGAGCCGTCCGCCAGACTCTCCCGCCCGGGGACCGCCTGCTGGCCCGTGGTTCGGCCTGACGGCCCAACCGGTTCGTCCGGTCCGAGGGGGACTCGATCCCCATAGACCCGAGCTGACTAATACGACATATGAAGATGCATATGCATGCCTTCGCACAACATCGCGGTCCGGAAGGACGTGTACCTTGCCCTCGAACGGGAGAAGCGCCCCGGCGAGAGTTTCACGAAACTGTTCGTTCGGCTCCTCCAGCAGCGAGGTCCCCTCGAGGAGTTGGCGGGAAGCTGGTCTCACGCGGCGCGGGCGGCCCAACGTCAGTGGAAGGCGCTACGTCGTGGGGGATCCCGCCGATGAAGGGTCTCGACACTCCTGTGCTGTTGGCGTTGCTCGAGGGGGCGCCGAAGGCCCGGGCACTCGTTCGGGCCCTCGCCGGGGAGGAGCTCGCGACGACCGAGGTGAATCTCTTCGAGATCGAGCTGCTCGGCCGGCGGGACAAGAGCGCCGGGAAGGAGCGGAGAATGCAGACGCTGGAGCGCCTGCGACGGAAGCTCACGGTCCTGCCTCTCGATGAGGAGAGCACCCGCCGGGCGGCCGCGATCGCCGCTTCGGCCCGTCAGGCCGCCCCGGAGGGCACTTGGCTGTGCCTGGGCGCGGCGGAGGCGCACGGGTGCTCTGAATGGATCACGAGCGAGGCCGGCATGCCACCGGCTTCGTCGACCCGCCTCAAGATCACCGCTATCGAACGATGGAAAGCTAAGGAACGTCAGATACGTAACGATAGGTCGTAATTCACCCCCTGTACGAGTCGAGCATGGAATTCCCTGACGGAGGGCGTCGGAAACGGCCCGTACAGCCCTCGATCGCGCGGGATCGGCCCTGGAGGCTCTCTACGGGCCCCGGGGCCGTGTTTGAGCCTTAACTAATCTAAGTAGTGCAATATACGTTACTTACGGGACTTAGTTATCTGAATACTGCAGAAACTGGGATTCCGCCCCGCTCTGCGCCGGGCCATTCTCTGACGGAGCGCTGTATAATTCTAGTTATGCGTCACTCGAGATTCCCCTACTACCCCGGAGCGTTCTCGTATTCGAGACCGTTCTATGCGCAGATGGGCGGCTCGCAGGAACCCCCGACACTTTCAGGTGATGAGAGCCTGCTCGGCGACGAAAGACCGCGACTCGGTGACCAGCCCCCATCAGCCACTCCGGTCTCTCCCCCCGGCCCGATGTCCCGATTCGAGCTCGGAGTGGTGGCCGGTTCAGTCTTGATCCTGATCTCGATGGTCGGTTTCTTCATCACCCTCGCAGGGTGGTTGTCGTTCGCGACGGGGCCAGGGTCTTGCAACTTCCCGCCGTGCCCGGTCCCGGAAATCGACCCTAACAACGCCGTCCTAGTGATCGCCGGGCCGCTGGTTTCGCTGGCCTTTTTCGCCCTGGGAGCCGTCTTCGTGCTGGGCTCGAACCTTCTCCGGCCGTCACCGGCCCCATACTCGAGCGCCGCCTACCTACTGCCGCTTCCGACCCCCGTGGACCGGGGGCCCTCTTATCAGGGCGGCGCTTGACGGCGGCGTCGTGGTCGAACTGCCTCGATCTCGCAGGGTAGTCGGGCTGGACCTTGCCGGGGTCCCGCATCGAAACACGGGGTGTTGCATCCTCACCTGCCATCGAGAAACCCGCGTTTCGGTCCTCCATTCGGACGAAGAGATCCTCCAAACGACCCTGACAGCCCGTCCGGACGTGGTCCTGATCGATGCCCCCCTCTCTCTCCCCAGGGGACGGGCCACGATCGAGGACCGTTCCGGCCCGCACTTTCGAGAGTGCGACCTAGAGCTCCGCCGACTCGGGATCCGGTTCTTCCCCCTGACTTTGGGTCCCATGCGGATCCTGATGGTCCGCGGCATGCGTTTGGCCGCCGACCTCAGGTCTCGGGGGTTCCGGGTAGAAGAAGGGTACCCCGGGGGAGCCCAGGACCTCTTGGGGATCCGTCGAAAACAGAACGGGATCTGGGCGCTCCAACGGGCCCTTCGGGGGTTGGGAATGACAGGAGACCTCACCTCACGGCGCCTCAGTCACGACGAGCTGGACGCCGTGACTCTCGCCTGGGTGGCTCGTCGGTTTCTCGAGGGAAAAGCGCGCATCATCGGAGATCCAGCCGAAGGGACCATGGTGCTGCCGGCCACACCCCGGCGGGGATAAAAAACGACGCGATTGCACATTCATATTCATATGAATATGAATTGATTGTCCAACCCTCCACTCCCGGCCGGAGGCGGCGCAAATTTGGGGCCTTGTCGAACGCTCGAGAGAGTCGCCCCGTCGGGAACGATCGGGGAAGAGGTGGCCTCAGGAGACGGCAGACTGGCTCACTCGCTGGACCCGGCCGCAGGGGCGGGACTGGGTCCGCCTCCGCCCGGGCGAGACGACCGGATCAGCCGCACTCCGACCACCGCCGCCCAGAGCAATGTCGGTGCGACGACGAACCGTTCCATCCCGCCCGGACCCAACGGACCCCAGGCATCCAACACGAAGAGGATGAGAGCGATCCAGCCGACCAGCCCGAGGACGAGGCTCAGAACCGCAAATCCCCGGTGCCACCCGAGGTCCCTCCAGATGGCGACGCCAAGGACCAGCAGCGCCGAGTTCCCCGCGACGAACGCCAGGAGAGCCGAGAGAGTGTGGACACGGAGGTTCACATCTTCGGGGGACAGACCCACTCCGATCGCACCGATGCCCGAGAGGGCGAGCAGGATCAAACCCAGCGCGGTGATCCGGTCGTCCTTGAACGCCCGATAGATTAGGACCGCCGCAGCGATGGAGAGCAGGCCGAGAATCACGATGGACGTGTCGAAGACCCCGTGCCAGGGGGAACAAATGTATCGGGAGTCGAGGGTGGCATGATAGTACTGGCAGTGGACCGCCCCCAGGTCGCTGATGTAGTTCGTCAGAAGGCTGTAGGGGGTCGTCCAGCCCAGTTGCGTGACCGCCATACCGAGAACGAACTGGACCGAGGCCACCCACAGCATCCAACCGCCGAGACGCGTCGACCGGGTGGAAGGACGACCGTTCACGTCGCTTCCGCACCCGGCCCGAGTACTTGGACCCTATGCATAATGCAGCTCGCGGGCGACCTCGAGCGCCTTCGCGAGCGCCCTGCCGGCCGCCGGAAGGTCCCCCGTCTCCCCCAATCGGACGGCCTCCCGAATCAGGCGACTTAGCTCCAGCGGCGGAGGCTGCTGGGACGGGTGTAGCAGCGCCCGGGCAAGGTCGAGGGCCCCCGAGGCGTCGTGCCGGTCGAGGAGAATCGCTACGAGCGGCCAGATCGCCATCCAGTCACATGGGTAGCGATTGGGGACTTCACCCCAGATTTTCAGCGCCCGCTCCCCGCGGTCGACCGCTTTTTGATAATCGCCCCCGCGCCATGCGACCCAAGACTCGGTAGCGTAGGCCATGGCCGAGTATTCCGGAAGGCCGGCAGTATCCGCGGCGGCAAGAACCTGGGGGATCAGGCGCTTAGCCTCGTCGATCTCGAGGGCGCACCGGGAGGCAGCCATGAGGTAAGTGGACGCCCGAGAGACGAGGTGAGCAGACCTCATGCGTTCCCCCTCACGGAGCGCCTTCTCGAGATACTCCTTCGCCGGCTTGGGTTCGCCGTGCCAGAAAAAGGCGAAGCCCCGCATGAAGAGGGCCCAGGCGATCTGTTCTGGATCGCCGGTCTCCAGATAGGTTTCGTACGACAACCGCGCATACTCGAGACCCTCGTCCGAGATGCCGTGGTGTCGGCGCCAATTCAGCAACGTCAACGAGTTGAGGAGAGCGGCCCGGTCGCCCGGATGCGGGCTCTTCTCGAGGAGCGGCCGGAATCGCGCGATCGATTCCTCCATCCGATCCGGCTCGTCCCGCCAGTAGAACACGCCCATCCGTTCTCTTTGAACGTGTCCCCACTCCGTCCACCAGCGATCGTCCCCTGAATCCGGGGGGGACGGGCCGAGCGCTTCCTCGGCGGTGTCCAGCGCCTCGAGGGCCGCGTCGTACTCATGTCACAAGACGAGTGCATTGGCTACTAGCCACCAAACGTGGCCGCGCGTCGCCGCGTCGCAGCCTTTCGCGAGCTCGGCCGCTCGACGATAGGCGGCGACCGTCTCGTCTATCCGTCCCATGTAGTACTGGGCGTCTCCGAGCCGTTCGGCGACAAACGACCCCCGCAGCCGTTCCGTCATTTGGCCTCCGTCCCGCGCCACCGCCTGCTCGATGAGGCCGAGGGCGGTACGGAAGGCCCCAACCGCCTCTTCTTGGGCGTATAGAGCCCGAGCGCGCTCGCCGGCCTTGATGTAGTACTCAAGGGCCTGTCGGGCGTCGCCTCCTTGCAAGAAGTGGTACGCCAGCTCCCCGGCTCGCTCGGCCGCGTTGTCCCCAAGCGCTTGGACGAGCGCCTGACCCGCTTTCAGATGGTAGCGCTGACGGCGGACGAGCGACAGTCCGTCATAGAGCACATCCCTTGTCTGCTCATCGCCGAACTGATACATCGACTGGCCGGGGGCAATCTCTCCTTCCCGCAACAATCGGGCCCGCAACATCGCTTCGACAAGCAGGAGGAGCTGGTCAGGATCTGCCTCGCTCAGTTGCTGGAGCAATCCGAATTCGAACTGGTTGCCGAATACTGACGCGATCGCCAGTACGTTCTCTGCTTCGGGGCCGACCCAATCCACTCGGCGCCGGATCACTTCCTTCATGGTCGACGGAATCGCAATCTTGGTCTCCGGAGTCGCCTGCCAGCCGCCCGTCGTTCGGACCAATGACCGGTCCTCGACCAGCGAGCGGCAGATCTCCTCGACGAAGAGGGGGTTTCCGCCGGTCTTTTCGAGCACCGGCTGAAAGATGTCCTTCGGAGGGGGCCCACCGCCGAGCACCGCTCCCACCAGGTCTCTGCTGTTCTCCGGATCCAACCGCTGTAGCGAGAGCTCGCGGACGGAATGCTGATGACGCAGGTCGAACAGCGCCTTCGCCAGGGTCCCCTTGGAGTCCACTTCGGTGTCCCGATACGTCACTAGCAGCAGGATGGGTTGCGAACCCAGCAACGGGCCGATGTGTCCGAGTAAGGCAACCGAATCGGCATCGGCCCATTGGAAGTCGTCGAGCAACAGGATGAGCGGCTCCTGCTTCGCGATGTTCTGAAAGAACCGGGCTACACCCTCGAAAAACCGGAGTCGACTCTGGACGGGTTCTAACTCGGCGGCACGGGGGAGCGGACCCAACCGGTCCGCTAGCTCCGGCACTAGGCCGACGGCTTCCCGAGCGCATTGCTCGGTGGCCTTGTAAAGCAGCACCGACGGGGCGTCCCGCACAAACGCGCGGGCCATCTGCGTCCAGTGGGAATACGGGGCGTTTAGCTCCTCCTCGAAACGTCGGCCCCGGAGCACGCGAAACCCGGACTTCTCGGCGCGCCGGATCGTTTCCTCTGCGAGGCGGGTCTTGCCGATCCCGGATTCGCCGCTAATCGCAACCACAATGCCTTGCCCCCGAGCTGTCGCCCGGAGGGCCTCGTGCAGGTTTCCCAACTCGGCCGTCCGGTCGGTCATGGGCGTCAGCCGCGCCGCGGGCGGAGCATGCCAGGGCAGGTCGATGCTGTAGACCGTGACCGGCGTGCTGATGTTCTTGAGGTAGGTGTAGTCAAGCTGGACGCATGGGTAGGGAATCTTGTTGCCGACCTGCTCCACGACGGGCCCGGTGAGGCAAATCCCCGAGGCTTCCGCCATAGGCTCGATCCGGGACGCTACATTGACGGCGTCTCCATAGATGTCGCCGTCCCGTTGGACCACGTCCCCCAAGTGGATGCGGACGCGCATCTCGGCCACCGGGGTGTTCCCCCCCTGGTTGCGCTCAAACAGCCGGCGCTGAATATCGATCGCGCACTCGGTCGCGTCGAGCGCGCTGTCGAACTCGACGAGGAATCCGTCGCCGAGCGTTTTCACCTCACGGCCGCGATGCTGTGGGAACAGCGGTCGTAACAGCCGCTGGAACTCGTCGACTGTCTGCAGCGCCTGACGTTCGTCGCGCTGCGCGAGGGCGGAAAAGCCGACCATGTCGATGAACATGATCGCCGCGAGTCGCCGCCGGCCTTCCGCCAGCCTCCCGAATTCGGGTCCGCTCTGTTAAGCCCTTCGAAGACAGCACGCCGGGCACCCTCGAAACGGGGGGTGGACGATTGTCCACGAATCTGAGCCCCCAACGGTGAATGCGTCGGCGAGGAACGCCCTCGCGCCGGCTCGACACGACGCCGCGCACGCCGTAATATAGCAGTCCACACATTCGAACGCCGAGGAGACCCCATTCGCTCCCGATGGGAGCGGAAGGGGACCAGCAATGCTCTCAAACGAGGCCGGAAAGGTCTGGATGAATGGAGCGCTCGTCGATGCGTCGGAGGCGAAGGTTTCGGTCCTCTCACATACCCTGCATTACGGGGTTGGCGTTTTCGAAGGGATCCGCGGATACGCCACGCCGAAGGGCGGGGTGATCTTCCGGCTCCGTGACCACGTCCAGCGGCTGGTCCTGTCCGCCAAGATCTACAAGATGACGATCCCGTACACCGAGGACGAGATCGTCGATGCGATCGTGACCACTCAGGCGGCCAACGACGTATACCCCTCCTACATCCGCCCGATCGTCTACCGCGACGGGCCGGCCCTCGGAGTGAAGAACCTCACGACCAAGGTGCAGCTCGCCGTGGCGGCCATTCCCGCCAAGAAGTACCTCGGCGAAAAGTCGGACAGCGGCATCCGTGCGAAGTTGTCGCCGTTCCGAAAGGTCCACTCCGACGCGCTTCCGGCAATGGCCAAGGCGAGCGGCAACTACCTGGGCGGCTACTTGGCCGGCACCGACGCGCAGCAGGACGGGTACGAGGAGGCGATCCTCCTGGACTCGAACGGCTACCTCGCCGAGGGCACCGGGGAGAACATCTTCGTCGTCCGCGGAGGGACACTGTACACCCCAGGCCCGGAGGGAGACATCCTATTGGGCATCACACGGGACTCGGTCATGCATATCGCGCAGGACCTGGGCTTCCCCGTTGTCGAGAAGACGCTCTCCGTCGGAGAACTCCTCACCGCTGAGGAGGCGTTCTTTACCGGCACGTATACCGAGATTGCTCCGATCCGGGAGATCAGCCACTACGTGATCGGGAGCGGCAAGCCCGGTCCGATGACGCGCGACATCCAGGACGTGTTCTATAAGACCGTCCGCGGCGAGGAGCCGCGGTACGCGGAGTGGCTCCATCCGGTCCCGCCCATCGCGAAACCGGTCGCCCGCACGGCCCGACGCTAGGCCGGTCCCTTCGCCTGAAGGGACGCCAGGGCCTCGGAGAGAGCTGTCGGCCGGAATCCGAAGTCCGCGAGTCGACCGGGGACGAGCCCGGGATGCCGCTCCGGGACAACTTGGTATGGCTGCGTGGCTCCGCCGAGCGCCCGTCGCATCGCCGAGGCGAGGTCTGCTCGCCGAACCGGCTCGGCCAGCGCCGCATGGAATCGTCCCGACACGGGGTCCTCCACCAGCTGTCGTATCGCCCGCGTGGCGTCGGCCACGAACGTCGGCTGACACTGCTCCGGCGCGCCGTCGCGGCTCCGGCTGAGCTCTCCCGCCAGCCGGCGGTCGCAAGCCGCCTCCCTCGTCCACCCAAATAGGGCAGAGACGCGGAGGATCGCGACCGAGCCGGGAAGTCGGCCCAAGAGCGTTTCCGCTTCGGCCCAAGTGCCGCCGTACCAGGACGGGTTCTGGTCCCACGGCAGCGGAAAGGCGGACTCCGGCGCCGGACCGTCCTTCTCCGCGAATACCTCGTCCGTGGACACCACGATCAGTCGCTTGTGCTCGGACACCGCGGCTCGGCCGATCGCCTCGGTCGCCTGCACATTGACTTCCCAGGCCACGCCCTTCGGGACAGCACCCGGGACCGGACGCTCCGACTGACACCGCGGCCGATCCCCTTCTTGCAGGAAGCTGACCACGGAGTCACATTCGTTGGCGCGAACTGCGAACTCCAAAGGGCCAATGTCCCGGGCGTCCACTACGTGGACCACCTCGTAGCGGTCCGCGGCATGGAGCGCACCGTTCTGACCGACCCCCTCGAAGGCCCAGCCGGCCGGAGCCGAGAGCACAAACTCCTCCGCGAGACCGGAGCTGGGACCGACTACGAGGACCCGGTGCGCCATCGGTCTCCTGGGGGGGGCCTCGATAATGAGCGTTTGCCCGTAACCCCCGGATCACTGGGGAGGTTTAGGAGAGTCGAGCAACCGTTGACGGGCTCGCCGAGCACCGCTGCCCACATAAACGAAGAAACCACCGAATCCCACCAGAAGGACCGCAGCCTCGATGAGCCCCCAAAGCAACGGAACCGGATTGAGAACGAACGCGACGAGAAGCAGTCCTCCGGCAGCGACTGCCAGGCAGCCCCCGATGGCAAACACTCGCTCGGGCAACACGGTCTACTCGCCGCAACAATGGCCGGGAAGCCCATCAGGCCGGCGACCTCGCCCCGCGACCCCTGACGATGGGCCTACAGTGCCTTTTCCGAGACGCGGACCAGGATCGTGTTGCAGCTTCGGCAGCGCAGGCCCTGGGCGTTCGCGGAGGAGTTTACGTGGAAGCGGGTGGGCACGAGCACCTCGAGGCCGTCCGGCCGCACCCGCGTCTCCGACGAGTCGTGGGACCAGAACAGCCCAGAGCCGTTCGTCGTGGTCAGGAAGCCGCTCTCGAGGGGGCCGCCGCACGTGGCGCACCGATGCTCCAAACGAATCCCGCCTCTCGTCGCCGACCCGCGGCAAGTATCTTTCCTTTGCGGCGGGCGAGGGCCGTGCGCGTCGCGCCGCTCCTCGGCTGCTCAGAGCGCGGCGCGAGGTCTTTCAGAGACGACGGGAAAAAACTGGGGACCCTGCGTGGTCCGGGCACCGCGCAGGGTCCCGCTCAGACATCGTGAGGTTAGAGAGGGACTAGATCCTGCAAGTTCAGTCGCTCCTCCGGGGGCGACGGTGACCGGAGCGAGCCACCGATTTGGACGCGTTGTCATAGGACAAGAGCCACTTGGGCCAAGCGGAGTCGATCAACCCGACCGGCGCAGGGGCCAGGCCGAGCATTACGCTGCGGGAACTGATCGCCGACATCGCCATGGCGGGTCGAGTGCGGACTGAAGCCTGGCGGTCCAGAACCACGATCATAGGTAGGCCTCATCGAAGGAGGGAGCGGGCCAGGGGATGGGAAGTTGGCCCAAGCGGCGTGCTAGCACGGGGGGCTGCGCATCCGACGAGCTTGGTGTGCCTCCCTCACGGGAGCGTTCCGTGTCGAAGGGGAACTCCACGATGACCTCTGCCGGCTCCGGAAGCTTCATGAGCATCGGGAACGGTCCGGGGACTACAACGGGGCACAGCTGCTCGATGGGGCCGGACCGGTCCCAGAACGAGCGCCGCCGGCCCTCGTGATGCCCGCCGCAGGAGGGACAGATGTCGGCTTGGGTGACCATCGTGCTGATCCCCCCGAGCCGGCCTCCGCTGCGGGTCGTCTCGATTTCGACCGATGGGCTCATGGTAAGCAGGACTGTGGCGAATTCGGTATTTAATCCGAGCCGGCTATTTTGTACAAAATAATTTAACTACTTTCCGCGCGTTAGGGGTTCGACTGTGCCGCTTGTAACGCACCTCCCGATAGAGATTCTCGACTATATCGAGACACATGAGCCGCCTCCGGAAGCGGCTTACGGAATCAGCCAACGAGAGCTCGCCACCGCCTTAGGCTACCATCCCTGCTCGATGTCGCGCCCCCTCTCCGACCTCCTCGGCGAGGGGAAGCTCAAGACTCGGCGCGGAAGCGTCCGCGGAGGATCCCGCAAACAACTCGTCTACACTCTCACCGACCCTGGACGCCAGTTCCTGCAGAAGCAGACCCGAGCCGTTCCACTGCTTTCAGGGGCCCTTCCGGCGCCTCCTAACCCGTTCGTGGGGCGAAAGGACGAACTCTCGCTCTTACGGGAGTTCTCCCGGACCGCCGGATCGTTGATATTCGTTGAGGGAGCCCCCGGCATGGGGAAAACGGCCCTAGTAAGCCGCCACCTTCGCTCATTCAAGACTGGTCGCGTTCCCTTCTGGTTCGCGGTTCGCGAGGCGAGCTCTCCCCGAGACCTCACCCTCGGCCTTGCACATGCTTTGGCAGCACTCGGCTCGCCTCAATTGGCCTACTACGCACAATTGCCCCGGCAGCCCGTTGGCCGTGAGGTTGCCAACCTCGTCGCACGGGCCGTCGGGGACCGCCAACTGGTAGGAGTCATCGACGACGTTCAATTCGCCACGCCCGACCTCAGGCACTTCCTGGAGGAGCTGGTCCCCGGACTGCTGAACGACCGCGGCGATTTGCTATTCTTCGTCGGTCAACAGCTTCCCGAATTCGAATGGAGCGAAGTCCCGACTCACCGAGTCACCATAGGCGGGTTGGACCGGGCGGCGGCTCACGATCTGACCGACCGAAGGGGTGGGTTGGCCGACCGCTTCGAACAAGTCTTCCAGGCGAGTCTCGGAAGCCCCCTTCTGCTCCTGCTTTCGGTGGCGACGCCCGGAGTCGAAGCGACTTCAACGACACTGCCCGCGGTCGTCGTCGGACGCCTTACGAGCCTCGAAGCCCAGGCACTGTTACCGATCGCACTTGCGAACGAACCGCTTCCACTGAGTTGGATCTCTGAGGCTGGCGGAATTTCACTCGGGACACTGGGCAACTTCGTCCAATCCGGTCTGCTACAGAAATCGGCCGCAGGCCGGGTCGAAATGCTCCAGGTGGTGCGGAACGCGCTACTCGGACGCGCCAGCGCGGCACAGGAGCGGGCTGCCCACTTGAGTCTCTCAGCCTTCTACGCCCGTAGCCACCGAGCAGACGCACTCCGAGAGCGCTTCCTTCATTTGGTTGCCGCAGAGGAGTGGCGCATATCGTTACAGGTCCTCACTCGCCAGCAGAGGACCCTACTGACCCTGGGGTACTCCGATCACCTTCGGAATGCACTGCGCAGACTGGCGATGGGCCTCCCCTCAGGCGCTGGCCGAATCCGCGCCTTGCGGGCCGAGGCATCTATCCTCCACCTGCACTCCCAGTACGCGGAAGCCGTGCTGGCCCTCCGGCAGGCGATTGCCGAGGCCCAAGGGGAAGAGCGCATCACCGCCGAGTGTCTGCTCGAAATGGTCGAGCCCCAGATTCGCATGCGCCAGATTGACGAGGCAGGGCGAACCCTCGAGTCGGTCCGTTCCGCCGGTCCGCTAACTTCACGGCTCGAGGCGATGTTCCTCCTCGACCAGTCCCGAATCCTCGAAGCCCGCGGAGAACTCGCCCGGGCCAAGGATACTTGCTACGCCTCGTTCCAAATGGCACGGAGATTTCACCACTCCGACGTGGCTCTCCAAAGCGTAGCAAACTGGACCCGGCTCGCCACATTCCGCGGTGACCAGGAGGCGGCGCTCACCACGGTGGATGAAATGCTGCCGGAGGCGCGACGCTCGACCCGAATGGACATCGTGTTCAACTTGTTGCTCACTCGTGCCCGGGCATTGGCCGAGGTTGGGCGCCTTGCGCCCGCCGAAGAGGCATTGCTCGAGATCAAACGAGAATCTGAGGCTCTCGGTTACCTAGGTCAGTTAACATACGCCCTCAGCGGTCTTACGGCGATGGCCGCTGAAGCAGGAAAATGGTCCGAGGCCCTTGCCTATGCCAAGCAAGCCAGTTCCCTTGCTGAGCGGCTCGGGAACGACGGAATCCTGGCCCACACTCTCGCGCAAATGTGCTGGGCCGAGCGAAAACAGGGCCTCCTCGAAGAAGCGCGCCAACACGGGGAGCGTAGCCTAGCCGTTCACGCCCGGCTACCGCCATCTGACCTGTCCGTCCTCGCTCACTCTTACCTCGCGCTTGTTTACTTTGACTTCAAAGACCGCGAGCGGGCGAAGGCGGAGTACATGGAAGCTTTGAGGCTCGCGAAGACGCTTGGTACGGATTGGCTACACTCGATCATCCAAAAGGAAATGAACGAGAATCTCGGTGAGGCGACCTAGTCAGGCACCCGCTCGACCTCAACCTCATTGGCAGTCGCCTGGGCCTCATAGGTCGAGCGGAAGAGGAATGGGCTTCCTCTTTCGAATCGTCTATAGCTGTTCGTTCTGAAGCGGCGGAAGACAGGGAATCATCGGATGCACACCCCCGCGCCTTCGGCGGTGTGTGATTATTTCAACGTTTCGAGTCGGATCGTTGCCGGTCCCTCGAGTTATACAACGCGCATCTATACCGATGTATACGTATAAAAATGAGGAATCTCATAATGAACGGAAGCAGACCGTGCCGCTTGGGCGCGCGCTAGCCGTGCATCGTACGCCGACGACGCCGCTTGCGCGTGGGCGGGGGACATGGCCGGGACCCATAAAAACCCTCGGGGTGGCCGACCGATGCTGCGGGAATGCCGGGCGACGAGCCCCTCAATGGGTGGGCTGAAACAGATTCGCCTTGCGCATCCGGTAGATCTCTTTCACGTCGTCCACCGTGTACCGCGTTTCCAACCACGGGTCGGCGACGTTCGAGTAGCCGCGAACCTCCCAGAAGCCGGGCTCGTCCTTCTCGACGAACCGGAGTCCCCGGAGCCACTTCGCACTCTTGTAAAAGTACCGCTTGGGAACGAACATCCGCACCGGTCCGCCGTGTTCGGCCGGTAAGGGCGCGTTGGCGTAGGTGTGCGCCACCAGCACCGTATCTTCCAACAATGGTTCGATCGGTAGCGATGTGGTGAATCCCTGCTCGCACTCCATGATGACGAACCGGGCCGTCGGGCGCGGCCTGACCCGGTCGGCGATCACCCGGAACGGGACGCCGGTCCAGACGGTATCCCGCTTCGTCCATGACGTCACGCAGTGAATGTCCGTAGTGACGTCCCGCTGCGGCAGCGCGAGAAGTTCGGCGAAGGAGAGCGTCTGGGGAACTTCAACTTCACCGGAGAGTTTGAGATTCCAGTTCTCCCGGGTGAGTTGGTATGGAACCGTGCCGGCGTGCAGCACGGGGAAACCTTTCGTGACGATCTGCCCCGGAGGCATCCGAGCGCTCACGTTCTCTCCGCGGGCTCCGAGCCTTATCAGCTTCCCCGTACGAGAGCGTAAGTTTGCCGAGGAGGTACCGGCCGATCACTGCGTCGACGCTTTGATCTTCACTTCGTCGCCGGTCCAGGTGTACCGGAGACGACGCCGCGGTTGCCACCGCCGCCGGTGGTCCCAGAGCCCGCCGGCGAGCAACGGCAGGCCAATGGAAGCCTCGAGGCGCGCCGTAGCCCGCGTGGCCATCTTGGAGATCTTGCCCCAGGACTGCGCCTCGTCGAGCGTGCTACCAGACAGACCACCCCAGTCGGGAACGTCCGTCGTGATCTGGAGCGCATAGAAATGGCCCTCGCCCTCGCGCTTGAACGCGTAGTTGGCCATCACGATCCCGTCGTTGATCCAGTTCTTGGGGGTCCCGCCTCCCACATAGATCACCGCCGTCCGCGGAGAGTGGGTGAGGATCTGGACGAGTTCGTAGTTGTCGCGGATCGAGTCGAGGATAAACCGGGGCTTTCCACGGTGGGCTTGGTAATAGAGCGTGAGGCCGATGCCGATCGAGCTGTCGATCAGGGCGGGCGAGAAAACGGGAATGCCCCGGCGGGCCGCGGTCGCCAGGATCGACTCCCGGTCGTCGAAGTTCCGCCCGAGAAACTCGAGAAACTCCCGGGAGGACGCCGTACGGGCCGGAAACTTGTTCGTGATCCGGCCGATGACCCGGTCCGTGTCTTCGAACTTGAGCTCGTCCACGTAAGTATCGTAGATCCGGTCCAGGTACAGGTCCCGTAGCTGGCGGTCGTCGGCGAGGGGAGAGCCCATCCAATGGCGACCCCCGACAGTCTGATACAGATCTTGGTAGAGGATCGCCCCCGTAGAAACGACGACGTCGACCACCCCCCACTCGATCAGGTCTCGGAGGACCTTCCGGAGCCCGGCTGCGATCAGGGGTCCGGTTAGCCCCAGCAGAATGGTCGGCCGACGTCGGTCCGTGAGCGCGTTTTCCCAGACTTCGAGGCATTGGGCCAGATTGCGCGCCTGGATAGAGGTCGAGCGAAACGCATCGAGGAGGTCGCCCACGCCATGGACCTTCGCGACATCGACCGGTGTCACCGTCTTTCGGAGGTACGGCCGGCGGCCGACGTCGATTCGGTTCGGCACGAGGGCCGCATCCCCGGGGCGGAATAAAGCCGTCGGGTCTTCGCCCCGAGTTGGACACTCGGGCGGAGATCAACGGTGCATGTTCCCGGTGTACACTCTGTTAAATCCGACCCTCGACCAATATCGGTGGAGGTCCGGGAATGCCTCAACCGCCAGCCTTTCTTCGAGCGTACGCCGGGCTAGAAGCCCGCTCTGGTCGCACGATCGCCCTTGCTGGACCGCCCACGAGTGGGAAGAGCGCCCGTATCGCGGAGTTGAAGGTCGAGCTGGACATGCGGGGGGTCGTCGTGCTGACGGCCGAAGGCTCGTACCGCGCCCGCGATTTGGACTACGGGGCGCTCGCGCCGCTCTGGACACAGTTTTCCGATAAGACCGAGCATTCGGCCGAGGGGGCCCCATCGCTGATTCCTGGGAGTTTCACCGATGCATTTGGCGGCGAGGGAATGCCCGCCATGGGCGGGCGGCGACGAAGTCGGGGCGGGCGGTTCAGCTTCGGTCCGAGTCCGCGGACGGGCTCGGGCGGCTTCGAGAGCATGACCGCAGTTTGGACCGCACTGACGGAACGATTCCGGGCCGGCGAGGCGCTCGGACTGGCGCTGTTGATCGAGGACGCCACCTTAGTCGACCCTGCGAGCCGGACGCTGCTCCTCAAGCTCTCCCGGCTCGCGCGCCGCCGACCGTTCCTCCTCGTACTGGAGCTCGACTCGTCGCTCCCGTCGTTCAGCCAGTGGGAAGAGGAACTCCTGGGACGGCCGGACGTCGACTGGATCCGATTGAGCCATCCGCACGCCGATGCCCGCGAAACCGAGCGACTCCAGGAGATCATGGCCTCCTTGCCTGCGCCGACGAGCCGGCTGGTCGGATTCGTCGCGCTGCTCGATGGCTCCACCTCCGAAGTCGTGCTCGCCCGGATCGCTCGACAGCGCACTTCGGAACTCAACGACCTGCTCCGCCCGGCCCTCTCGGCCAATCTCCTGCGGACCAGCGAGGGGCGGATCGCCGTCGCCCATGAGGCCTGGGTCGACCACCTCATCGAGAGCATCCCGGAAGAGCAACGTCGGGAGATGCATCGGATCGTAGCCGAGGGCCTGGAAGCGCTCAGTCCCGAGCCCAACCTTCAGCGGAGATTTCAGATCGCGGACCATTTCTTCCGGGCCGAAGTCGGCCCGCTGGCGCTCCGACACCTTGTGGGAGCAGCGCACCTCGCCGAGGGGGTCCTGGCGTTTGACCCGGCCGAGGCGGCCCTCGCGAAGGCGATCGAATGCATTCCAGGAGGGCCGGACCCCGGCGGGGAAGAGAGCCGCATCGAATTGCGACTGGAGCGCGCCAAGCTCCTCGCGTTCGCGGGACGTCCGACCGAGGCCGAGTTGCTCGTTCAGCAAGCGGTCGAGGCCGCGGTCCTCCATCCGCCGGCCGAGAGCCGGATGGAAGAGTTGTTACTGATGCTCCCCCAAGTCGTCTACGCCATCGGTCCGCGTCCGACGCTCCGACAAATCCTGGCCGATGCCGCCGACACTTTCCAGACCCGCCAATGGTCCGGTCCGGAGGCGATCACGCGGACGCTACTGGCCTATCTCGAGCTGTTGGGGGCCCGCGTCGCCGAAGCGGAGGCCGAAATTCGCAAGGCGCGTCCACTTTCGGAACGGACGGAGGAGGGGTTGGCCCGGATCTCCGTTCTCCTTTTCGGCGCGATGCTCCAACTCTGGAATGCCGAGATCGCGCCGACCTCCGTCCCCGAGATGCTCGAGACCGCTAGAGACTTGCTCCGTGGGAGCCACCTCACCGAGCTCGACCTGCTCTCCAGCGTGGTCGAAGCCCGATGGACCGAGCTGAAAGAAGGGCCAGCCGCCGGCCTCAAGGTCACTGAACGGGGACTGATGGTAGCCGAACGGACCGGTACCCTGTGGCTCGAGCTTCACCTCCAGAGCCAACATGTCGAGCTGCTTCTGCAGGGCGGGGCCCCGGCGGTGGTGCGCGGCCCGCTCCAGCGCTGTCAGTACCTGGTCGAAACCCTCCATCTAGTCCCCCCCAGTCCGGCGCTCTTCCGAGTCTGGGGCTTCGAGGCACGCTTGGCCCGACTCGAGGGCCGACTGGATGACGCCCGGGAAGGCTGGCTCGACGTGCTGGCCCACAGCGGCTACTGTCAACTCCCACGAACCCGGGCGCAGGCGTTGTTCCGGCTCGCGAGTTTGAACCTGGAGATGCAAGCGCTCGAGCGCGCGCAGAGTCGCCTGGGGCAGCTGAGAGACGAGGGCCTAGAGCCGTACCTCCCCGCGCGCCTTTCGGCCGGGCTCTCCACGCTGGAAGCGGGCATCGCC